>NZ_CP045245.1:1555125-1866150 GCF_009720485.1 Cellulomonas sp. JZ18 | reverse complement strand
GCGGTCGGCTGGAAGTAGCCGTAGCCGGTGGTCCCGACCGGCGACCAGTCGAACGGGATCTCGTCGGCCGGGTCGCCGTTGCCGTTCGCGTCCTGCTCCTCGAAGGCGACCAGGACGTCGTACAGCTCGTCCCACGTGGTCGGCATCGCCAGGCCCAGGTTGTCCAGCCACTGCTGGTTGATGTACTGCCGCGTGATCGCCTGCGGCCAGAACTCCTTCCAGCTCGGCAGCGCGTAGACGGCACCGTCCGCCTGGGTGGCCATCTCCTTCGCGCCGTCGACCTCCTCGAGCATCGCGCGGACGTTCGGCATGGCGTCGAGGTCGTCGCTCAGGTCCTCGAACAGCGTGCGGAAGGTCGCCAGGTCGGCGTCGGTGATCGCGTTGACGCCGATGATGAGGTCGGGGGTGTCCCCGGCGGCGAGCATCGTCGACTTCTTCTGGTCCCAGTCCGCCGTGACCTCCTCCCAGGAGATCGAGACGTCCGCCGCCTCCTCGAGCTCGGCGACCCACGCCATGTCGGTCATCGCGCGGGTGAGCGGGTGCTTGACGACGAGGACGCTCAGCTCCTCGCCGCCGCCCCCCGTGGCCTCCCCGCCGTCGTCGTCGCCGCCCGTGCAGCCCGCGAGGACCAGGGCGGACGCGGCGACGGCGACCGTCGTCGTCGTGAGCGTGCGGCGCCCGTGCGCCTGGCCCGGCGTGCGGGTCCGCCGGGAGCGGGTGGTGCGAGCCATGGTCTCCTCCTCGAGACGGGCGTGCGGTGACGGCTGCGACGCACCGGACGACCGGCGCGGGGACCGCGCCCGGCGACGGTGCCGGGCCGGCGGGTGCGCGACGTGCGGCCCGGGACGGGGCGGCCGTCGTGCTGGTGGTGCGGTGCGAGCCGTGCGTCCTCGTGGGCGCGGGTCGATCGTGGCCGCGCTACTTCAGCGTTGTCAATAGCGAGACAAGGACGGGGTTTCGTCCGGATCGCCCCGGGGGCGCGGCGCGCACCGCCCCGACGCCGGTCGGGGCCTCGGCACCACGGCCGCGGGCGAGTGGCGGCACCGCCGTCGCCCGTGGGACGGCACCGCAGGTCAGGACGTCGCGGACGAGGCCCGCAGCACCACGTGCGCCCCGGTGCGCACCTCACGGGGCGGGCCGTCGTGACCGGCCATGCGCTCGAGGAGCATCGCGACCGCGTGCGCGACCATCTCCTCCTGCTGCGGGCTGACCGAGGACAGCGCGGGGACGGTGAACTCGCCCTCGTCGGTGTCGTCGAACCCGGTCACGGCCACGTCGTCCGGGACGCGCACGCCGTGGCGGTGCAGCGCGCGCAGCACGCCCGCCGCGATCGCGTCGTTGACGCACAGCGCCGCGTCGAAGGACGCGCCCGAGCGCAGCAGCCCGACCATCGCCTCGTACCCGGAGGCGCGCCGGTCCCAGTCGGACCCCGACACGACGAGCGCGGGGTCGT
Source organism: Cellulomonas sp. JZ18 (assembly GCF_009720485.1). Lineage (NCBI taxonomy): Bacteria > Bacillati > Actinomycetota > Actinomycetes > Micrococcales > Cellulomonadaceae > Cellulomonas > Cellulomonas sp. JZ18. Next base: position 1,864,697 of record NZ_CP045245.1, on the reverse strand, counting down.
GCGGCACGCCGAACGCCTCGAGCGCCGCGAGGTAGCCCGCGAACCGGTCGTCCGTCGGCGTCGCACCGGGGGCGCCGTTCCAGACGACCGCGATGCGTCGCCTGCCCGTCTCCAGCAGGTGGCGGGTGATGGCCTCCCCGCCCTCGCGCTCCCCCATCACGACGCAGTCCCACCTGCGCGTGGGCGGGCCGCCGAGCTGGACGACGGGACGCGGCGGCGTCGCGACGTCGTCCGGGTCGGGGACGAAGTGCGGGCAGAAGACCACGCCGTCCACGTCGCGGGTGCGCGGGCCCAGCACCGCCTCGCGCTCGGCCGCCTCGTCGTGCCCGATCCGCAGCATCGTCGTCAGGCCGTGCTGCTCGAGCGCGAGGATGAGGCGCTCGGCGAGCTCGGCGAAGTACGGCTGGTAGACGTTCGGCACCACGACGGCGACGCGCCCCGTGCGCCCGGACGCGAGACCACGGCCGGCCAGGTTCACCTCGTAGCCGCTCTCCGCGACCGCGGCGAGCACCACCCGTCGCGTCGCCTCGGACACCTCGTTGCGTCCCAGCAGCACGTTCGAGACGGTCTTCGCCGACACGCCCGCGACCGCGGCGACGTCGGCGAGCGTCGGACGCCTCACGGCGCGACCTCGCCGAGCGTGGACTCGCGCCGCACGAGGTGCACCGGCAGCGTGACGGCCCGCGGCTGCTGCGGCCCGCGTCCCGCCAGCCGGTCGCCGAGCAGCTCCAGCGCCACGCGCGCCAACCGGGCGGGCCCCGGGTCGACCGTGGTGAGCGACGGCGTCGAGAACCGGCCGTCGTCCAGGTCGTCGTGCCCCACGACCGCGACGCGGCCAGGCACGTCGACGCCGAGGGCGCTCAGGGCGGCGAGCGCGCCGAGCGCCACCTCGTCGTTGAGGCACAGGAGCGCGTCGAGCCCGGGATGCTCCGCCACGGCACGACGGGCGGCGTCCGCGCCCGCTCGTCGGTCCGCGACGCCCTCGACCGGCACGACCGGCACGACGTCGGGGTCGAGCCGCGCGCCCGCGAGCGCCGCCCGCATCGCGGCGGACGGTGCGTGCGGGTCCTCGTCCGGGCGCCGCGCCCGGTCGCCGCCCAGCAGCACCGGCCGTCGGCGCCCCATCACGGCCAGGTGCCGCGCCGCGAGCGCCATCGCCTCGTCGACGTCCTCGTCCACGCGGTCCACCCCGTCGACGGCCGCCCCGCCCTGGACGACGACGACCGGCCGGTCGGTGAGCGCCCCGGGGAGCGCGATCGCGGCGGGTGGCGGGCCGATGTGCACGAGGCCGTCGAACACGCGGCCGCGCGCGTCGACCAGCGCACGGGTCCGCTCGGGGTCGCCGTGGGTGGGCTCGACGGCGACGGGGATGCCGCACCGGTCCGCCTCCGCGACGAGCGCCTCGACCAGGGTCGCCAGGTACGGCCGGCGCAGCTCGGCCACGCCGATCCCGACCAGACCGGTGCGGCGGGTGCGCAGGCTGCGGGCGGTCGCACTGGGCGTCCAGCCGAGCTCCGCCATCGCCGCAGTCACCCGCTGCACGACCTCGGGACGGGTGTGCGGCTCGCCGTTGACCACCCGCGACACGGTCTTCACCGAGACGCCCGCCAGGGCGGCCACGTCGCGAGCGGTGGGGGCCACCGGCACAGCATAGGTGCCGGGTCCGGTTAGCCTGCGGGACGAGACGAGGAGGAACCCGCATGGTCGACGAGGACCGCGCCGAGCCCCTGACCACGCGTCCCGACCCCGCCCGCGCCCCGTCCGCGGGCTGGCCGGCACCGCGGACGACGCCGCCGATGGGCTGGAACAGCTGGGACTGCTACGGCACGACCGTGACCGAGGACGAGGTGCTCGCGAACGCCGAGTTCATGGCCGAGCACCTCCTGCCCCACGGGTGGGACACCGTCGTCGTCGACATCTCGTGGTCCGACCCGACGGCACGCTCGCACGGCTACAACGCGGGCGCGCCCCTCGTCGTCGACGACCACGGCCGTCCGCAGCCCGCACCGAACCGCTTCCCGTCGGCCGCCGGCGGCGCCGGCTTCGGTCCGCTGGCCGACCGCGTGCACGCGCTCGGCCTGCGCTTCGGCGTCCACGTCATGCGGGGCATCCCGCGGGTCGCCACCGAACGCGACCTCCCGGTCCTCGGCACCGACGCGACCGCCCGCGACGTCGCCGACCCCGGCGAGCGGTGCGAGTGGAACCCGGACAACGACGGCCTCGACCACAGCCACCCGGCCGCCCAGGCGTACTACGACTCGGCCGTCGCGCAGCTGGCCGGATGGGGCGTGGACTTCGTCAAGGCCGACGACATGCTCTGGCCGTACCGCCGGGCGGACATCGAGGCCTACGCCCTGGCGATCCTGCGCAGCGGGCGGCCGATCGAGCTCAGCCTGTCCCCCGGGCGGGACGTCGCGACCACGCGGCTCGAGCACCTGCGCGCGCACGCGACCATGTGGCGCGTCTGCGACGACCTGTGGGACCGGTGGCAGGACGTCGAGGCGAACTTCGCACGCCTGGCGCGGTGGGCGCCGTTCGCGTCGCCGGCGGGATGGCCGGACGGTGACATGCTGCCGCTGGGCCACATCGGCATCCGCGCCGAGCGGGGCGAGGACCGCCACAGCCTGCTCGCCGCCGCCGAGCAGCGCACGCTCGTGACGCTGTGGGTCATGGCCCGCTCGCCGCTCATGATGGGCGGGGACCTGCCGACGTCGTCGCCCGAGACGATCGCGCTGCTCACGAACGACGCCGTCCTGGACGTGCTGCGCCACTCCACGGACAACCGGGAGGTGCTGCGCGAGGGCGAGCTGGTCCTGTGGGGTGCACGGTCGACCACGTCCCCCGCTCGGTACGCCGCCGTCTTCCACCTCGGCGACGCACCGGCCGTGGTCGACGTGCAGCTCGGCAACGTCGGAGCCGCCCGCGGGTGGCGGGCGACGGACCTGTGGTCCGGGGAGCCGGTCGCGACGGACGGCGACTGGCTGCGGCTGGCCGTGGAGCCGCACGGCACGCGTCTGCTGCGCCTCGACCCCGCCTGACTCCACCGTGTCGGCGCCCGTCACCGTGGGCGCCGGCACGGCGACGTCACGGCCGGCACCCCCGTCGCACACCTAGCATGGCGCGCGTGCGGCGGGCCCTCGGAGCGTCACCGTCGAAGGCGCCTCGACACCTTCGGCACCTCGTGCCCGACCTGGACCGGATGGGCGACGGGACGGGCCGCGGCCTCGTCCACGCGCTGGCCACGACACAGGTGTGGGAGCCGTACTTCCAGGTCGTGCGGTGGCGCGAGCGTCACGGTGAGTACTCGCTCGAGCACGACGACGAGTACGTGCTCGCCATGGTCAACGCGCTGGGAGGCGGTCTCGACGCCTCGCTCGTGTGCGACGCCCTCCGGGAGGACGACGAGCTGCGGGAGACGACGTCCTGGCGCATCTTCGAGGTGCCCGGGTCCGCTCGCGTCAACCTGGCGTACCTCGACCGCTACCGCGGTGAGCCCGGCCAGGGCTGGCGAACGAGCATCGAGCTGCTGGTCGCCGACGGGACCCTCGACCGGGACCGGGTGCTCGACGCCTGCGCCGGCGCGGTCCGTCGCGACCTCCTCGTCGTCCAGCGCCGCTGGTTCGAACGGCTCCGGGTGAGCCTCACGTCGGGTCGCGGGCGGACGCTCCCGGTCGACGGCACCGGTGCGGGCGGCCGCTGATTTGGGTGCAGCAGCCCCCGCCTCCGGCGTCTCGAGCGCGTCGCTCCCGCCACTGTTCACCGACCGTTCGGTCGCGAGTCCGGCGGTCTCGTAATTCGCGGTCACCTGGAGCGGTTGGAGTACCGGTGTTCTCGGAACTCCCGAGGCCCCGCCCTCCCGAAAGGCCACCCCGATGCGCCGCTACTCGCTCCCCGCGATGGGCATGCTCGGCATCACCGCCCTCACCCTGGCCGCGTGCCAGAACGCCACCGCCGACGCGGCGCCCGCCGACGCGGACGCGCCGATCACGATCGCCACGCTGCCGGTCTCGGACGACCCGACCCAGGTCAACCCCGTCGAGGCCCTCGTCGAGCTCCTGGAGCAGGAGACCGGCCGCGAGGTCGAGGTCACCGACGTGCCGGACTACCTCAGCGTCGTCGAGGCGATCCGCGCCGACCACGTCGACATCGGCATCATGAGCGGCTTCCCCTCCGCGCTGGCCGTCAACACCGGGGAGGTCGACGCGCTGCTCGCCTGGGAGGGCAGCGACGACCCCGTGTCCACCTGCGTGGTGCTCGACGACTCCCCCGTCCGGACCGTCGAGGACCTCGCGGGCAGGACCGTCGCCTTCGCCGACCAGGCCTCCAGCTCCGGCTACTTCATGCCGGTCTACATGCTGCACGAGGCCGGCCTGGAGCAGGGCGAGGACTACGAGGCCGTCTTCTCGGGCGGCCACGAGGGCAGCTTCGCGGCCCTGCAGCAGGGCCAGGTCGACGCCGCGTGCACGGCCGTCATGCTGACGGAGATGGGCGCGCCCGTGTTCCCGTTCGCGGACGGCGAGTGGCGGGCGGTGGGCGAGAGCCCGTCCATGGCGATCCAGGGCACGGTCCTCGCCCGGCAGTCCCTGGACGAGGAGACCCGCACGCTGCTGGAGGAGGCGCTCCCCCGGGTTTTCTCGGCGGGGAACGCCGAGGCGCTGGGGGCGTACGGGTCGTTCGCCGGCCTGGACGTCGTCATCGCGCCGGAGCCCAGCGCGTTCGCGTCGTTCGCCGACATCGCCGCGGTCGCCGGCGTCGAGCTCGAGGACCTCGGGTGACGGCCACGGCCACCGTCCTCGAGGCCCCGACGCACGTGCCGGCGCTCCCCCTCGTCACCGTCCGCGACCTGCGGGTCGCCTACGACGCGCACGTCGTGCTCGACGGGGTGGACCTGGACGTGCGCGCCGGCGAGACCGTCGCGCTGCTGGGCTCCTCCGGGTCGGGCAAGTCCACGCTGATGAAGAGCCTCACCGGCTTCGCCCCGATCGCCCACGGCACGGTGCGGGTGGCCGGGCACGACCTGTCGGACCTGCCGCGCGGCGGCCTGCGCGCCCTGCGCTCCGACGTCGGCCAGGTGTTCCAGCAGTTCCACCTGATCCCGCGGCTGAGCGTGCTGACCAACGTGCTCACCGGGGCGCTGCACGAGGCCGGGGCGATCAACGTGGCCGGCGGGTTCTCCCGCACCCACCGTGTCCGCGCGATGCAGCTCCTCGACCGGGTGGGCATCGCGGACAAGGCGAAGGAGCCCGCCCGGTCGCTCTCCGGCGGCCAGCAGCAGCGGGTCGCGATCGCCCGGGCGCTGATGCAGCGGCCCCGCGTGATCCTCGCGGACGAGCCGGTCGCGTCGCTGGACCCCCGGCTCGCCGGGTCGGTGCTGCGCCTGCTCCGGCAGATCGCGACCGAGGACGGCATCCCCGTGCTGGTCAGCCTGCACGTGCTGCCCCTCGCGCTGGAGCACGCGGACCGCGTCGTCGGCCTGCGGCACGGGCGGGTGCTCGTGGACTCACCCGTCGCGCAGGCCGACGCCGGGGCGCTCGCCGCCCTGTACGAGGAGCAGGACGACGCACATGACCACGACCTCTGACACCCCGGCCCGCCGCACGGCACCGCCTCCGCTGCCACCCGAGGAGCGCGCCCGGCTCGAGCGCGCGTTCGCGGTCCCGCGCACGCGGTTCCTCGTCGGGCTCCCGCTGGCCGCCGCCGTGCTGCTCTGGTCCATGGGCGGCGCGGAGTTCAACGTCGTCAAGCTCGGCGAGGGCTCGGTCAACATGGCCGAGTTCCTGTCCCGCCTGTTCCCGCCGGACTTCTCGAAGCTCGGCATCATCGTCGAGCTGCTCGTCGAGACGCTGCAGATGGCGGTCGTCGGCACCGTCCTCGGCGCCGTGCTGTCGCTGCTCGTCGCCGTCGCGGCGGCCTCGAACATCGCGCCGCGCTGGCTCTACTACCCGGCCCGGTGGGCGATGAACGTCATCCGGTCCGTCCCGGACCTGGTGTTCGCGCTCATGTTCGTCTCGGCCGTGGGCCTCGGCCCGTTCGCGGGCATCCTCGCCATGACCCTGGGTTCGCTGGGGTCGATCGGCAAGGTCTTCGCGGAGGCGATGGAGGCCGTCGACCGCGGCCCGGTCGTCGCCATGCAAGCCGTCGGTGCGCCGAGGCGCCAGGTCGTCCAGTACGGGGTGCTGCCCCAGGCGGCGCCGCTGCTGGTCTCGTACACCCTCCTGCTCTTCGAGGGCAACGTGCGCGGCGCGACCATCCTCGGCCTCGTGGGTGCGGGCGGCATCGGTCTGGAGCTCACCACGGCGATGCGGATGTACGACTACGGGCACCTCAGCGCCATCACCATCTGCATCATCGTGCTGGTCACGGTGATCGACCAGGGCAGCGCCCTGATCCGGAGGAGGATCACATGACCACGACCACCGACATCGCCCTCAGTGCGCCGGTCAACCTGCGCGACCTCGGCGGCATCCCGGTCGACGGCGGGAGCGTCCGGGAGGGCTTCGCGGTCCGCGCGGACGACCTCTCGACGATCACCGCCGAGGACGCGTCCGCGCTCGTCGAGGCAGGGCTCACCGCCGTGATCGACCTCCGGTCGCCCGCGGAGGTGCGCGTCACCGGCCGCGGTCCCCTCGCCGCGCACCCGGTGGGCTACCACCACCTGCCGCTGATCGCGAGCGTCGGTGACTCCGTCGCCGGCGGGTTCACGCACGAGGGCATGGGCGAGATGTACGTCCGGATGGTCGAGGACGCCGCTCCGCAGCTCGTCACGGCGCTCGCCGTCATGGCGCACACCACCGGTGCGACGGCGTTCCACTGCGCGGCGGGCCGGGACCGCACCGGCGTGCTCGCCGCCACGCTGCTCCTGGCGCTCGGCGCCGACGACGACGCGGTGGTCGCGGACTACGGCCGCACGGCGGCGAACATGCCGGCGGTCATGGCGCGCACGCGGCCGCTCATGGGCGCGATGCTCGCCGCGCTCGACCTGGACCCCGACGTCCTCGGCACGGCGAACCTGCTCGAGGGGTCGATGGAGGTGTCGATGCGCCTCATGCTCGCCCGGCTGCGCGAGCGGCACGGCGACCCGCTCACCCCGCTGCGCGACGCCGGCCTCGGCGCCGAGACGACCGCCCGGCTCCGGGCACGGGCGCTGGCCGCATGACGACGGGCACGAGCACGGCCGGGGACGTGACCCGTCGCGGCCCCGGCCGGCCGCGCGACGAGGAGCTCGACCGGCAGATCGTCGCCGCCACCCTCGCGCTGATCGACGCGGAGGAGGACGTGACCGTCGCCCGGGTCGTCGCCCGCAGCGGCGTGAGCCGGGCCGCGCTCTACCGGCGCTGGCCCTCCCTGACGACCCTCATCGCCGCCGCGCTCGACGTCGGGCGCACAGTGCCGCCGGAGCTCCCGGACGACGGCGACCTGCGAGCCACGGTGTACGCGGCGATGTTCGGCGGCCCGACGTCCGTGACCGCTGTCGGCTACCCGGAGGCGCGCTTCCGCCAGCGGATCCGGCTCGTGATGAGCGACCGCGCCCTGCAGAAGGCGTACTGGACGTCGCACGTGGCGCTGCGCCGCGCGCCCCTGGAGAGGGCCCTGCGGTCCGGCGTCGAGCGCGGCGTCCTGCGGGCCGACCTGGACGTCGCCGCGTGCTTCGACGCGATGGCAGGCGCTGCGTACTACCAGGTCGTGGTCCGCGGGGACCGGTTCGACGACGCCGCCACGCAGGCCCGGCTGCGCGCGGCGTTCGACGTCGTCTGGCGCGGGATGGAGGCGTAGACCTGCTCGCGGCACCCGCGCTGCGGGCCGGGTCACGGCGGGACGGTGCGACGCGCGGGGGCCGCTGTCCCCCATGAGGACCACGAGAGGTGTCCACACCGGGGGGACTCCGGTCGCGTTCGTCCTCCGTAGGTTCTCCGGCGACGGCGACACCAGGTCGCGGGACGCAGAGAGCTGGAGGACGAGGGCGATGACGAGTGTGCAGCGGCCGGCGGGAGCCGGTCTGCCCCGGAGGGTCCGCGACGTGGCAGTCGCGGTGGCGCTCACCGTCGCCGCGGTGGCGGCGTGCGGTCCCGCGCAGGAGGCGGAGGCGACGCGTGAGGACGCACCACCGGCCGCCGGCGAGGGGGACGCGACACCGCCCATCGCCTGGGGGACGTGCCCGGCGCCGGCCGAGGGGGCGGGTCGCGACCCTCGGCTCCTGTGCGCGACGGTGACGGTTCCGCTCGACTACCGGGACCCCGGTGGCGAGACCGTCGAGGTGGCCGTGTCGACGCTGCCGACGGCGACGTCGCGCGACCGCCGCGGGGTTCTGCTGCTGAACCCGGGCGGCCCCGCGTTGCCGGGCCTGGACACACCGGCGGTCGTGGCGCCGACCCTGCCACCGTCGGTGCTGGCGGCGTACGACCTGATCGGCTTCGACCCGCGCGGGGTCGCGCACAGCACCCCGCAGAGCTGCGGCCTCGACGACCCGTCGCTTGCCGGCCTCTTCCCGTACCCGGCCGCGGACGGCTCGATCACGGCCAACGTCGAGGACGCCCGCAGCGACGCCGAACGGTGCTCGACGAACGCCGGCGAGAAGCTCCGGCACTTCACCACCGCCAACACGGCCCGCGACATGGACCGCATCCGTACGGCGCTCGGCGAGGAGAAGGTCTCCTACTGGGGACAGTCCTACGGCACCTACCTCGGGGCGGTCTACGCGTCGCTGTTCCCAAAGCGCACCGACCGGATGGTCCTCGAGGGCAACGTCGACCCCACGAAGGTCTGGGCCCACGCGACGGACAACTGGGGCAAGGCCATGTCGGAGCGCTTCCCCGACGCGGCACGGGTCGCCGCAGCGCGGCACGCGGAGCTCGGGCTGGGCGGCACCGTCGACGAGGTGACCCGGACCTACCTCGCACTCGCCGACCGCCTCGACCGGACCCCTGCGCCCGTCCCCGGTGCCGGGCTCACCCTGACGGGGGCGGTCCTGCGCACCGTCACCTACAGCCTCCTGCTGGACGACGAGACCCTCCCGGTGCTCGCGCAGTTCTGGAGGGCCGCCGCCGGGCTGGCCGACGGCACGCTCACCGAGGCGGACCGCGAGGTCCTGCAGCAGGTGTTCGCCGCGCCGCCGTCGGCCCCCGGCGTGCCGGCAGACAACCAGGCCACCATGTTTCTCGCGCTGACCTGCGGCGACGCCCCGTGGTCGGACGACGTCGACGAGTACGCGCGCCGCACCGCCGAGGACCGTGCGACCTGGCCGCTGAGCGCGGGGATGCCGGCCAACATCTGGGCGTGCGCGTTCTGGCCGGAGCCCGTCGAGGAGCCCGTCCGCGTGACCGACAGCGGACCACGCAACGTGCTGATCCTGCAGAACCGCAGGGACAACGCCACACCGTGGGAGGACGGCCTCGGCCTGGACGAGGTCCTGGGCGAGCGAGCGGCCTTCGTCGGCGCGGACAACGGCGGGCACTACGTCTTCCACCAGGGCTCCGCCTGCGTCGACGAGGCGACGGTGGCGTTCCTGACGACCGGTCGGCTGCCGGACCACGACGTCTACTGCACCGACCTCACCGCTCGGTGACCGCAGTCGCCGAGCGGTGACCGGCGCGCGTGGTGGAGAGCGCGGGGTCTCTCCTCCACGGGTCGTGGTCGCTCTCGCGGGTCCCTGCCGCCCGTCAGCCGACGGTGCCGGGCTGAGCCACGGCGTGCTCGGCGGCGCGGCTGACCTCCTCCCAGGCGGACCACGTCTCCATCCGCTGCCGGGAGACGTGGTGCGCGAGGTCGTAGGTCGTGCTCCCGAGGGCGAGGCGCAGCGGGGGCTCGTCGCTGTCGACCACGGTGAGCATCGCCTCGGCGGCGAGCCGCGGGTCGCTGTCCACGGACCCCTCGGCCCACTGCCGCTCGAGCTCGGTGCGCAACGGGTCGTAGGCGTCGAGCGGCGTCGCGGACGTCATGCTCGTGTAGAGGTCCGTCCAGTAGCCGCCGGGCTGCACGATCGTGACCTTCACACCGAACGGAGCCGCCTCCATCGCGAGCGCCTCGCTCATGCCCTCGAGCGCGAACTTGCTCGCGCTGTACAGGCCGGTGCTCGGGAAGCCGCCCAGCCCGGCGATGCTCGAGACCTGCAGCACGTGCCCGGACCCCTGCCTGCGCAGGTGCGGCATCGCCGCCTGGCTGACCCACAGCGCGCCGAAGAAGTTGACCTCGAGCTGGGCGCGCGCCTGCGCCTCGGAGAACTCCTCGACCATGCCCGTGGACATGGTGCCGGCGTTGTTCACGACGACGTCCAGGCGTCCGAAGTGGTCGACGGCGGCGGACACGGCGGTGTCGACCGCGCCCTTGTCGGTGACGTCCACGCGCAGTGCGAGGACCCGCTCACGGTGCCGGGCGTCGAACACGTCGGCCGTCGCCGTCCGTGCCGCGGCGACGACGCGGTCGCCGCGCTCGAGCGCTGCCCGGGCAAGGGCGCGCCCGATGCCGCGGCTGGCGCCCGTGATGAACCAGGTCCGAGTGGCGGTTGTCGACGTAGTCATCGGCTCTCCCAGGAGTAAGACGAGACGTCGCGTCTCGTTGCCCTCGACCGTAGGGCATCTGCGCCCGGTATGGCAATACGCAACGTCTCGTCTCGCTCGCGCTACCCTGTCGCCATGCCGAACCCCGACCCGGGCCGCCGCAACGAGAGCTCACGCCGCGCCGTCCTCACCGCCACGCTCGACCTCCTCCAGGAGGTCCCCTACGCCCGGCTGAGCATCGAGGGCATCGCCGCGCGGGCCGGCGTCGGGAAGCAGACGATCTACCGGTGGTGGCCCTCGAAGGCCGCCGTCCTCTTCGACGCGTTCCTGCTCCTCAGCGAGACGAGCAGCGGGGAGAGGCCGCGGCTCCCCGACACGGGCGACCTGCGTGCCGACCTCGCCCTGGTGCTGAAGGCGACCGTCGCGGAGCTGAACGACCCGCGCCTGTCCGAGCCGATGCGCGCGCTGGCGACCGAGGTCGCGCACGACGAGGCGCTCGCCGCCTCGTACCACGAACGGCTCGACGGCCCCCTGCGCGACGCCAAGCGACAGCGCCTGCGCAGCGCGCAGGAGGCCGGTGAGCTGGCGGACGACCTCGATCTCGACGTGGCGATCGACATCATCTGGGGCCCCGTCCTCAACCGGTGGCTGCTGCGCAGCGGCCCTGTGACGGACGAGTACGTCGACGCCCTCCTGGACGCGACGCTGAGCCGCTTGCGGCCCCGACGGCCTGCGCCCTGAGCCGGACCGGCCTCAGTCCTGGCGGCGGTGGTGAACCCCTCCTAGAAGCGGTCGAACGGAGGTCGCCTCCCGACGACGTCGTCGACGGTGCTGCGGGTGTACGCGAGGACGGATGCGAGCATCAGCGCCACGTTCGCCCACTGCTCGACCCGCTGCCCCGACCCGAGCCACAGCACCGGGTGCCCGCCGTCGGTGACCGGCCCGGTACGCCACAGCAGGAACATGTCGCCGCTGCTCGTGCTCGCCCCGAGGACGTCGAGGTCGTCGAGCGGCGGCACGTACCCGGGGGCCAGTCCTCCTCGACGTACGCCAGCAGGTCACGGGCACGGGACCACACCCCGGGCGCGCCGAGCTGGTCGGTCGACAGGAGGTCGGTGTGGACGAAGAACTCCTCCCAGCCGTTCGCGTGCGCCAGCAGCGCACGATGAAGGGGGTCCAGCTCGTGCCCCAGACGCTCCTCCGCCGCAGCGAGCTGCCCGTGGTCCGCCCCCACGCGCGCGATCGTGAGCGGGTAGATCTCCGGCACCTCGACGTCGAGGCGCACCCGCGCGAGGCCGATCTCGCCGATCAGGTCCCCCCAGCTGACCTCGGCACGGCTGTCCGAGGCGTCGTCCATGGTGGTCAGCGTGCCACCGTCGAGCCCAGGTCTGCCTCGCGCGCCGTGCCCGTTGCACCCGTCGGACGGGCGGCTTCCCTCCGCGGGCACCCACGGCTCAGCGTCGCCGGATCTTCCCGACCATCGACCGCCGGCGCACGGACGCGTCCCAGCTCGCCGGCCCAGCCTTCGAGCGGCACCGTCCGGGACCCGTGCGCGCGTGGAGGTCGACGTCGTCGCTACCGCAGCGGGGCTCCCCAGGCGCGCGACATCGCCCGCTGTCACCGGGCGGTCGTCCACGGTGCCCAGCGGTCACGCCCTGCATGGACGTCGGCAGCACCGGGCACACGAAGGACGCGATGGACGGCCCCACCCCCGGGGCGCAGGACCTCAGACCTCGTCGCGCCACGTGTGCTGCGGTTCGTACCCCAGCAGGCGACGTGCCTTGTCGATGGAGAGGAGTGTCTCGCGGCCCTCGATCGGGCGCGTCACGGGGACGTCCGGGAAGTACTCGGCGACGAGGTCCGCCGACGGGCGGTCCAGCACCGTGTCGGGCGAGGCGATGATGAAGGCCTCGAACCCGCGCAGGTCGCTCTCGAGAGCGAGCCGGACCGCGAGTGCCCCGTCGCGCGCGTCGATGTAGCCCCACAGGTTCCAGATCCGGCTGCGCGGATCGGCCGCGAAGCCCGGGAACGCGGCGTAGTCGCCGACCTCCATGACGTTGGAGAAGCGCAGGCCGATGAGCTTGAGCTCCGGGTCCCAGCGCGTGAAGTGCCGGGCCATCTCCTCCTCGACCGCCTTGCCGAGCGAGTAGGTGCTCTCCGGGCGGACGGCGTACTCCTCGTCGACCGGGACGTACGGCGGAGGCGTCTCGAAGGGCAGCCCGAGGACGGTCTCGCTCGACGCCCAGACGACGTTCTTGATGCCGGCGCGGCGTGCGGCGCTGAACACGTGGTGGGTGGCGACGACGTTGTTCGCGAACGTCGCACCGCTCGGGCGCAGACCCGGCGCGGGGATGGCCGCGAGGTGCACCACCGCGTCGACACCGTCGTACCGGTCGTCGATCCCCGTGAGCGCCTCGGTCACCTCGCCGAGATCGGTGAGATCGACCCGGGTGAAGAGCGCCGGCTGGCCCGCCGGCGGGGGCGCCGTGTCGACGTTGACCACCTCGTACCCGTGCGTCGCCAGGTGCTCGACGACCGCGCGACCGAGCTTGCCGCTCCCGCCGGTCACGACGACGCGGCTCATGCGCCGAACCCCCAGTGCGACGTCGGCACCAGCGCCTCGAGGGCCTGCGCGGGCGCTCCCGGGTGCGGCGGCCTCCTGGTTGCGTGGAGAGACAGGTTCATCGCCACATCACATCACGGCTGTCCCTGCCGGCGGCGGGTGAGCGTCGTATGGACGGCAGGGCTCGCCGCGCCGATGAGGCGGCCGGGGACTCGAGCCGTCACAAGGGCCGGGGCCGGTAGGCCTCCAGCAGGCGCTCCGTGAGCGCCTCGAACTGCGGGTCGACCACCCGGCGCGAGGGGTCCGCCTCGTGCCAGGCGACGATCTCGCGAGCGCCCTGCGCGAACGGGATGCGGGGCGAGAACTGCGGGACCAGCCGCCGGATCTTCGTGTTGTCGAAGATCATCGTGTGCGCCTTGTCGCCGAGGATCCCGGCGCCGAGCTCCGGGTCGGCGGCGGCGATCGCCTCGGACGCGACGTGGACGAGCCGCGGCTCGTCGACGCCGGCGGCGCGGGCCATCGCGAGGTAGATCTGGTCCCACGTCGGCGCCTCGTCGCCGGTGATGTGGAACGCCTCGCCGATCGCCTCCTCGCGGCCCAGGAGCCCGACGAGCCCGACCGCGACGTCGGCGCTGTGCGTGATGGTCCAGCGCGAGGTCCCGTCGCCGGGGACGACGACCTCCAGGCCGCGGCGCATCCGGTCGACGACCGTCCAGCCGCCGTCCATCGGCACGAGCGTGGCGTCGTAGGTGTGCGACGGGCGCACGATCGTCATCGGGAGGCCGGTGTCGCGGTACGCGCGGACGAGGAGGTCCTCGCACGCGATCTTGTTCCGGGAGTACTCCCAGAACGGGTTGCGCAGCGGCGTCGACTCGACGACGGGCAAGTGGGTGGGCGGCGTCTGGTAGGCCGAGGCGGAGCTGATGAACACGTACTGCCCGGTGCGCCCGGCGAACACGTCGAGGTCGGCCTGCACGTGCTCGGGCGTGAACGCCGTGAACTCCACGACGGCGTCGAACTCGAGGTCACCCAGCGCGGCGCGGACGGACTCCGGGTCGCGGACGTCGGCGTGGAGCACGCGGGCCCCGTCGGGCACCGGACGCGTCGTCGACCGCCCGCGGTTGAGCAGGGTGAGCTCGACGCCCTCCGCGACCGCCCGCCGGGCCGCCTCCGTGCTGATGATGCCGGTCCCGCCGATGAACAGCGCGCGCAGTGCCATGGTCGCAGGATAGGGACCTGCGCTCCGAGCCCGCCCGGCGCCCGGCAGAACCTCCAGGTGGACGTCCTCGGTCTCCTCCGTGCCACGGACGCCTCCCCGACGTTCCGAGCCGCGAACCAGCTCGGTGCGCTCCTTCACGACGACAGGGACGCCGACGTACTCGGCCGACGGCTCGGTGGTCAGGAGCGGTTCGAGGCCGGCGGAACCAGCGCCGGAGAGCTGCAGCTCGGTGGCTCGGCGCGGATGGGTGCCCATGCCGGCTGGTGTGCGAGCGAGGCGGTGACGAGACGACTCGGCGCACAACCCTGTGGGCCAGCGTCGGCACCGACCGCCGCATGCCCCGGGTCGAGCCGCGAAAACGCGGGGTTCTCGTGGGGTCGAGCATGTCCAGAGACTCCTCAGGCCTGGTGAGACTCGCGTCTCACCAGGCCTGATACGTCGGGCTGACAGGATTTGAACCTGCGACCCCTTGACCCCCAGTCAAGTGCGCTACCAAGCTGCGCCACAGCCCGATGGCCCCCGTGAGGGCCGTCCAGAACTCTACCGCACCTGTCGGGTGCCCTTCGCGTCCGTCGTCGCGGCCGTGTCGGCGACGCCCGTCACGCCGCCGGCGGGAGCCTCCGCCGCGAGCGCGTCGGTCCGGGCACCCGTCTCCGTCGCCGCACCCCGCTCCTCGGCCGCACGGCGCAGGACCGCCAGCTCCGCGCTCACGACGCCGAGCAGCAGCAGGTCGACGAGCAGTCCCCAGCTCGCGTCCCACTCCGACAGGCGGAACAGGAAGAACTGCGTGACGAGCAGGCTGACCAGCACCGACCGCCGGAACCACCGGTACCCCTCGACGGCGTCGCGACCGACCCGCAGCAGGCCGACGACGGCGAACGCGACGCCGACAGCGCCGCTCACCACGACGCCGGCCGCCACCCACCACAGCCCACCGAGCTCCCCCCAGCCCAGCAGCCCGCGCGTGACGGTGACACCGGCCGTCCCGACGAGCAGCACCACGGCCACCCACGGCACGAACCGCGCCCGCACGAGCACGTGCAGCACGCGCACGGTCCCGCGGGCGACGGCGGCGACGGGGTCGGGCAGCTCCTCGTGGTCCTCGCGGACGGCGCGCAGCAGCGCCGCCGTCTCGGCGGCCCCGGGCACCTCGCCGGCCTCCTCGAGCCGCCGCCACGCGCGGCTGCGCGCGTCGGGCGTGAACCCGCCGACCACGCCGGCCACGGCGTCGTCGAGCGCCCCGGCCAGCGCCTCACGCGGGTCGCGCGGACGTCGCCCGTGCAGCGCCTCCACCACGAGACCGAGGGCCACGACGGTCGCGTAGATGATCGCGGCGGTCGGCTCGTAGAAGTAGTCGTTGTCGTCGGTGACGAACTTGCCGACCTCGTCGACGAACAGCCCGAACCCGATGCCCCCGACCACGGCCCCGATCGGCCGGAGCACCGGTCCGAGGAACGAGAGCAGCAGCAGGAACGCGACCGCCATGAGCAGCCCGCCCCACAGCACGTGCGCGATGTGCAGGCCCTCGCCCCCGAGCTGCGGGTACCCGGACGCCGCGAGCAGCGCGCGCGTGACGAGGACGGTCGCCGCCGTGACGGCCAGGAACGTGCCGAGGTGCCGGGTCGCGCGGGGGTCGCGCGGCAGCCCGACGCGCAGCAGCAGGTGGACGGTCGCCTCGCGCGCCGCCGCTGCTCCCTCCCGCGCCCCGGTCACCGCCGCCGCTTCTCCCGCACACGCACCGAGAGGGAGATCGGTGTGCCCTCGAAGCCGAACGTCTCGCGCAGTCGGCGCTCGATGAACCGGCGGTAGGGCGGCTCGAGGAAGCCGGTCGCGAAGATGACGAACCGGGGCGGGCGGGTCGACGCCTGCGTCGCGAACAGGATGCGCGGCTGCTTGCCGCCGCGCAGCGGGTGCGGGTGCGCCGCGACGAGCTCGCCGAGGAACGCGTTGAGCTTGCCGGTGGGGATGCGTGTGTCCCACGACTCGAGCGAGCGCTCCAGCGCCGGCACGAGCCGGTCGGTGTGCCAGCCGGTCCGGGCGGAGACGTTGACGCGCGGCGCCCACTGCACCTGCACGAGCTGCTGCTCGATCTCGCGCTCGAGGTACGGGCGGCGGTCCTCGTCCATGAGGTCCCACTTGTTGTACGCGACGACGAGCGCGCGGCCCGCGTCGATGACCTGCTGGACGATCCGGATGTCCTGCTCGGTCATCGGCTGCGACGCGTCGACGAGCACGACCGCGACCTCGGCCTTCTCGATCGCCGCCTGCGTGCGCAGCGACGCGTAGAAGTCCGCGCCGGACGTCTGGTGCACGCGGCGGCGGATGCCGGCGGTGTCGACGAACACCCACGGCTTGCCGCCGAGCGCGACGAGCTCGTCGACCGGGTCGCGCGTCGTGCCGGCGGTGTCGTCGACGACGACGCGCTCGGAGCCCACCAGCTTGTTCAGCATGGACGACTTGCCCACGTTGGGACGGCCGACCAGGGCGACGCGCCGGGGGCCCTCCGGCAGCACGACGCCGTGCGCGGACTCGGTCGGCAGGGCCTCCATGGCCGCGTCGAGCAGGTCGCCGGTGCCGCGCCCGTGCAGGGCGGAGATGGGGTGCGGCTCCCCCAGCCCGAGGCTCCACAGCATGGCGGCGTCGGCCTCGACGGCGGGCCCGTCGACCTTGTTCGCGACGAGCACGACCGGCTTGCCGGAGCGCCGCAGCAGCCGCACGACCTGCTCGTCGGTGTCCGTGGAGCCGACGGTGGCGTCGACGACGAACAGCACCGCGTCGGCGAGCTCGATCGCGACCTCCGCCTGCTGCGCGACGCGCGCGTCGATCCCCGCGACGTCGACCTCCCAGCCGCCGGTGTCGACCAGCGTGAAGCGCCGGCCCGACCACTCGGCCGGGTAGCTCACGCGGTCGCGCGTGACGCCGGGCGTGTCCTCGACGACCGCCTCCCGCCGCCCGAGGATGCGGTTGACGAGGGTCGACTTGCCGACGTTCGGACGCCCGACGACGGCGAGCACCGGCAGCGGCGCCTCGGCCCCCTCGTCCAGGTCGCCCTCGGCGCCCGAGCCCAGCAGCGCCAGGTCCTCGTCGGCGAGCTCGTACTCCTCGAGGCCGGCGCGCAGCGCGCGCTCGCGCGCGCGGTCCTCCTCGGTCTCGTCGAGGTCGGCGACGGGCCCGGTGGTCTCGTCCACCGCAGCGGCGTCGTCGAGGTCGGCGGCGGGCGCGGGCAGGGTCGGGTCGGGCTGGCTCATGCGGCCATTCTCCCCCGTCCGCCGCCCGCGGCTCGCCACGGGACGCGTCGGCGTCAGGCGGGACGGCGTCGCGGGTCGTCGTCGGGCAGCCCGATGCCGGTGCGGGCGGCCGCGCCGGCGACGAGCGCCGCGAGCTCGGTGCGCACGGTCTGCGCCCCGAGCGCGATCGCCTCGCGGCGGCTGACGCCCTCGCGCGCGAGGTCCAGGGGCTCGCCGAACTCGACCACGAACCGGCGCCGCGGCCCGGGCAGGTGCCCCAGCGACTCCCCCGTCCGCCGCGTCCCGAGGATCGCGGCGGGCACGACCCGCGCGCCGGAGTGCACCGCGAGCCACGCGATCCCGGCCCGTGCGTCCTCGACGGCGCCGCGCCCGCGGTTGCCCTCGGGGAAGATGCCGACGGCGTCCCCGCGCCGGAGCACCGCCAGCGCGCTCTGCAGCGCGGGGCGGCCCATCTCGCGGTCGACGGGGATCTGCCCGGCGCTGCGCAGCACCACGCCCACCGGCCCCCGGAACATCTCCTGCTTCACCAGGACGTGCAGCGCCCGCGGCGCGGCGCCCACGAGCAGCGGCCCGTCGACGATCGACACGTGGTTGGCCGCGACGAGCACGGGCCCGTCCTGCGGCACGCGGTCGGCGCCCAGCACCTGCGTGGCCCAGAGCCCGTGGGCGAGGAACCGCCCGATGCCCAGCGCCCACCCGGGCACGGGGGCCGGCGCGGGGTGGGCGTCGCGCCCGACGCTCACGGTCGACCGGCGAGGGTCCGCTCGACGACGTCGAGCACGGCCTGCACGGTGCCGGGCAGGTCCAGGTGCGAGGAGTCGACCGTCACCACGCCGTCCGCGGCGACCCGGAACTGCACCACGGTCGAGTCGTCGGCGTCGCGGCGCACGACCTGGTCGCGCGTCGCGGCGACGGCGTCGGCGTCGTCGGTGCCGTGCAGCTCGCGCGCGCGCCGCGCCAGGCGCGCCTCCTCGCTCGCGGTGAGCAGCACGCGCACGTCGGCGTCCGGTGCGATCACGGTGGTGATGTCGCGGCCCTCCGCGACGACGCCCCGCCCCTGCGACCAGCCGCCCGCGCGCTCGTCGTCGATGACCGCGCGCTGCCGCCGGCCGAGCTCGGCGCGCGCGTCGAGGTTCGTCGCGACCGCACTCACGGCGGCGGAGATGCGCGTCTCGCGGATCGCCGCGGTGACGTCGGCGCCCCCGACGCGCACGGTCGGGTCGTCGGGGTCCACGCCCATGTCGAGCGGCAGGCCGCGCACGGCGTCGGCGACGGCCGCGACGTCCGTCAGCGGCACGTCGCGGTCCAGGCACCACCACGTGGCCGCCCGGTACATCGCGCCCGTGTCGAGGTACGCCAGCCCGAGCCGGCGCGCCACCTCCTTGGACACGCTCGACTTGCCCGACCCCGACGGGCCGTCCACCGCCACGACGGTGCTCACCTCACCAGCCTCCATCCCCGAGCCGTCAGCTCGGCCTCCAGGTGCTCGGCGCGCGCGGGCAGCACCGAGATCGCCGTCATCCCCACCGGGCGCCCGGCGGCGTGCTCGAGGCGCAGGTCCTCGATGTTCACGCCCGCCGCGCCGACGTCGCCCATGAGCCGCGCCAGCTCGCCCGGCTGGTCCGGCACGAGCACCGTGACCTCGGCGTACTGCTTGGTGGCCCCGCCGTGCTTGCCGGGCACGCGCGCCACGCCGGCGTTGCCGTCGGCGATGGTCCGGGCGATCGCCGCGAGCGCGCCCAGCTCGACGGACTCCGGCCCGTCGGCGCGGGCGGCCAGGTCGAGCGCGTCCAGCAGCACGTCGAGGTCGTCGCGCAGCCCGGCCAGCACGGCGCGCACCGCGTCCGCGTTGGCCGCGAGGATCGACGTCCACAGGGCGGGGTCGGACGCCGCCAGCCGCGTGACGTCCCGCAGCCCCTGCCCCGCGAGGCCGAGCGCGGCGTCGTCCAGCCCGCGCAGCCGGGCCGCGACGAGGCTCGAGGCGATCTGCGGCACGTGCGAGACGGCGGCGACGGCCGCGTCGTGCTCGTGCGCGTCCATCGCGACGGGCACGGCACCGAGGTCGACGGCGAGGTGCCGCACGGTCAGCAGCGCCTCGGGCGACGACGACCCCGAGTCCGCGATCACCCACGGCCGGCCCAGGAACAGGTCGGGCACGGCCGCCGACGGGCCCGAGCGCTCCCGCCCGGCCATCGGGTGCGAGCCGACGTAGCGCGTCAGGTCGACGTCCGACGCCCGCAGCTCGGACAGCACGTACCCCTTGACGCTCGCGACGTCCGTGACGACGGCCCGCGGGTGCGCGGCGAGCGCGTCCCGCACGGCGTCGGCCGTCACGTCCGGCGGTGCGGCGACCACGACGAGGACGGGCTCGGCGTCGTCCGCGGACGCGGGCTGCCCGGCGCCGACGTCGCGCGCGAGCGCGAGCGCCGTGCGCGAGGGGTCCTGCAGCTGCACGGGCACGCCGTGCCGGGCCAGGCCCAGGCCGACGGACGTGCCGAGCAGCCCCGTGCCGACGACCCGGACCGGACCCGTCGTCGCGACGCTCACATCCCCACCGACGTCATGAGGGAGCCGACCTCCGTCCGCGAGAGGACGCGCGTGCGGCCCGGGCGCAGGTCGCCGAGCCGGATCGGGCCGATGCGCGTGCGCACGAGGCGCGTGACGGGGTGCCCGACCTCGTCGAACAGGCGCCGCACGACCCGGTTGCGCCCCTCGTGCAGGACGACCTCCACGAGGCTCGCCTGGGGCGTGGTCTGCACGATCTTGAAGCCGTCGACCGACACGGTGCCGTCCTCGAGCTCGACGCCGGCCCGCAGCCGCTTCTCGAGCGAGGCCGGTACGCGACCCTCGACCTCGACGAGGTACGTCTTCGCCACCCCGTGCGACGGGTGCGACAGCCGGTTCGCCAGCTCGCCGTCGTTCGTCAGCAGCAGCAGGCCCTCGCTGTCCGCGTCGAGACGACCGACGTGGAACAACCTCTCCTCGCGGTTCTGGATGAACTGCGCGACCGTCGGCCGTCCCTCCGGGTCGTGCATCGTCGACACGACGCCCTTCGGCTTGTTCAGCGCGAGGGTCACCATCGACGTGTCGAGCTGCACGCGCATGCCGTCGACGTGGATGACCGCGGTGCGCGGGTCGACGCGGACACCGAGCTCGGTCACGACCTGGTCGTCCACGGTCACGCGGCCCTGGGCGATGAGCTCCTCGCACGCGCGGCGCGAGCCGAGCCCGGCCTGCGCGAGCACCTTCTGCAGGCGCACGCCCTCGGGGTCGTGCACGTCGACGGGCTCCGCCGGCTGCGGGCGGCGCGCGGGTCGACGGGGACCGCCGGCACCCGCGCCCCCGCGCCGTGCACCGGGCCGACCGGCCCCCTGGCCCCGTCCGCCCCGTGCTCCGCCGCCGCCTGCCGGCGCTCCCCCGCGTCCGCGGTGCCCGCGCCCTCCGCCGCTCATGGTCCGACCTCTCGTCCGTCCGTCGTGTCCACGCCCTCGACCGCCTCCAGATCGGGCAGGTAGGGCGCCAGCGGGGGCAGCTCGTCGAGGCTCGACAGGCCCATCCGCTCCAGGAAGTATCCCGTGGTCCCGTAGAGCACCGCACCGCTGGTCGGCTCGGTGCCGACCTCGGCGACCAGTCCGCGGGCCGTCAGGGTGCGCATGACGCCGTCGACGTTGACGCCCCGCACCGCCGAGACCTGCCCGCGCGTCACGGGCTGGCGGTACGCGACGACCGCGAGCGTCTCCAGCGCCGCCTGCGTCAGCCGCGACGTCTGCCCGTCGACCACGAAGCGGCCCACGACGTCGCCGTACGCCGGTGCCGAGTACATGCGCCACCCCGCACCGGCGCGGCGCAGCTCGAAGCCGCGCGGCCGGCCGCCGTGCTCGCCCCGGTACTCGGCCGCGAGCTCCTCCAGCAGCGCCTCGACCCGCTCGGTCGGCAGTGCGAGGGCGGTCGCCAGCCGCACGGCCGGGATCGGCTCGTCGGCCACCATGAGCACCGCCTCCAGCGCCCCGAGCGCACCGCCCGGCAGCGCGTCGACGTCGAACGCGAGCTCGTCGGGCGCGCCGACGTCGCCGGCTTCGTCGGCCGCCACGGCTCCGGTCTGCGGCACGCCGGCCGCGTCCTGCTCGCTCATCGCCCACCCTCCCCGGCGGCCTGCGGCTCCCCGCCGATCGCCACCACGTCCGCGTCCGTCACGGGCTGCGCGCCCGGCACGTCCTCCGTCACCTCACCGGCCGCGCGGTCGAAGTCGTCGGAGACCGTGACGTCCCCGTCGGCGCTGCCCGTCCACCGCACGGTCAGCTCACCGAGCGGCGTCACCTGGTCGAACGCGACCGCGCCCTCGCGGAACAGCTCGAGCAGCGCCAGGAAGCGGACCACGACGACCACGGGCTCGTCCGCGTCGCCCGTGAGCGCGCGGAAGGTCGCCGCACCCTGGTGGCGCAGCCGCTCCACGAGCACCGCGGCCTGCTCGCGCACGCTCACCGGCGGCGCGTGCAGGTGGCTGATGTCGACGCCGGGTGGAGGCGGCTTCGGCGCGAGCGCCCGCGCGGCCAGCGCCGCGAGCCGCTCGGGCCCCATCTGCCAGACCAGCTCGGGCAGCAGGGCGGCGAGGTGCGGCTCGAGCTGCACGGACCGGCCGAACCGGCGCGACTCCGCCTCGAGCCGCGCCCCCAGGTCGCCGGCCACGACCTTGTACGCGCGGTACTGCAGCAGGCGCGCGAACAGCAGGTCGCGGGCCTCCAGCAGCTCCAGGTCCTCCGCGTCCTCGACCTGGGCGGACGGCAGCAGGCGCGCCGCCTTCAGGTCGAGCAGCGTGGCGGCGACGAGGAGGAACTCGCTCGCCTGCGACAGGTCCCAGTCGCGCCCGCCCTCGGCGGCGGCGCGCTCGGCGGCGCGGATGTGCGCGATGAACTCGTCCGTCACCTTCGCCAGCGCGATCTCGGTGATGTCGAGCTTGTGCTTGGCGATGAGGCCGAGCAGCAGGTCGAACGGGCCGCTGAAGACGTCGAGGTGCACCTCGAAGCCGTGCGTGCCCGCGGGCGTCGACGCCGCGGCGTCCGCGCCGGCCCCGCTCGGCGGCGCGGCCGGTGCGCCCTCGACCGTGACGGCCGCGCCGTCAGGCGGCGTCGCCACGCGCCACGAGCTCGCGCGCCAGCTGGCGGTACGCCGCCGCGCCGGCGTGCGTCGGCGCGTAGACGGTGATCGGCTCGGCCGCGACGGTCGCGTCGGGGAACTTCACGGTCCGCCCGATCACGGTGTGCAGGAGCGTGTCCCCGAACGCCTCGTGCACGCGCGCGACGACCTCGCGGGCGTGCAGCGTCCGCGAGTCGTACATGGTCGCCAGGATGCCGTCGACCTCGAGGCGGGGGTTGAGGCGGTCGCGCACCTTCTCGATCGTCTCGATGAGCAGCGCGACGCCGCGCAGCGCGAAGAACTCGCACTCGAGCGGGATGAGGACGCCGTGGGCGGCGGTCAGGGCGTTGACGGTGAGCAGGCCCAGCGACGGCTGGCAGTCGACCAGCACGACGTCGTAGTCGTCGAGGACCGGCCGCAGCGCGCGGGAGAGCACCGACTCGCGGGCGACCTCGCCGACGAGCTGCACCTCCGCGGCCGACAGGTCGATGTTCGCGGGCAGCAGGTCCAGCCCGGCGACGGCCGTGGGCCGCAGCACCTCCTCGATGCGCGCGTCGCGCTCCATGAGCAGGTTGTAGACCGTGCGGTCGAGCTCGTGCGGGCTCACGCCCAGGCCGACGGAGGCGGCACCCTGCGGGTCGAAGTCGACGATGAGCACCCGGCGGCCGTACTCCGCCAGGGCGGCGGCGAGGTTGATCGTGGTCGTCGTCTTGCCGACCCCGCCCTTCTGGTTGCACATCGCGATGACGCGCGCCGGGCCGTGCGACGCGAGCGGCGCCGGGACGGGGAAGTCGGGCAGCGGACGCCCCACCGCGTCGAGCTGCTGCTCGGTCGTCTCCTGGCTCATCGGCTCACCTTGCTCCCCAGGGCCCGCTCCGGGCTCACCTCGCGGGACAACCTACCCGAGCGGGGGACGCCCGCAGCGACGACCCTCCGCGCCGCGCCGGACCGTGGCGGACGTCACCGCGCACGCGGGTGGCTCGCGGCGTAGACCTCCCGCAGCGTGTCCGGCGTGACCATCGTGTACACCTGCGTCGTCGTCACCGAGGCGTGCCCGAGCAGCTCCTGCACGACGCGCACGTCGGCCCCGCCGGCGAGCAGGTGCGTCGCGAACGAGTGCCGCAGCGTGTGCGGGGAGACGTGCTCGGCCCCGTCCAGCCCGGCGCGCTCCGCCGCCGTGCGCAGCACCGCCCACGCGGACTGCCGGCTCAGCCGCGCGCCCCGCGTGTTGAGGAAGACGGCGGACGTCCCGCGTCCGCCCGCGGCCAGCGCCGGCCGGGCGCGCACGAGGTAGGCGTCGACCGCCTCGGCCGCGTATGAGCCGACCGGGACGACGCGCTCCTTGCTGCCCTTGCCGAGCAGGCGGACGGCGGCGCGCCCGGGGGTCAGGTCGAGGTCGTCGACGTCGAGCCCGACCGCCTCGGAGATGCGCGCCCCGGTGGAGTAGACGAGCTCGAGCAGGGCGCGGTCCCGCAGCGGGACGGGGCCGTCCCCGAGACCGGCGGCGTCGATGAGGCGCTCGACGGCCTCGACGGAGATCGCCTTGGGCAGGCGCTTGGGCTGCGCCGGCGGACGCACCTGCGCCGCGGCGTCGGTCGCGGCGAGGCCGTCGAGCGCGAGGAAGCGGTGCCAGCCGCGCAGCGCGACGACGCTGCGGGCGGCCGAGGCGGGCGACAGCGCGGCCCGGCCGTCCGAGCCGGTGCGCAGGACGAGGACGTAGTCCTCCACGTCGCGCTCGGTGATCTCCCCGGGGGCGGTGCGGCCCGTCGCGCGCAGGTGCTCGACGTACCGGGTCAGGTCGCGGCGGTACGCCGCGAGCGTGTGGGGCGCGAGCCCGCGCTCCACCGTCAGGTGCGCGAGGTAGCCCTCGAGGGCCGTGGTGAGGGCGTCGGCGCCGGGCACGGCGACGCCGGTCAGAGCGGGAGGAACACGTCCACCGCGATCGCGACCGACAGCAGCGTCAGGTACGTGATCGAGCCGTGGAACACCGACATGGCCT
Organism: Cellulomonas sp. JZ18; assembly: GCF_009720485.1. Classification (NCBI taxonomy): domain Bacteria; kingdom Bacillati; phylum Actinomycetota; class Actinomycetes; order Micrococcales; family Cellulomonadaceae; genus Cellulomonas; species Cellulomonas sp. JZ18. The sequence goes on along the minus strand of NZ_CP045245.1, from coordinate 1,840,042 downwards.
TGAGCGGACCGCGCTGGGGGTCCTGGGCGCGGCGCAGCAGCGTCACGCACGACCAGAGGAACCACACGCCCAGGGCGGCGGCCACGACCGCGTAGACCCACGTCATGCCGGCGACGGGCACGAGCAGCAGCGAGCAGGCGATCATCGCGAGCGTGTACGCGATCATCTCCCACGCCACCCGCGTGTCCTTCGCGACGACCGGCAGCATCGGCACGCCCGCGGCGGCGTAGTCGCGGCGGAACTTCATCGACAGCGGCCAGTAGTGCGGCGGGGTCCAGAAGAAGACGACGCCGAACAGCAGCAGCGCCGACCAGGACACGCCGCCCGTCACCGCGGACCAGCCGATCACCACCGGCATGCAGCCGGCGGCCCCGCCCCACACGATGTTCTGCGGCGTGCGGCGCTTGAGGATGATCGTGTAGCCGACCACGTAGATGGCGATCGCCGCGCCCGTGAAGAGCGCCGACGCGGGGTTCACCGCGATCCAGAGCCAGGCGAGCGACACGACGCCCAGCACCGACCCGAAAACGAGCGCGGCGCGCGGCGTGACCCGGCCGGTGACGATCGGCCGCCGTCGCGTGCGGTTCATCACCGCGTCGATGTCGCGGTCGAGGTACTGGTTGAGCGTGTTGGCCGCGCCCGCGGCCCCGGCACCGCCGACGAGCGTCGCCACGACGAGGCCGAGCGGGGGGAACCCGCCGGCCGCGAGGAACATCGTCGGGATGGTCGTGACGAGCAGGAGCTCGATGACCCGGGGCTTCGTCAGCGCGACGTAGGGGCCGACCGTCCAGCGCAGCCGCGCGAGCACCCCGCGCGGGGGCGGGCCGCCGACGGTCCGCACCTCGTCCACCGCCGTCGACGCAGCGACCTCCTCGTGCGCCGCGGGGGCGACGGCGGGGCTCGCGTCGAGGGACGGGCTGGTGAGGCGCACGCGCAGGGGTATCCGTTCGTGAGCGGCGGGGACGGGCGGGGACGAGCACCGTCATGGTACGTCTCCCCCGCGCCGGGCGGGGTGAGGGGCCGGGGAGCGGCGCGCGACGGGGGCGTGAGATGTGTCGCAGCAGGACGCGCCGCTCACGCGGAAAGCGCTTGCCCACGGAATGGACCCTCGCCGCGCGTCCTCGGCCGTGCGCTATAGGCTCGACGCGCAGGACCGCCCGTCTCACGAGACGACGGGCCGCGCCCCGGACGCCGCCCCCGCGCGTGCCGGGTCACGCTCGACAGCGACGTCCCGCTCGCGCGGGGCGGGAATGAGGTGTGGTGAACGCGAAGGCTCCTCTGGCCTCGGCCGTGGGCTGGTCGGATCTGGACCTGCGTGCGGTGGACACCGTGCGCGTCCTCGCCGCGGACGCGGTGGAGAAGGTGGGCAACGGCCACCCGGGCACGGCGATCAGCCTCGCCCCGGTCGCCTACCTGCTCTACCAGAACGTCCTGCAGCACGACCCGACCGACCCCGACTGGCTCGGCCGCGACCGGTTCGTCCTGTCCGCGGGCCACTCCAGCCTGACGCAGTACATCCAGCTCTACCTCGGCGGGTTCGGCCTCGAGGTCGAGGACCTGGCAGCGCTGCGCACGTGGGGCTCCAAGACCCCGGGCCACCCGGAGTTCCGGCACACCAAGGGCGTCGAGATCACGACCGGCCCGCTCGGCCAGGGCCTCGCGTCCGCGGTCGGCTTCGCGATGGCGGCGCGTCGTGAGCGCGGCCTGCTGGACCCCGAGGCGGCGCCCGGCACGAGCCCGTTCGACCACTTCGTCTACGTCATCGCCTCGGACGGCGACCTCCAGGAGGGCGTGACGAGCGAGGCGAGCTCGATCGCGGGCACCCAGGAGCTCGGCAACCTCGTCGTCCTGTGGGACGACAACCACATCTCGATCGAGGGCGACACCCAGATCGCCTTCACCGAGGACGTCGTCGCGCGCTACGAGGCGTACGGCTGGCACGTGCAGTCGGTCGACTGGACCGCGGGCGGCGAGTACCGCGAGGACGTCGACGCGCTCCACGCGGCGATCGAGGCCGCCAAGGCCGTCACCGACAAGCCGTCGTTCATCCGGGTGCGCACGCTCATCGCGTGGCCGACGCCGGGCAAGACGGACGACCACTCCTCGCACGGCTCGAAGCTCGGCGGCGACGCCGTGCGCGGCCTCAAGGAGCTGCTGGGCTTCGACCCGGAGAAGTCGTTCGACGTCGACCCCGAGGTCCTCGCCCACACCCGCTCCCTCGCCGACCGTGCCGCCAAGGCGCGCGCCGCCTGGCAGGAGAAGTTCGACGCCTGGGCCGAGGCGAACCCCGAGCGCAAGGCCCTGCTCGACCGCCTCCGCGCCGACGAGCTCCCCGAGGGCTGGGCGGACGCCCTGCCGACGTTCGAGGCCGGCAAGGCCGTGGCCACGCGCCAGGCGTCGGGCCAGGTGCTGTCCGCGCTCGCGCCCGTGCTGCCCGAGCTGTGGGGCGGCTCCGCCGACCTCGCCGGGTCGAACAACACGACGATGAAGGGCGAGCCGTCCTTCATCCCCGCCAAGCGCTCGACGCACGAGTTCGCCGGCGACCAGTACGGCCGCACGCTGCACTTCGGCATCCGCGAGCACGCGATGGGCTCGATCCTGTCGGGCATCCGCCTGCACGGGCTCACGCGCCCCTACGGCGGCACGTTCTTCACGTTCTCCGACTACATGCGCGGCGCCGTGCGCCTCGCGGCCCTCATGGGCGTCAACGTCACCTACGTGTGGACGCACGACTCCATCGGCCTCGGCGAGGACGGCCCGACGCACCAGCCGGTCGAGCACCTCACCGCCGTGCGCGCCATCCCCGGCCTCGCCGTCGTCCGCCCGGCGGACGCGAACGAGACCGCGCAGGCGTGGAAGGCGGTCCTCGAGCGCACGGACGGCCCCGCCGCCCTCGTGCTCACGCGCCAGAACGTCCCGACGTTCCCGCGCGGCGAGGAGGGCTTCGCGTCGGCCGAGGGCGTCGCCCGCGGTGCGTACGTGCTGCTCGACGCGTCAAACGGCGAGCCGGAGGTCGTCCTGATCGCCACCGGCTCCGAGGTCCAGCTCGCCGTCGAGGCGCGCACGGCGCTCGAGGAGTCGGGCGTCCCGACGCGGGTCGTCTCGGCGCCCTGCCTCGAGTGGTTCGCCGAGCAGGACGAGGCGTACCGCGAGTCGGTGCTCCCGTCGGCCGTCCGCGCCCGCGTGTCCGTCGAGGCGGGCATCGCGCTGTCGTGGCACAAGATCGTCGGTGACGCCGGCCGCAGCGTGTCGCTCGAGCACTACGGGGCGTCGGCCGACTTCCAGACGCTCTACCGCGAGTTCGGGCTCACGGCCGAGGCGGTCGTCGAGGCAGCCCGCGAGTCGCTCGCCGCCGCCCGGGGCGACGCGGCGCCCGCCGCGTCCGGCGCCGCTCCGAACCAGTCCGGCACGGGCGACCTGCCCGCCTGACACCCGGCGCGGCGGGCCGTCCCAGCACGGCCCGCCGCGCCGCACGCGCACGCATCCGTCGTGGGACGAAGGGGAACGACCATGGCCAGCACCACCCTCCACCAGCTGCGCGAGGCCGGCGTCGCCGTCTGGCTCGACGACCTGTCGCGCGAGCTCATCCGCTCGGGCGACCTGGCCCGGCTGCTCGAGCGCGGCGTCGTCGGTGTGACCACCAACCCGACGATCTTCGCCTCGGCCCTCGCCAAGGGCGACGCCTACGACGAGCAGCTGCGCGAGCTCGCCGCCGCCGGCGCGTCCGTCGAGGAGGCGGTCGCGCGCATCACCACCGACGACGTGCGCGAGGCGTGCGACGTCCTGCGACCGGTGTACGACGCCACGCACGGTGTCGACGGACGCGTCTCGCTCGAGGTCGACCCGCGCCTCGCGCGGGACACCGAGGGCACGATCGCCTCCGCGCGCACCCTCTGGTCGACCGTCGACCGGCCGAACCTGTTCATCAAGATCCCCGCGACGGTCGAGGGGCTGCCCGCGATCGCCGCCGCGATCGCCGAGGGCATCAGCGTCAACGTGACCCTGATCTTCTCGCTCGAGCGGTACCGCGCGGTCCTCGACGCGTTCGCCGAGGGCCTCGAGCGCGCGCGCGCCGCGGGCATCGACCTCGACCCCATCGGGTCCGTGGCCTCGTTCTTCGTCTCGCGCGTCGACGCCGCGATCGACCCCCGCCTCGACGCGATCGGCACGGCCGAGGCCGACGAGCTGCGCGGCAAGGCGGCCCTGGCGAACGCGCGCGTCGCGTACGGCGCGTACCAGGAGTTCGTGGCGAGCGAGCGCTGGCAGGCCCTCGCCGCGGCGGGCGCCCGGCCGCAGCGGCCCCTGTGGGCGTCGACGGGCGTCAAGGACCCGCGCTACCCCGACACGCTCTACGTCGAGGACCTCGTCGTCGCCGGGACCGTCAACACGATGCCCGGGAAGACCCTCGAGGCCGTGGCCGACCACGGCGTGCTGCGCGGCGACACGGTCACCGGGCTGCAGGACGCCTCGACCGCGCTCCTCGACCGGCTCGGTGAGCTCGGCATCCGCATCGACGAGGTGACCGAGCAGCTCGAGGTCGAGGGCCTGGAGAAGTTCGAGGCGTCGTGGGGCGAGCTGCTCGAGACGGTCGAGAACGGGCTGCGCGACGCCGCGCCCGCCGCGGGAAGCGAGCAGTGAGCCCGGCCCGGGTCGAGGCGGGGCACAACCCCCTGCGGGACCCCCGTGACCGCCGGCTGCCCCGCATCGCCGGCCCGAGCGGCCTCGTCATCTTCGGCGTGACGGGCGACCTCGCCCGCAAGAAGCTCATGCCGGCCGTGTACGACCTGACGAACCGCGGCCTGCTGCCCCCGGGCTTCGCGCTCACCGGCTTCGCCCGCCGCGACTGGGAGACGCAGGACTTCGAGCAGGTCGTCCACGACGCGGTCAAGCAGTACGCCCGGACGCCGTTCCGCGAGGCGACTTGGCGTCAGCTCGCCGAGGGCATCCGCTTCGTGCAGGGGACGTTCGACGACGACGACGCGTTCGACCGCCTGCGCGACACGGTCGAGGAGCTCGACGTGTCGCGCGGGACCGGCGGCAACCACGCGTTCTACCTCTCGGTCCCCCCGAGCTCGTTCCCCGTCGTCTGCAAGCAGCTGGCCCGCTCGGGGCTCTCGCAGCCGCAGGACGGCACGTGGCGGCGCGTCGTCATCGAGAAGCCGTTCGGGCACGACCTGCGGTCCGCGCGCGAGCTCAACGACATCGTGTCCTCGGTGTTCCGACCGGACGACATCTTCCGGATCGACCACTACCTCGGCAAGGAGACGGTCCAGAACCTGCTCGCGCTGCGGTTCGCGAACCAGCTGTTCGAGCCGATCTGGAACGGCAACTACGTCGACCACGTGCAGATCACGATGGCCGAGGACATCGGCATCGGCGGCCGCGCCGGCTACTACGACGGCATCGGCGCGGCGCGCGACGTGATCCAGAACCACCTGCTGCAGCTGCTCGCGCTCACCGCGATGGAGGAGCCCGTCTCCTTCGACGCGGCCGCGCTGCGCGCCGAGAAGACGAAGGTCCTCTCCGCGGTCCGCCTCCCCCGCGACCTCGCGCGGCACACCGCGCGCGGCCAGTACACGGCCGGCTGGCAGGGCGGCGAGAAGGTCATCGGCTACGCCGAGGAGGAGGGCTTCAACCCCGACTCCACGACCGAGACCTACGCGGCGATCCGGGTGGACATCGACACCCGCCGGTGGGCCGGCGTGCCGTTCTACCTGCGCACGGGCAAGCGGCTCGGCCGCCGGGTCACGGAGATCGCGGTGGTGTTCAAGCGTGCGCCGCACCTGCCGTTCGAGTCCACGGCGACCGAGGAGCTCGGCAAGAACGCGCTCGTGATCCGCGTGCAGCCCGACGAGGGCGTGACCTTGCGGTTCGGTGCCAAGGTGCCGGGCACGGCCATGGAGGTCCGGGACGTCACGATGGACTTCGGCTACGGCCACGCCTTCACCGAGTCCTCGCCCGAGGCGTACGAGCGGCTCATCCTCGACGTGCTGCTCGGCGACCCGCCGCTGTTCCCGCAGCACGAGGAGGTCGAGCTCTCCTGGAAGATCCTCGACCCGATCACGGAGTTCTGGGCGTCGCAGGGCAAGCCCGACGAGTACCGCGCCGGGACCTGGGGCCCGGCGTCGGCCGACGAGATGATGGCCCGTGACGGGCGCGCCTGGAGGCTCCCGTGATCATCGACATGCCCGACACGACGACGCGGGACATCAACAAGCGGCTCATCGACGAGCGCGAGCAGGGCGGCGCGGTCGCCCTCGGCCGCGTGCTCACGCTCATCATCGACGTCGGCGCGCACGACCCGGAGGAGGCCATCGCGGCCGCCAACGAGGCCAGCCACGAGCACCCGTGCCGCATCATCGTGCTCACCGAGCGGCCGCACGAGCGCTCGACGGTGCTCGACGCGCAGATCCGCCTCGGTGGTGACGCGGGGGCCAGCGAGGTCGTGGTGCTGCGCGCCTCGGGAGGCGTGCTGTCCCACTTGGACACGCTCGTCATGCCGCTGCTGCTGCCCGACGCGCCGATCGTGGCGTGGTGGCCGTACGACGTGCCCGAGAACCCGTCCGAGCACCCGTTCGGGCGCATGGCCCAGCGCCGCATCACGGACACGAGCCAGACCGCGAACGCGGGTGCGGCGCTGCGGCGCCTCGCGTCGGTCTACCGCGACGGGGACACCGACCTCGCGTGGACGCGCGCCACGCTGTGGCGCGGGCTCATCGCGGCGACGCTCGAGCAGCCGCCGTTCGAGCCGGTCCAGCGCGCGGTCGTCATCGGCGAGAGCACCCACCCGTCGGTGGACCTCATGGCCGCGTGGCTCGCCGAGGCGCTGGAGTGCCCGGTCGAGGTCGAGCGCGTCCCGGGTGCGCCGGCGATCACGCAGGTGCGGCTCGTGCGCGAGTCGGGCGACATCGTGCTCGACCGTCCGGACGGCAAGACGGCCGCCCTGCGCCAGCCGGACCAGCCCGAGCACCGCATCGCGCTGCCGATCCGGCAGCTGCGCGAGTGCCTCGTCGAGGAGCTGCGCCGGCTCGACGCCGACGAGGTGTACGGCGAGGTGCTGCAGAAGGGCCTCGCCCGCATCGACGCCTGACCGACGCGGCGCGGGGCCGGACGCCGCACGGCGTCCGGCCCCGCGCCGCACGTCCGCCCGCTGCCGCCCCACCGAAGGGTCCACCGTGAGCACCCACGCCACCCCCGACGTCGTCGTCCACCCGGATGCGGAGGTGCTGGCGGCGGCGACCGCGGCCCGCCTCCTCACGCGTCTCGTCGACCTGCAGTCCCACCGTGCCCCGCTGCACGTGGTCCTCACGGGCGGCACGGTCGGCATCGCCACGCTGCGCGCGGTCGCCGCCAGCCCGGCGCGGCACGCGGTGGACTGGTCCCAGGTGCACCTGTGGTGGGGCGACGAGCGGTTCCTGCCCGACGGCGACCCCGAGCGCAACGAGACCCAGGCCCGGGACGCGCTGCTCGACGCCCTCGGCGACGCGCTGCCGGCACGCAACGTCCACCCCGTGCCCGCCCGGTCCGCCGAGGTCCCGGACGCCGCGGCCGCCGCGCGCGCCTACCGTGCGGAGCTGGCCGCGCACGCGCCCGAGGGCCTGCGGGCACCGGTGCCGGACGTGCTCCTGCTCGGCGTGGGCCCGGACGGTCACGTCGCGTCGCTGTTCCCCGGCAAGCAGACCGTGCACGAGCAGCGCGACCTCGTGGTCGCGGAGCTCGACTCCCCCAAGCCGCCGCCGGAGCGCGTCTCGCTCACGTTCCCCGTGATCCGCTCGGCCCGTGAGGTCTGGCTCGTCGCCGCCGGTGCGGAGAAGGCGCCCGCGGTCGCCCGCGCGCTCGGCGGCGACGACGCGAGCGGCACGCCCGCCGCGGGGGCGGTCGGCACCGAGCGCACGCTGTGGCTGCTCGACGTGACCGCCGCCCAGGACCTCCCGTCCGGCGCCGAGCAGGCAGCCGCGTCTGACAACCGCCCTGGCGAGCTCACCGCCGGCGACGGGGCGACCTCGCTGTGGGCGCGCGTCGACGAGTACGTCGCCGACGTCGTCGCCGAGCCCGAGGCGGCGGCGGGGGTCGCCGCCGCCGCGACGGAAGCCGGGCTCCCGGACATCGCCGTCGCGCCGAACCAGGGCCGCCTGCTCGAGATCCTCGCGCGCACCGTCGGGGCGCGGCGCGTCCTCGAGCTCGGCACGCTGGGCGGCTACAGCACGTGGTGGCTCGCGCAGGCGCTCCCCCAGGACGGCCGGCTCGTCAGCCTCGAGCTGTCCGAGGCCCACGCCGCCGTCGCACGCGCGTCGCTCGAGGGCGCCGGCGTCGGCGACCGCGTCGAGGTGCGGACGGGCCCGGCGCTCGACACGCTCGACGCGCTCGTCCACGAGGGTACGGAGCCCTTCGACCTCGTCTTCGTCGACGCGGACAAGCAGCAGCTCGCGGCCTACGTCGACCGGGCGCTGTCCCTGAGCCGGCCCGGCACGCTGATCGTCGTCGACAACGTCGTCCGCAGCGGTGCGGTCGTCGACGCGGACCACCCCGACGAGCGCGTGCAGGGCGTGCGGGCCTTCATGACCCAGGTCGCGCGCGACCCCCGCGTGGACGCCACGGTGCTGCAGACGGTGGGGGTCAAGGGGTACGACGGGTTCGCGCTGCTGCGGGTGCGCTGACCGGCACGACCCAGCCGGAGCGACCACGCGTCGTGCGGACGACGAGGCCCCGGGCTGTGCTCAGAGGAGCGGGCCCGGGGCCTCGTCGGTGCTGATGGGTGCCGTGCGTCGAGGGGACGGCGGCCGGCGTCAGCGCCCGCGGCGCGCCCGCAGCGCGGCGAGCGCCTCGTCGAGGATGGCGGCACCGTCCTCGTCGCTGCGCCGCTCCTTCACGTACGCCAGGTGCGTCTTGTAGGGCTCGTTCTTGCTGGGGGCCGGCGGGTTCTCCGGGTCCTGGCCGGCGGGGAAGCCGCAGCGCGGGCAGTCCCACGTCTCGGGGGCCTCGGCAGCCGCCTCCTCCGCGAAGCTCGGCCGGGTCTCGTGGCCGTTCGCGCACCAGTACGAGATCCAGATGCGCGGCGCCGCGTCACCGCGTTCCGCCTCGCCCATGGGTCCGGCACCGACCCGCGACCCCCTGATCGCGCTCCCGCTCGCCATGTCCGATCCCTCTCAGTCCGAGAACTTCTCGATGAGCCCGAGCAGGACGATCATGACCGTCCACACGAGGGCGACCGACACCGTGATGCGGTTGAGGTTGCGCTCGGCCACGCCGGACGAGCCGGCACTGGCGGTGATGCCGCCGCCGAACATGTCGGACAGGCCGCCGCCCTTGCCCTTGTGCAGCAGCACCAGGGGGACCAGCAGGAGGCTGGTCAGCACCAGCAGCACCTGGAGAGTGATTCGCAGGGCAGTCACGTCGGTGGGCTTCCTCAGCTCGGTGGTCGTTGTCGGGTGCGCGCCGCCGGCTGGCGACGGCGAGCAGACCGCGGTACAGGGTAGGCGACGCGGGGCGGTGCGAGCCAGCACCGCCCCGCGTCGTGGACGCGTCGTGTCGCGGCGCGCCGGACGTCCTGCGGTCAGCCCACCTGGTGGGACTGGAACCGGACGATCTTCGCGAACTCCTCGGGGTCGAGGCTCGCGCCACCGACGAGCGCGCCGTCCACGTCCGGCTTCGCCATGATCGACGCGACGTTCGAGGACTTCACGGAGCCGCCGTACAGCAGCCGCACGGCGTCGGCGGTCGCCTGGTCGTACAGCTCGGCCACGCGCGCGCGGATCGCGCCGCAGAGCTCCTGCGCATCCTCCGGCGTCGCCGTCTCGCCCGTGCCGATCGCCCAGACCGGCTCGTACGCGATGACCAGGCCGGCGACCTGCTCGGCCGTCAGGCCCGCGAGACCGCCCTCGACCTGGGCCAGCGTGTGCGGCACGTGCTCGGCGGCCTTGCGGACCTCGAGCGGCTCGCCGACGCACAGGATCGGCACGAGGCCGGCCCGCAGCGCGCTCTGCACCTTCGCGTTGACGACCGCGTCGTCCTCGTGGTGGTACTGGCGGCGCTCCGAGTGCCCCACCGCCACGTACGTGCAGCCGAGCTTGCTGAGGAACAGCGGGGAGATCTCCCCCGTGTACGCCCCCGACTCGTGCGCCGACACGTCCTGCGCGCCGTAGACGATCTCGAGCTTGTCGGCGTCCACCAGCGTCTGCACGCTGCGCAGGTCGGTGAACGGCGGCAGGATCGCGACCTCCACGGACCCGAAGTCGTGCTTCGCGTCCTTGAGCGTCCACGCCAGCTTCTGCAGGGTGTGCGTCGCCTGGTGGTGGTCCAGGTTCATCTTCCAGTTGCCCGCCATCAGCGGGGTACGGCTCTGCGCCACGTTTCAGTCCTCCAGCACTGCGATGCCCGGGAGGGTCTTGCCCTCGAGGAACTCCAGCGACGCACCGCCGCCGGTGGAGATGTGGCCGAAGTCGGCCTCGTCGAACCCGAGCGTGCGCACCGCGGCCGCCGAGTCGCCGCCGCCGACGATCGTGAAGCCGCCGTTGCGGCCCGCGTCCACGAGCGCCTGCGCGACCGCGCGCGTGCCGGCCGCGAACGCCTCGAACTCGAACACGCCCGCCGGGCCGTTCCAGACGACCGTCTTCGCGTCCACGACCTTCGACGCGAACAGCTCCGCGGAACGCGGGCCGATGTCGAGGCCCATCTGGTCCGCGGGGATCGCGTCGACGTCCACGACCGTCGCGGGGGCGTCCGCCTTGAACTCGGGCGCGACGACGACGTCGACGGGCAGGACGATCTCGACGCCGCGCTCGGCGGCCGTGGCGAGGTAGCCCTTCACCGTCTCGACCTGGTCCTCCTCGAGCAGGCTCGTGCCGACCCGGTGACCCTGCGCGGCGAGGAAGGTGAACAGCATGCCGCCGCCGATGAGCAGGCGGTCCGCCTTGCCGATGAGGTTCTCGATGACCCCGAGCTTGTCGGAGACCTTCGAGCCGCCGAGCACGACGACGTACGGCCGCGCCGGGTCCTCCGTGGCCTTGCGCAGCGACTCGACCTCCTTGAGCACGAGCTGCCCGACCGCGTGCGGCAGCCGCTGCGCGACGTCGTAGACCGACGCCTGCTTGCGGTGCACGACACCGAAGCCGTCGGACACGTAGGCGTCCACGAGGGACGCGAGCTCGTCGGCCAGCGCGCCGCGCTCGGCCTCGTCCTTGCTCGTCTCGCGCGCGTCGAAGCGCACGTTCTCGAGCAGCGCGAGCTGCCCGTCCTCGAGCGCGGCGACGGTCGCCTTCGCGGACTCCCCCACGAGGTCGTCGGCGAGGGCGACCGGCTGCCCGAGCAGCTCGCCGAGGCGCTCCGCGACCGGCGCGAGCGAGTACTTCGCCTCCGGTGCGCCCTTCGGGCGGCCGAGGTGCGCGACGACGACGACGCGCGCGCCCTTGCCGAGCAGCGCCTGCAGCGTCGGCAGGGCGGCACGGATCCGGCCGTCGTCGGTGATGGTCGTGCCGTCGAGCGGCACGTTGAAGTCGGAGCGGACGAGCACGCGCTTGCCGCGCAGGTCGCCCAGGTCGTCGATGGTCTTCATGGTCTCCTACCTCGCTGCCGCCGGACGTCGCCGGCGGCCAGGTGCACGGCCCCGGCGGGCGGCCGGGGGCACCGGGGCGGACGGCCCCGGACACGGCAGCGTCCGCGTGCGCCGGGCCGGTGGCCTCGGCGCACGCGGACGCATGGACTGCCTACGGACGCGGGGTCGTCAGAGACGGTCGCCCACGTACTCCGTCAGCTTGACGAGGGAGTTCGAGTAGCCCCACTCGTTGTCGTACCAGGAGACGACCTTCACCTGGTCGCCGATCACCTTCGTGAGCTTGGAGTCGAAGATGCTCTGGTGCGGGTCCGTCACGATGTCGGAGGAGACGATCTCGTCCTCGACGTAGGACAGGACGCCCTTGAGCGGGCCCTCCGCGGCGGCCTTCACCGCAGCGTTGACCTCGTCGACCGTCACCTCGCGCGACGCGGTGAACGTGAGGTCCGTCGCCGAGCCGGTGATCGTCGGCACGCGCAGCGCGTAGCCGTCGAGCTTGCCCTTGAGCTCGGGCAGGACGAGCGACACGGCCTTGGCGGCACCCGTCGACGTCGGGACGATGTTCTGCGCGGCGGCGCGGGCGCGACGCAGGTCGCGGTGCGGGCCGTCCTGCAGGTTCTGGTCGCCCGTGTAGGCGTGGATCGTCGTCATGAGGCCACGCTCGATGCCGATCGAGTCGTTGAGGGCCTTGGCGAGCGGCGCGAGGCAGTTCGTGGTGCAGGACGCGTTGGAGATGATGTGCTGCGTCGCCGCGTCGTACTGCTCGTGGTTCACGCCGACGACGAACGTGCCGTCCTCGTTCTTGGCGGGCGCGGAGATGATGACCTTCTTCGCGCCGGCCTCGATGTGCGCCTTGGCCTTCTCGGCGTCCGTGAAGAAGCCGGTCGACTCGATGACGATGTCCGCGCCGAGCTCGCCCCAGGGCAGGTCGGCCGGGTTGCGCTCGGCGAGCGCACGGATCGCCTTGCCGTCGACGATGATGTTCTCGTCGTCGAAGTCCACGCTCAGCGGGAAGCGGCCCAGGACCGTGTCGTACTTGAGCAGGTGGGCCAGGGTCTTGTTGTCCGTCAGGTCGTTGACCCCGACGATCTCGATGTCGGCCCCCGACGCCACGATGGCGCGGTAGAAGTTGCGCCCGATGCGGCCGAAGCCGTTGATGCCGACCTTGATGGTCACTTGCCCTCCTCGGCACGCGCCGAGCAGAGCCCGGCGCACACAGTTGGTGTCGGTCACGCACGCCGCTGTGCGTCCCGGTCGCTGCCCGCGGTCACGCCCGGACGTTGCCCAGCGTGTTGCGCGCGCGTTGCGATCGGATGACCCCGAGCCTATACCCCGTGGCTCAGGTCACGCCCATGACGTTGGTCCGGCACCCCACCCGTTCGCATGCTGGACGATCGCCCGCCTGCGGTCCGGGGACGGGCCGCGACCCGGTCACAGGTCGAGCAGCTCGGGGCTCAGCCCCGCCTCGGTGTCCGGCACGCCCAGCTCGGCGGCGCGGCGGTCGGCCGTCGCCAGCAGACGCCGGATCCGACCCGCCACGGCGTCCTTCGTCAGCGGCGGGTCCGCGAGGCGGCCGAGCTCCTCGAGGGACGCCTCCTTGTGCGCGAGGCGCAGCTCGCCGGCCTGGCGCAGGTGGTCGGGCAGGTCGTCGCCCAGGATCTCGAACGCCCGCTCGACGCGCGCACCGGCCGCGACCGCGGCGCGTGCCGAGCGGCGCAGGTTCGCGTCGTCGAAGTTCGCGAGGCGGTTGGCGGTGCCCCGCACCTCCCGGCGGACCCGCCGCTCCTCCCACACGAGCAGCGTGTCGTGCGCGCCCAGGCGCGCGAGCATCGCCCCGATCGCGTCGCCGTCCCGGATCACGACGCGGTCGACGCCGCGCACGTCGCGCGCCTTCGCCGCGACGCCGATCCGCCGGGCCGCGCCGACGAGCGCGAGCGCCGCCTCCGGACCGGGGCACGTCACCTCGAGGGCGGACGAGCGGCCCGGCTCCGTGAGCGAGCCGTGCGCGAGGAACGCGCCGCGCCAGGCGGCCTCCGCCTCGCCGAGGCCCGCGGAGACGACCTGGGGCGGCAGGCCGCGCACCGGGCGCCCGCGGTTGTCCAGCAGGCCGGTCTGCCGTGCGAGGGACTCGCCGTCCTTGACCACGCGCACGACGTAGCGGGAGCCGCGGCGCAGGCCACCGCCCGACACGACGATGATGTCGCTCTCGTGCCCGTACACCTCGGCGATCGCCTGCCGCAGGCGACGCGCGGCGATCCCGGTGTCGAGCTCCGCCTCGATGACGATCCGACCGGAGATGATGTGCAGGCCGCCCGCGAACCGGAGGGTCGCCGAGATCTCCGCCTTGCGGCACGAGACCTTGTCCACCTTGAGGCGGGCCAGCTCGTCCTTCACCTGTGCCGTCAACGCCATGCGGTCATCCTGCCATTGCCGGACACGTGTCCGTGGCGCCCTTGGCAGGTCGGCGGTGCCGCCGTGCGTCACCCGGATGCGCGCGTCCCCACGTCACCCAGGTAGCCCTCCACGACGTCCCGCAGGGCCGCGGCGAGGCGCAGCGGGTCGTGCGCGTCCCGCTGGTCGCCCCGGCTGACCTGCCGCACCAGCAGACGGCTCCCCAGCTCCGCGCAGCGGTCCGCCAGGGCGGAGACGTCGTCGACCGAGGCCGGGTCGGCGACCACGGCGTGCAGGGGCAGCTCGGGGGCGTGCGCGCGCAGCACGTCGAGGTGGTCCGCGGGCCGCATGCCCGCCGTCTCCCCCTCCTCGGGACTGAGGTTGAGGATGACGACGATGCGCGCGTGCGTCTCGAGGAGCGCGGCGCGCAGCTCCGGCACCAGCAGGTGCGGGAGCACCGACGTGTACCAGGAGCCCGGGCCGAGCACGACCCAGTCCGCGGCTCGCACGGCCGCGACCGCCTCCTCGCACGCCGGGGGCGTGGCCGGGTGCAGCCGCACCTGCTCGATCGGGTCGACCGTGCGCGCCACCTGGCTCTGCCCGACGACGACCTCGAGCGCACCGCCGGGGCGGCGCACGTCCGCCTCGATGCGCAGCGGCACCGAGGCCATGGGCAGGACCCGGCCGCGCGCGCCGAGCAGCTGGCCCACCAGGTCGAGCCCGCCGACGGTGTCCCCCAGCAGCTCCCAGAGCGCCACGATGAGCAGGTTCCCCACGGCGTGGCGGTCCAGCGGCCCGTCGGACGTGAAGCGGTGCTGCAGCAGGTCGCGCCACGTCCTGCCCCAGTCCGAGTCGTCGGTGAGTGCCGACAGGGCCATCCGCAGGTCGCCGGGCGGCAGGACGTCGAGCTCGTCGCGGAGCCGTCCGGACGACCCGCCGTCGTCGGCGACCGTCACGACCGCGGTGATCCGGTCGGTCATGAGGCGCAGGGCCGACAGCGACGCGGACAGCCCGTGTCCGCCGCCGAGTGCGACGACGGCCGGTCGTGCCGGGTCACGACGCCGCGGGGGCACCGCGCCGGTCACTCCTTGCCCAGGTCCCGCGCCGTGACGTGGACCCGGTGTCCCCGCTCGCGCAGCCGCGCCGCGAGGGCCTCGCTCATCGCGACCGAGCGGTGCTTGCCACCCGTGCAGCCCACGGCGATCGTCACGTAGCGCTTCTCCTCCTGCAGGTAGCCGGCGAGGACCGGCTCGAGCGCGTCCACGTACCGCTCGACGAACGCGACCGCGCCCGGCAGGCCCAGCACGTAGTCGCGCACGGGCGCGTCGCGGCCCGAGAGGTGCCGCAGCTCGGTGATCCAGTACGGGTTGGACAGGAAGCGCACGTCCACCACGTGGTCGGCGTCGAGCGGCAGGCCGTACTTGAACCCGAACGAGAGCACCGACACGTGCAGGACGTCCTCACCCGGCCCGCTGACCGCGGCGCGCACCTCGCGCGCCAGGTCGTGCACGTTGAGCTCGGACGTGTCGATGACCACGTCCGCCTGCTCGCGCAGCTCGGTGAGCAGCGACCGCTCGAGCGCGATGCCGTCGAGGATGCGACCCTCCCCCTGCAGCGGGTGCGGGCGGCGCACCTGCTCGAACCGGCGCACGAGCACCTCGTCCGAGGACTCGAGGAACAGCACCCGCACGTCCACGCCCCCGCCGCGCAGCTGGTCGAGGACCCCGCTCAGCGCGGCGAAGTACTCCCGCCCCCGCACGTCGATGACGGCCGCGAGGCGCCGCGCACCCGAACCGACGGGCCCGCTCGTGAGCATCCCCACGAGGTGCGTGAGCATCTGGGCGGGCAGGTTGTCGACGACGTACCAGCCGAGGTCCTCGAGGACCGCCGCGGCGCGTGTGCGCCCCGCCCCGGACATGCCGGTGATCACGAGCACCTGCGGCTGGTCGAGGACGGGCGCCTCGGCCGCGGCCTCGAGCGCCGGGATGCCGGACGGGACGGTGATGGGCGACGGCTCGCTCATGCGCCCAGGATGCCAGCCCGGCCGACCGTCGGCTCCGGGGACCCGCCGGTCACGGTCGCGGCGCCGTCCTCGACGTCGTCCGCCACGCTGCCGGGCTGCGCCGGCTCCGGGGCGACGGCCGGCGCGTCGCGCCCCGCGCCCGTGCCCGTGCCCGTGCCCGTGCCCGTGCCGTCGACCGTGTCGCCGGTCCCGCCACCGAGCGCCGCGACGACCGCCTCCGCCGTCCGCGCGCCCATGCCCGGCACCGTGGCGATCTCCTCCGCCGACGCCGCCCGCAGCCGCTTCACCGACCCGAAGTGGCGCAGCAGCGCCGCCTTGCGGGCCGGGCCGAGCCCGGGGACGTCGTCGAGCACGGACGCCGTCATGCCCTTGCTGCGCCGCTTGCGGTGCGCCGAGATGGCGAACCGGTGGGCCTCGTCGCGCACGCGCTGGAGGAGGTACAGGCCCTCCGAGCTGCGCTGCAGGATCACGGGGTACTCCTCGCCGGGCAGCCAGACCTCCTCGAGCCGCTTCGCCAGGCCGCACAGCGCGACGTCGTCCACGCCGAGCTCGGCGAGCGCCGCGGCCGCGGCAGCCACCTGCGGGGGCCCGCCGTCCACGACGACGAGGTTCGGCGGGTACGCGAACCGCGCGGGCCTGCCCGTCGTCGCGTCGACCTCGCCGCTGCGCGGACCCTCGTCGTCCTCGCCGTCGCCGAGATCGGGGTCGCCGAGCTGCGACCGCTCGGTGAGGTAGCGCCGGAAGCGCCGGGTGATGACCTCGTGCATCGCCGCCGTGTCGTCGCGCGCGCCCTGCCCGTCGGCCCCCCGCACGCTGAAGAGGCGGTACTCGCTCTTGCGCGCGAGCCCGTCCTCGAACACCACCATCGACGCGGACTGGTACGTCCCCTGGTTGTGCGACACGTCGTAGCACTCGATGCGCAACGGCGCGGTGGGCAGGTCGAGGGCCTCCTGGATCTCGCGCAGGGCCTGGCTGCGCGTCGTCAGGTCGCCGGCGCGCCGGGTGCGGTGCAGCGCGAGCGCGTGCTCCGCGTTGCGCAGGACGGTGCGGGCCAGCTCGGCCTTGTCCCCGCGCTGCGGCACGCGCACCTGCACGCGGCTCCCCCGCAGACCGGTCAACCAGGCCTGCACCTGGTCGAGGTTGGCCGGCAGCACGGGCACCAGCACCTCGCGCGGGACGGCGCCCGTGGCGCCGCCCGCGCCCTCCTCGCCGCCGTACACCTGCTGGAGCAGGTGCTCGACGAGCTCCTCGTCGCCGAGGTCCTCGACCTTCTCGACGACCCAGCCGCGCTGACCGCGGATGCGGCCGTCGCGGACGTGGAACACCTGCACGGCCGCCTCGAGCTCGTCCCCCGCCATGGCGAAGATGTCGGCGTCCGTGCCGTCCGACAGCACGACCGCGTTGCGCTCGGTCGCCTTCTCCAGCGTCGCGATGTCGTCGCGCAGGCGAGCCGCCCGCTCGAAGTCCAGCTCGGCGGCCGCCTCCTTCATCCGCTGCGTCAGACGACGGGTGAACCGGGCGGTGTCGCCCGCCATGAAGTCGCAGAAGTCCTGCGCGAGCTGGTGGTGGTCCTCGGTGGAGATCCGCCCGACGCAGGGCGCCGAGCACTTGTCGATGTAGCCCAGCAGGCAGGGGCGCCCCTGCTGGCGCGCGCGCTTGAACACCCCGGCCGAGCACGTGCGCACGGGGAAGACCCGCAGCAGCAGGTCGACCGTCTCGCGGATCGCCCAGGCGTGCGCGTACGGACCGAAGTACCGCGTGCCGGCCCGCTTCGCGCCGCGCATGACCTGCACCCGGGGCACCTCCTCGGCCATCGTGACCGCGAGGTACGGGTAGGACTTGTCGTCGCGGTACTTGACGTTGAACCGGGGGTCGAACTCCTTGATCCAGGAGTACTCGAGCGCGAGCGCCTCGACCTCCGTGCCGACGACCGTCCACTGCACGGACGCCGCGGTGGTCACCATCTGCTGCGTGCGCGGGTGCAGGTGGGCGATGTCCTGGAAGTAGCTGTTCAGCCGGTTGCGCAGGCTCTTCGCCTTGCCGACGTAGACGACGCGGCCGTGCTCGTCACGGAACCGGTACACCCCGGGCGCGTCGGGGATCTCCCCCGGCGCGGGGCGGTAGGTGGCGGGATCGGCCATGCGTTCGAGCCTAGTTCGCCCGTCCGACAGGACCCGTCGCGCGACGGGCGCTCGTAGTGTGACGTCATGCCGCCCGTCCACACGTACACCGTCGACCTGCTGTGGACCGGCGCAGGCGACGCCGGCACCGCCTCCTACACGTCGTACGGCCGCGACCACGAGCTCTCGGCGCCGGGCAAGACCGTGCTCGCGGGTTCCTCGGACCCGGCCTTCCGGGGCGACCCGACGCGGTGGTCGCCGGAGGACCTGCTGGTGGGCGCGCTCGCGCAGTGCCACATGCTGTGGTTCCTGCACCTGGCCGCGCAGCGCGGCGTCGTGGTGGTGGGGTACGCGGACCAGCCGACGGGGTCCATGCGCGTCGAGGCCGCCGGGCACGGCCAGTTCACCGAGGTCGTCCTGCGGCCGCGCGTCCGGGTCCTGGCCGGGGCGACCCTCCCGGACGGTGCGCCGGTCGTCGACGCGGTGCTGGCCGAGCTGCACGTCGCCGCCCACCAGCACTGCTTCATCGCCCGGTCGGTCAACTTCCCCGTGCGGCACGACCCGGCTCCGCTGACCTACGGGACGCCCGCCGGCTGAGCGGCACGACGGGCGCTGCCGTCACGCGCCGACGGCCACCCGCTCCCGCTCCGTCTCGAGCACCTCCGCGAGGAACCGGCCGGTGTGGCTCTCGGGGACCGTCGCGACGTGCTCCGGGGTCCCCTCGGCCACGACCGTGCCGCCGCCGTTGCCGCCCTCGGGTCCCATGTCGATGACCCAGTCGGCGTTCTTGATGACGTCGAGGTTGTGCTCGATCACGATCACCGAGTTCCCCTTGTCGACGAGCGACTGCAGCACGCCGAGCAGCTTGCGGATGTCCTCGAAGTGCAGTCCCGTCGTGGGCTCGTCGAGCACGTACACCGTGCGCCCCGTCGAGCGGCGCTGCAGCTCGGCGGCGAGCTTGACGCGCTGCGCCTCACCGCCGGACAGCGTCGGCGCGGGCTGCCCGAGGCGCACGTAGCCGAGGCCCACGTCGACGAGGGTGCGCAGGTGCCGGGCGATCGCCGGCACGGCCGCGAAGAACTCGGCGGCCTCCGCGATCGGCATGTCGAGCACGTCGGCGACGGTCTTGCCCTTGAAGTGCACCTCGAGCGTCTCGCGGTTGTACCGCGCGCCGTGGCAGACCTCGCACGGCACGTAGACGTCGGGCAGGAAGTTCATCTCGATCTTCAGGGTGCCGTCGCCCGAGCACGCCTCGCAGCGACCGCCCTTGACGTTGAACGAGAACCGTCCGGGCGTGTAGCCGCGGACCTTCGCCTCGGACGTCTCCGCGAACAGCCGTCGGATGTGGTCCCACACCCCGGTGTAGGTCGCGGGGTTGGAGCGCGGCGTGCGGCCGATCGGGCCCTGGTCGACGTGCACGACCTTGTCGAGCTGGTCGAGGCCGGTCACGCGCTTGTGCCGCCCCGCGACCTGGCGCGCGCCGTTCAGCTCGTTCGCCATGACGGTGTAGAGGATCGAGTTGACGAGCGTCGACTTGCCCGAGCCGGAGACGCCCGTGACCGCCGTGAGCGTCCCCAGCGGGAACGACACGTCGATCCCCTTGAGGTTGTGCTCGCGCGCACCGACGACCGTGACCTGGCGCTTCGGGTCGACCGGGCGGCGCGTCGCGGGCGTGCCGATCGCACGTCGGCCGGACAGGTATGCGCCCGTCACCGACTCGCGCGACTCGAGCAGCCCCTGCAGGTCGCCGGAGTGCACGACGCGCCCGCCGTGCTCGCCGGCACCGGGACCGATGTCGACGACCCAGTCCGCGGTGCGGATGGTGTCCTCGTCGTGCTCGACCACGATGAGCGTGTTGCCGAGGTCGCGCAGGCGGGTGAGCGTGTCGATGAGCCGGCGGTTGTCGCGCTGGTGCAGGCCGATCGACGGCTCGTCGAGCACGTAGAGCACCCCGACGAGCCCCGACCCGATCTGCGTCGCGAGCCGGATGCGCTGCGCCTCGCCGCCCGAGAGCGTCCCCGCCGGACGGGACAGCGACAGGTAGTCGAGGCCGACGTCGAGCAGGAAGCCCAGACGCGCCTGGATCTCCTTGAGCACCTGCGCGGCGATCGCGCGCTCGCGCTCCCCGAGCTCGAGGCCGTTGAGGAAGACCGCCGCCTCGTCGATCGGCAGGTCGCACACGTCTGCGATCGACATGCCGCCCACACGCACCGCGAGCACCTCGGGCTTGAGCCGCGCGCCCTGGCAGACCGGGCACGGCACCTCGCGCATGTAGGCCTCGTACTTCTCCTTGCTCCAGTCCGACTCCGTCTCGGCGTGGCGCCGGTGCAGGAACGTGATGACGCCCTCGAAGCCGGTGGAGTAGGTGCGCTCGCGCCCCCACCGGTTCTTGTAGCGGACCTTCACCTCGTGGTTCTGCCCGTGCAGGACGGCGTCCTTGGCGCGCTTCGGCAGCGCACGCCAGGGGGTGTCCATGGAGAAGCCCATGTCCTGCGCCAGCGCGGTCAGCACGCGCGTGAAGTACTCCGACGACACCTGGGCCCACGGCGCCACGGCACCCTGCGCGAGCGAGAGCTCGTCGTCGGGGATCACGAGGTCGGGGTCGACCTCGAGGCGCGAGCCGATGCCCGTGCACTCGGGGCACGCGCCGTAGGGCGCGTTGAACGAGAAGGTGCGCGGCTCGATCTCCTCGAGCGTCAGGACGTGGTCGTTCGGGCAGGCGCGGTTCTCCGAGAACCGGCGCTCGCGCTCGGGGTCGTCCGGGTCGGCGTCGACGAGCTCGACGACGACGAGGCCGCCCGCCAGCTGCAGGGCGGTCTCGACCGAGTCCGTCAGCCGTCGCTGCACGCCCTCGCGCGACACCAGGCGGTCGACGACGACGTCGATGTCGTGCTTGAGCTTCTTCTCCAGCGTCGGGGGCGCGCTGAGCTGGACGACCTCGCCGTCCACCCGCGCACGCGCGAAGCCCTTGCCCTGCAGCTCGCGGAACAGGTCCGCGTACTCGCCCTTGCGCCCGCGCACCACGGGGGCGAGGACCTGGTAGCGCGTGCCCTCGGGGAGCTCGAGCAGCCGGTCGACGATCTGCTGCGGCGTCTGCGCGGTCACGCGCTCGCCGCACACGGGGCAGTACTGCGTACCCGCACGCGCGAACAGCAGGCGCAGGTAGTCGTAGACCTCGGTGATCGTCCCGACCGTCGAGCGGGGGTTGCGGTTCGTCGACTTCTGGTCGATCGACACCGCGGGCGACAGGCCCTCGATGAAGTCGACGTCGGGCTTGTCCATCTGCCCGAGGAACTGCCGCGCGTACGCCGACAGCGACTCGACGTAGCGGCGCTGGCCCTCGGCGAAGATCGTGTCGAACGCGAGCGAGGACTTGCCGGACCCCGACAGGCCCGTGAACGCGATGAGCGCGTCACGGGGCAGGTCGAGGTCGACGTTGCGCAGGTTGTGCTCCCGGGCACCGCGGACCACGAGGCGATCGTTCACAGCGGACGAGTCTACGTCCGGGCACCGACAATCGCACACGTGTTCGAGGTCACGTCCGGCCGGCTCGCACCTGCGGCACGTGCGCCGACGCGCGCCCCCCGCGCGCGACGCGCATGCTGGACGCGATGACGACTCCGCAGCGGCCCGCCGCGGCCCGCCTCCTGCCCGGTCAGGCGCCCATCGAGGAGTACGCGGTGCTCGGCGACGGCCACACGGCCGCGCTGGTGTCGCTGCGTGGCTCGGTCGACTGGCTGTGCCTGCCGCGCTTCGACTCGGACGCCTGCTTCGCCGCGCTCCTCGGCGGTCCCGAGCACGGCCGCTGGCTGCTGACCGTCCCCGACGCCACGCACGTCGCGCGGCGGTGGCGCGGGGACTCGTTCGTGCTGGAGACGACGTACCGCTCCCCCACCGGGACGGCGGTCGTCACCGACGCGATGCCGCTGGGCGACGGCCGCGCCGACCTCGTCCGCCGCGTCACGTGCACGGAGGGCGAGGTGCACGTGGAGCACGAGTGGACCGTGCGCTTCGGCTACGGCGACGTCGAGCCCTGGGTACGCCACGAGCCGGACCGGGACGGCGACGACGCGATCCGGGCCGTCGCAGGGCCGGACTCGCTCGTGCTGCGCGGCGACCGGCTGCCCCGGGCGGACGACCGCCACCACCGCGACGACGTCACGCTGCGTGCGGGCGAGCACCTCGAGCTCGCGCTCACGTGGGTCCCGTCCTGGTGCGAGGTCCCGCCGCGCCTGACCGTCGAGTCCCGCGTCGACTCCACCGCGATCGCGTGGGGCCTGTGGGCGCGCGACTGCACCTACGACGGGCCGTACCGGGAGGCCGTCGTGCGCTCCCTGCTGGTGCTGCGCATGCTCACCGACGCCACGACCGGTGGGATCGTCGCCGCGGCGACGACCTCGCTGCCCGAGTCGCCGGGCGGCGAGCGCAACTGGGACTACCGCTTCTGCTGGCTGCGCGACGCGGCCCTCACGCTCGAGGCGCTCATCGAGCAGGGCTTCCGGGCCGAGGCGACCGAGTGGCGCGACTGGCTCATGCGCGCCGTCGCGGGCGACCCGCGGGACCTGCAGATCATGTACCGGCTCGACGGCGGCCGCCGGCTCCGCGAGGCGACCCTCGACCACCTGCCGGGGTACGCCGGCTCGCGGCCCGTCCGCGTGGGCAACGCGGCCGCCGGCCAGGTGCAGCACGACGTCCTGGGCGAGGTGATGAGCGCGCTGGCCATGGCCCGTGCGGCGGGTCTGGCCGAGACGACCGACTCGTGGTCCCTGCAGCGTCACCTCCTCGACGCCCTGCTCGCCGACTGGCGCCGGCCGGACCGCGGCATCTGGGAGGTGCGCGGCGAGCCGCGTCACTTCACGCACTCCAAGGTCATGGCCTGGGCGGCCGTCGACCGCGCCGTGCGCGCGGCGGAGCTGCACGGCCTGGACGCCCCCCTCGCACGCTGGCGTGCCGTGCGCGACGAGATCCACGCCGACGTGCTCGCGCACGGCTGGTCCGCCGAGCGCGGCACCTTCGTCCAGCACTACGGCGCCCGGCACACGGACGCGTCCCTGCTGCAGATCCCCCAGGTCGGCTTCCTGCCGGCCGACGACCCGCGCGTGCTCGCCACCGTGGCCGCGGTGCGCGAGGAGCTCGAGGTCGCCCCGGGCCTCCTGCTGCGGTACCGCACGGAGCGGACCGACGACGGCCTGCAGGGCCACGAGGCGCCGTTCCTCGCGTGCTCGTTCTGGCTCGCGGACGCCCTCGCCCGGGCCGACGACGTCGAGGGGGCGACCCGCGTGCTCGACGCGCTCGTGCCCCTGGGCGGCGACCTGGGGCTGCTCGCCGAGCAGTACGACCCGGCCACGGGCAGGATGCTCGGCAACGTCCCGCAGGCGCTCTCGCACCTCGCGCTCGTGCGGGCGGCACACAGCCACCAGCTCGCCCTGCGTCGCACCGCCGGGCGCCGCGCGCAGCCGGTGACGGCCGGCAGGGAGGACGCCGCGTGACGTACACCGGTGACGTGCACGTGGGTGGGCCGACGGCGCTGCGCGTGCTCGACGACGCGGAGATCCGCAAGGTGGCGGTCGGCCCGATGGACAACAACGCGTACCTGGTGACGTGCCGCCGGTCCGGGGCGCAGCTGCTCGTCGACGCGGCCGCCGACCCGGACCGGCTGCTCGCGCTCGTGCGGGAGGGGTCGGGGTCGGCGCGCCTCGACGTCGTCGTGACCACGCACCGCCACGCCGACCACCTCGGCGCGCTCGCGTCCGTGGAGGCCGTCACGGGCGCGGTCCTCGCCGCGGGCGCGGACGACGCCGACGCGGTCGCCGCCCAGGTCGACCGCCCGGTCCCCCGTCGGCTGCTGCACGGCGACACCCTGACGGTCGGCCACCTCGTGCTCGAGGTCGTCGGCCTGCGGGGTCACACCCCCGGGTCGGTGGCCCTCGCGCTGCGCGAGCCGGAGCACGTGCAGGCGCCCGACGCCGTGTCGCACCGGGTGCACCTGTTCACCGGCGACAGCCTCTTCCCCGGCGGCGTCGGAGCGACGGGCGGCGAGCCCGCCCGGTTCGCCCAGCTGCTCGACGACGTCGTCACGCGGGTGTTCGACCGCTTCGACGACGCGACGTGGGTCTACCCCGGGCACGGCCGTGACACGACGCTCGGCGCCGAGCGCCCGCAGCTGGCGCAGTGGCGCGAGCGCGGCTGGTGAGCGGACCCGCCGGGCGCCGGCGGGTCCGCGGGGTCACTCCTCGAGCGGTCCCAGCACGGACGCGGCGACCGTCGCGTGCGCGGACTCGTCGTCCGACGGGTGGTAGATGCCCGCGAGGACGTCGCGGTAGAGGCGCGCGAGCTCGCTGCCCGTGAAGTAGGCCCCGCCGCCCGAGACGCGCAGCGCCAGGTCGACGACGACGCGGGCGGTCTCCGTCGCCCGCACCTTCAGCCCCACGAGCTGCGCGAACCACCGGCTGCCGTGGTCGGCCTGCTCGTCCACGTCCCGCGCCAGCGCGAACACCTGCAGCTCCGCGCCGTCCTGCGCGAGCGCGGCGTCCGCCACCCGCCAGCGGATGTCCGGGTCCTGCGCGTAGGACCGTCCGCCGTGCTTGAACGACGTGCGCCGGCGGGCGTGCTGCACGGCGAGCTCGAGCGCACGGCGGCCGATCCCCGTGTAGACGGCACCGAGCAGGATCTCGAACACCGCGAACAGCGCGAACACGAAGGGGTCGGCGCTCGGACCGACGGGCAGCCGGCGGTAGACGCGGTCCGCGGGCGCGTGCGCGCCCTCCAGGACCGTCGTCGCGGACTGCGTCGCCCGCATCCCGAGCGTGTCCCAGTCGTCCTTCGTCGTCACACCGCCGTCCTCGCGGGCGACGACACCGTGCACGAGCCGCGGGTCCTCGGGGTCGGAGTCGTCGAGCCCGAACGTCGCCAGGCGCGTCCAGACCGGCGAGAGCGACGTGAAGATCTTGGTGCCGGTGTACCGGTAGCCGCCGTCCTCGGTGCGCTCCGCGCGCGTGCGGGAGCCGAACATCACGAGGTCGTTGCCGGCCTCGGAGTTGCCGAACGCGAACACCTCGCCGGCGGCGGCGTCACGCAGGACGAACTCGACCGAGTCGTCGCCGCGCGCGACCAGCAGCGCCGCGAGGCCCGTGACGACGAGGTGCATGTTCACGGCCAGCGCGGTGGCCGGCGCGGCGGCCGCGAGCCGTACCTGCTCGCGCGCGACCTCCTCGAGGGTGAGGCCCGCCCCGCCGAGGCGCTCGGGCACGAACGCCCTGAGGTACCCGGCCGCGACGAGGTCGGCGAGGTCGTCGTGGGGGAACGTGTTCGCGCGGTCGTGGCCGTCCGCGCGCGCGTGCACGCGCTCGAGCAGGTCGTCGGTGAGCAGGGTGCGCAGGGACCGGGTCATCGGTCGCCGCCCGTCGTCGGGGTCATGCGTCCACTCTGCCACCGCCGCGCAGGTGCTCCGGGCTCCGCGCCGGCGGACGCCCCGGGTCCCGGCCGACCGCCCTGCGGCAGGATGACGGCATGACCCTCTTCGCCGTCCGCTACACCTACGACGACCGGTCCGACGTGCGCGACGCGGTCCGCCCGGAGCACCGGGGCTGGCTCGCCGAGCTCGCCGACCGCGGCGTGCTGCTCGGCTCGGGCCCCTTCGCGGACGAGGCGGAGCCCGGCGCGCTCCTCGTGTTCCGCGCCGACGACGAGGCGTCGCTGCGCGGGCTCCTCGCCGACGACCCGTTCGCGCGCGAGGGGCTGGTCGCGGTGACCGAGGTGCGCACGTGGAACCTCGTCCTCGGGCCCTGGGCAGCGGGGGCCTGACGGGCGGCGGGCGCCTCCCGGCCCCTCCCGCGCGGGTCGCGGCGCGTGGCGCCCGGACGGCGGGGCGGCCGCGCGCTCAGGCCTCGGTGGCCGGCTCCGTCGCCGTACGCGGGGCGGCGGGCGACGCCTCGCCGGCCGCGGCCGGACGCGGCACGAGCAGGCTCGCGGCGGTGGCGGTCAGCAGCGCGACCGCGATGACGACGAGCGACAGCCACGTCGGCACCTCGGGCGCCCACGCGAACGGCTCGCCCCCGTGGACGAACGGCAGCGAGTTCGTGGCGAGCGCCTCGAGCACGAGCTTGCCGCCGATGAACGCGAGGATCGCCGCCAGCCCGTACGGCAGGTACACGAGCCGGTCGAGCAGCCCGCCGAGCAGGAAGTACAGCTGCCGCAGCCCCATGAGGGCGAAGACGTTCGCGGTGAAGACGACGAACGGGTCGTGCGTGAGCCCGAAGATCGCGGGGATGGAGTCGAACGCGAACAGCAGGTCCGTGGTGCCGATCGCGAGGAAGACGACCAGCAGGGGCGTGAAGACGCGGCGCCCGTCGTGCACGGTGCGCACCTTGCCGCCGTCGTACCCGGGCGCCATCGGCAGGACGCGCCGCGCCAGGCGCACGACCGCGTTCTCCTCGTACTCCTCGTCACCGCCGCTGCCCTCGCGCACGAGCTTGACCGCCGTGTACACGAGGAAGGCGCCGAAGAGGTAGAAGACCCAGGTGTTGCGCTCGATGATCGCCGCGCCCGCGAGGATGAACAGCCCCCGCAGCACCAGGGCGACGACGATGCCGACCATGAGCACCCGCTGCTGCTGCTCCCGCGGCACCGCGAAGCTCGACATGATGAGCAGGAAGACGAACAGGTTGTCGACGGAGAGGCTGTACTCCGTCAGCCACCCCGCGACGAACTCCTCGGCCGGTGCCGCGCCGCCCACGAGGGCGAGCAGGCCGGCGAAGACCAGCGCGAGCCCGACGTAGACCGCCACCCACGTGACGCTCTCGCGGGTCGACGGCACGTGCGGCCGACGACGCACGATCGCGAGGTCCACGAGCAGGACCCCCACGACCGCGACGAGGGAGACGACCTGGAAGGCCGCGGGGAGCTCGTGCGTCACGGACGGCGGCCCTCGGCGTCCTCGACCGGCCCGTCGAGGTGCACGCCGAGCTGCGCCTCCTGCTTGGACGCGTGGTTCAGCGCGCTGGCGCGCGCGTCCCGCCGGGTGCGGCGCAGCGAGAGGACCGTGGTGACCGCGAGCGTCACCACGATGAACCCGAGCGAGACCGGGGTCGAGATCTCGGGGATCACCTCGACGTGCTCGCCCCCGTTGACGAACGGCACCTCGTTGGTGTGCAGGGCGTGGATGACGAGCTTGACGCCGATGAACGCGAGGATGGCCCCCAGCCCGTAGGACAGGTACACGAGCTTGTCGAGCAGGCCGTCGATGAGGAAGAACAGCTGCCGCAGGCCGAGCAGCGAGAACGCGTTCGCGGCGAAGACGAGGTACGTCTCCTGGGTCAGCCCGAAGATCGCGGGGATCGAGTCGACCGCGAAGATGATGTCCGCCGTCCCGATGGCGACCATGACGATGAGCATCGGGGTGATGAGGCGCACGCCGTCGCGGCGCACGACCATCTTGTCCTCGACGTAGTCGTCCGTGGTGCGGAACAGGCGCCGCGTCAGCCGCAGCGCGGCGTTCTCGGTGTACTCGTCGTCGTCCTCGCTGCCCGAGCGGATCTGCGACCAGGCCGTGTACAGCAGGAACGCGCCGAAGACGTAGAAGATCCAGCTGAGGTTCTCGATCAGCGCCGCGCCGACGAAGATGAACACCGTCCGCAGCACGAGCGCGATCGTGATGCCGATGAGCAGCACCTTCTGCTGGTACAGCCGCGGCACGCGGAAGCTCGCCATGATGAGGACGAACACGAAGAGGTTGTCGACCGACAGGCTCTTCTCGGTGATGTAGCCCGCGAAGTACTCACCGCCGTACTGCCCGCCGGCGAACGCCCACACGAGGACGCCGAACAGCAGGGCGACGCCGACGTAGCCGGCCGACCACCACGCGGACTCGCGCAGCGTCGGCTCGTGCGGCGAGCGCACGTGCCCCACGTAGTCGACGGCGAGCATCACGAGGATGCCGCCGACCGTGATGGCCCACACCCAGCCGGGAACGTCCACAGGTCAGACCTCTCGATCGGTACGACGGATGACCGGAGGTCTCTTCCGCCAGCGCACGCGCGGAGCCCGTGCGGGGCCCAGGTCGTGCGACGCAGCCGACGGCACCGGGCCGGCGACACTGGCGACCGTGATGACGATGACGTCGCGGGGAGTACTCCCCTCCGG
Organism: Cellulomonas sp. JZ18; assembly: GCF_009720485.1. NCBI lineage: Bacteria > Bacillati > Actinomycetota > Actinomycetes > Micrococcales > Cellulomonadaceae > Cellulomonas > Cellulomonas sp. JZ18. The sequence continues at coordinate 1,811,820 of NZ_CP045245.1, read as the reverse complement.
CGACCATCATAGGTGCCCGCACGAGAGGCGCGCCCCGAGGGCCCGCCTCAGACGAGGCAGAACTCGTTGCCCTCCGGGTCCTGCATGACGACCCAGAAGCCGGACCCCGGCTCGTCGAACTCCCCCACGACGCGACCGCCCAGCTCCGCCAGCTCGGCCGCCCGGGCCCGCACGCCCGCGCGGTCCGGATCGGCGCCGCGCGGACCGCCCCCGGGCAGCCCGACGTCGAGGTGCATGCGGTTCTTCGCGGTCTTCCCCTCGGGCACGCGCTGCAGGAAGATCCGCGGTCCCTCGCCGGCGGGGTCGACGATCGCGTACCCGTCGTTCCACCGCTCCTCCGGCATGCCCCAGGCACGCAGCGCCGACTCCCAGTCGTCGAAGCCCTCCGGCGGGGGCTCCTCCACGTAACCCAGCACGTGGGTCCAGAAGGTCCCGAGGGCCTGCGGGTCGAGCGCGTCGAACGTGAGCTGGAACCTGCGGTCCATCGAGTCCTCCGGGTCGCTGTCAGGCGGTGGCGGCGTGCATCTGCCGGAGCTCCTTCTTGAGCCCCGAGATCTCGTCGCGCAGCCGGGCCGCGAGCTCGAACTGGAGCTCCGCCGCGGCGGCGTGCATCTGCTCGGTGAGCTGCTGGATGAGGTCGGCGAGCTCGCCGGCCGCCGCCCCGACGAGGCGCGTGCGGTCGTCGCCACCGCCCTTCGACCCCAGCCCGGGCACGGGCGCCTTGCCGCGGCTCGCCTGGCGTCCCGCGCCGCCGAGCAGCTCCGCGGTGTCGGCGTCCTCCCGCGCGAGCAGGTCCGTGATGTCGTTGATGCGCTTGCGCAGGGGCTGCGGGTCGATGCCGTGCTCGCGGTTGTAGGCGATCTGCCGCTCGCGCCGCCGGTTCGTCTCGTCGATCGCGCTGGCCATCGCCGGCGTGATCCGGTCGGCGTACATGTGCACCTGACCGGAGACGTTGCGCGCCGCACGTCCGATCGTCTGGATGAGCGAGGTGCCCGAGCGCAGGAAGCCCTCCTTGTCGGCGTCGAGGATCGCGACCAGCGAGACCTCCGGCAGGTCGAGGCCCTCACGGAGCAGGTTGATGCCGACGAGCACGTCGAACTGCCCCATCCGCAGCTCGCGCAGCAGCTCGACGCGCCGCAGCGTGTCCACCTCGGAGTGCAGGTACCGGACCCGGACGTCCTTCTCCAGCAGGTAGTCGGTCAGGTCCTCCGCCATCTTCTTGGTCAGCGTCGTGACCAGGACGCGCTCGTCGCGGTCGACGCGGTCGCGGATCTCCCCGAGCAGGTCGTCGATCTGCCCCTGGGTCGGCTTCACGACGACCTCGGGGTCCACCAGACCCGTCGGACGGATGATCTGCTCCACCACGCCGTCCGCCATCGACAGCTCGTAGCTCCCCGGCGTCGCGGAGAGGTACACCGTCTGCCCGATGCGCTCGACGAACTCCTCCCACCGCAGGGGGCGGTTGTCCGTCGCGCTCGGCAGGCGGAAGCCGTGGTCCACGAGGCTGCGCTTGCGGGACATGTCGCCTTCGAACATCGCCCCGATCTGCGGGACCGTCACGTGCGACTCGTCGATCACCAGGAGGAAGTCCTCCGGGAAGTAGTCGAGCAGGGTGTTCGGCGCCGAGCCGGGGGCACGGCCGTCGATGTGCCGCGAGTAGTTCTCGATGCCGGAGCACGACCCGACCTGGCGCATCATCTCGATGTCGTAGGTCGTCCGCATCTGCAGGCGCTGCGCCTCGAGCAGCTTGTTCTGCCGCTCCAGCTCGGCGAGCCGCTCCTCGAGCTCGGCCTCGATGCTCGCGATCGCGCGCTCCATGCGCTCGGGACCCGCGACGTAGTGGGTCGCCGGGAACACGTGCACCTGCTGCTCCGAGCGCACGACGTCACCCGTGAGCGGGTGCAGCGTCGCGATCGCCTCGATCTCGTCGCCGAAGAACTCGATGCGGATCGCGAGCTCCTCGTACACCGGGATGATCTCCACGGTGTCGCCGCGGACGCGGAACGTGCCGCGGGTGAACGCCATGTCGTTGCGGGAGTACTGCATCGTCACGAACTGGCGCAGGAGCTGGTCGCGGTCCACCTGGTCGCCCACGTTCAGCGTGACCATGCGGTCGACGTACTCCTGCGGCGTGCCCAGGCCGTAGATGCAGGACACGCTCGCCACCACCACGACGTCCCGCCGCGTCAGCAGGGAGCTCGTGGCGGAGTGCCGCAGCCGCTCGACCTCCTCGTTGATCGAGGAGTCCTTCTCGATGTAGGTGTCCGACTGCGCGATGTACGCCTCGGGCTGGTAGTAGTCGTAGTACGACACGAAGTACTCGACCGCGTTGTTCGGCAGCAGCTCGCGGAACTCCGTCGCGAGCTGGGCGGCCAGCGTCTTGTTGGGCGCGAGGACGAGCGTCGGACGCTGGAGCTTCTCGATGAGCCAGGCGGTGGTCGCGGACTTGCCGGTGCCGGTGGCACCGAGGAGCACGACGTCCTTCTCGCCGGCCTGGATGCGCTCGGCGAGCTGGGCGATGGCGGTGGGCTGGTCGCCGCTCGGGGTGTACTCCGACACCACCTCGAACGGCGCGACGGTCCGCTGCAGGTCGGTCACGGGACGCATGACGTCCACGGTACGACCGACCACCGACACGACGGTGCGTGCGGGGGCCGCGTCCGCGCAGGGCGTACGCCGCAGCCGTGCCCGCCCGCCGCCGGCGGCGTCCCGGCCCCGCCGGCAGCGGCCCGGGGGGTCAGTCCCCGCTGTAGGAGACGTGCGCGTCCGGGTCGGCGGCCGACAGCAGCGCGGCGTACCCCTGCATGAACGCCCGGTACGCCGTGAAGCCGGCGATCTTGCGCCGCGCGACCGGCACGAGCCCCGAGACCGCCGACTGCTTGACGACGAAGGTCTGGATCACCGTGCGCGCGGTCACCCGACCCACCGCGCGGTCGACCTCGACGTCGAAGTGCAGCACGGGCTCGTCGTCGGCGCGCGTGAGGTCGCGCACCACGAGCCGCAGCCGGTTCGAGCCGCGCTCGAGCGGCCGCACCCAGCCCTGACCGTCCTCGACCTCGCCCGCGGCCCGGGCCGCGAGGTCGAGCACCTGGTTCGCCGTGAGGCTGCGGCTCGCCACCGAGACCGAGGCCTTCGACTGGGCGGGGCGCGCCTCCCACCCGTTGGTGCCGACCGACTGGAGCGCCATGGTCCCTCCCGGGATCCGTCCGCGTCGTGGTGGCCGTCCTCGCCCACCACGTCGGCGCAGCTCTGCGCCTGGTCTCCCTGATCGGACGTCGGAGGCGCGGGCATGCGCTTCCCGGTCCGAGTTCACCCGGACGGCCGAGCACGTCCCGTCGGGCGAGGCGACCGTACCCGGACCCCGGTGGTCCGCGGAACGGGTCGCCGCACCGGGCACCCGATCAGGTGAGGCCCGCCTCCGCCTCGGCCGCCCGCTCGACCGCGAGCCGCTCCCACAGGTCGTCCACCTGGCGCTCCAGGTCGGCGTCCCCGCCCGTCCCGTCGAGCACCACGTCGGCGACGGCGAGCCGGGCCTCGTCGCGCGCCTGCGCACCGACCCGTGCCTCCGCATCGCCACGGTCCATCCCGCGCAGCCGCACCAGGCGCTCGACGCGCAGGACCGCCGGGGCGTGCACGACGACGACGAGGTGGAACCGGTCGGCCTGCCCGGTCTCCACGAGCAGCGGGATGTCGTGCACGACCACCGCCGACGGGTCCGCCGTCGCCGCGGCCGCCTCCCGCTCGGCGGCCAGCCGGCGCACCACCGGGTGGACGATCGCGTCGAGCCGGGCGCGGGCCGCGGGGTCGGAGAACACCACCCGGGCCAGCGCCGGCCGGTCGAGGGCGCCGTCGTCGGTCAGGACGTCGGGCCCGAACGCCTCCACGACGGCGTCGAGCCCGGCCGACCCCGGTGCCACCGCCTCACGGGCGAGCACGTCGTGGTCGACGACCACCGCGCCGCGCGACGCGAGCCGCCGCGCCGCCACCGACTTGCCCGCGGCGATGCCGCCCGTCAGACCGATGCGCTGCACGTGCCCATCGTGGCGGGCCCGACGCCTCGACGCGACCTCGTCGGCCGGGGACGCCGACGGCCGGCCACCCCCGAGGGGTGACCGGCCGTCGTGACGGACGCGGGACGGGACCCGCGTGACGTCAGTTGCCCGTGAGCTTCTCGCGGAGCGCGGCGAGCGCCTCGTCCGACGCGAGGGTGCCGGTGACCTCCTCGGTCGACGACGAGTACGTCGACGGGGCGGCACCGCCGGTGCCGGCCGACTCGTTGCCCGCCTCGGCGTCCGCACGGTTCGCCTCGGCGACCTGCTTGCGGTGCGCCTCCCAGCGCTCGTGCGCGGCCGCGTACTGGGCCTCCCACGCCTCGCGCTGCGCCTCGAAGCCCTCGAGCCACTCGTTCGTGGTCGGGTCGAAGCCCTCGGGGTACTTGTAGTTGCCCTGCTCGTCGTACTCGGCCGCCATGCCGTACAGCGCGGGGTCGAAGTCGTCCGACTCGGGGTCGAAGCCCTCGTTCGCCTGCTTGAGCGACAGCGAGATGCGGCGACGCTCGAGGTCGATGTCGATGACCTTGACGAAGACGTCGTCGCCGACCTGCACGACCTGCTCGGGGATCTCGACGTGGCGCACGGCCAGCTCCGAGATGTGCACGAGGCCCTCGATGCCGTCCTCGACGCGCACGAACGCACCGAACGGCACGAGCTTCGTGACCTTGCCGGGCACGACCTGGCCGATGGCGTGCGTCCGGGCGAACGCCTGCCACGGGTCCTCCTGCGTCGCCTTCAGCGACAGGGAGACGCGCTCACGGTCGAAGTCGACCTCGAGCACCTCGACCGTGACCTCCTGGCCGACCTCGACGACCTCGGACGGGTGGTCGATGTGCTTCCAGGACAGCTCGGAGACGTGCACGAGCCCGTCCACGCCGCCCAGGTCGACGAACGCACCGAAGTTGACGATCGAGGAGACGACACCGGGGCGCACCTGGCCCTTCTGCAGCGTCTGCAGGAAGGTGGAGCGGACCTCGGACTGCGTCTGCTCGAGCCACGCGCGGCGCGACAGGACCACGTTGTTGCGGTTCTTGTCGAGCTCGATGATCTTCGCCTCGATCTCCTTGCCGACGTACGGCTGGAGGTCGCGGACACGACGCATCTCGACGAGCGAGGCGGGCAGGAAGCCACGCAGACCGATGTCGAGGATGAGGCCGCCCTTGACGACCTCGATGACGGTGCCGGTGACGACGCCGTCCTCCTCCTTGATCCTCTCGATCGTGCCCCACGCGCGCTCGTACTGCGCCCGCTTCTTGGACAGGATCAGCCGGCCCTCCTTGTCCTCCTTCTGGAGGACCAGGGCCTCGACCTGGTCGCCGACCTGGACGACCTCGCCCGGGTCGACGTCGTGCTTGATCGACAGCTCACGGGACGGGATGACGCCCTCGGTCTTGTAGCCGATGTCGAGGAGGACCTCGTCGCGGTCGACCTTGACGATCGTGCCCTCGACGATGTCACCGTCGTTGAAGTACTTGATGGTGGCGTCGATCGCGGCCAGGAAGTCCTCGGCCGAACCGATGTCGTTCACCGCGACCTGCGGCGTGGCGGGCTTCGCGGGGTGGAGATGCTCATGTAGTGGTGGGCTCCGATGCGGACAGGGAGTAGTACGGACGTGGGAGGGGTGGCGCCACGGACGTGCGTTGCGGTGCCGATGAGGTCAACCGCGGCACCGACCCCGGTGTTCCCCTCCGTCACGGAGCGGAGATCGGGACGAAGGCGCGCGACAACCGCCGTCCACCCTATCGGTGGACGGGCCCGCAGGCAAAGACGCGGGTGCGCTCAGGCGAGGGCGCGCGCGACCCGCAGGAGGTCCTCCGGGACGTACTTCACCTTGCCAGCGATCTCCGGGATGGGCACGAGCTCGACGCGCTCGCCGCGCAAGGCCGTCATCACGCCGGAGGTGCCGGCGTCGACCGCGTCGATCGCCGCCACGCCGAACCGCGACGCGAGGATCCGGTCGGCCGCCGTCGGCGTCCCGCCGCGCTGCGTGTGCCCGAGCACGGTGACCCGGGTGTCGAAGCCGGTCCGCCGCTCGATCTCGACCTTGAGCCGTTCGCCGATGGCGCCGGCGACGATCTCGCCGAACTTGCCGACCTGCGTCTCGTAGTGCATCGACGTGCCCTCGGCGGGGACCGCGCCCTCCGCGACGACGAGGATCGAGAAGCTGGCGTGCGCGCGGTGCCGGTGCTTGAGGAAGCGCTCGACCCGGTCGATGTCGAACGGCTCCTCGGGGGCGAGGACGAGCTCGGCGCCGCCCGCGATCCCGGACGTCACCGCGATCCACCCGGCGTGGCGGCCCATCACCTCCACGACCATCACGCGGTTGTGCGACTCCGCCGTCGTGTGGACGCGGTCGATGGCCTCGGTCGCGATGCTCACCGCCGTGTCGAACCCGATGGACGCGTCGGTCCCCCACACGTCGTTGTCGATGGTCTTCGGGATGCCGACGATCTTGACGCCCGCCTCGGCGATCCGGCTCGCCGCGTGCAGCGTGCCGTCACCGCCGATGCAGATGAGCGCCTCGATCCGCTCGGCCTCCAGCGTCGCGAGCGCGGCGTCCAGTCCGCCGTCGTCCGCGTGCGGGTGGTACCGCGCGGTGCCGAGCAGGGTGCCGCCGACGGGCAGCACGTTGCGGATGTGCTGGCGGGTCAGCGGCATGACGTCGCCGTCGACCACGCCCTTCCACCCGTTGCGGAACCCGATGATCGAGTGCCCGTGCTCCCCCTCCCCGCGCTTGACCACGGCACGGATGGCGGCGTTCAGGCCGGGGACGTCGCCCCCGCCGGTGAGCAGTCCGACACGCACGCTGATGAGCTCCTCGTCGCAAGGGGGTGGCGGCGCCACATCGTCGCGCCGCGGCCAGCCTAGCGAGCGCGCACGCCTGCGACCTGCGCCTTCGGTCCCGGGCGTGGACCGGCCGGACGTGCTGCGCCGGCCGGTCCACGCGTCACGCCGTGCGGCCGAGGTCGAGGTCCCGCCCCGGGATCGCGTCCAGCAGCGCGCGTGTGTAGTCGGTGCGCGGCCGCTCGAAGACCTCCTCGACCGTGCCCTCCTCCACGAGCCGGCCCGACTGCATGACGCAGACCCGGTCCGCCACCTGGCGCACGACCGCGAGGTCGTGGCTGATGAAGAGGTACGACAGGCCGAGCCGCTCCTGGAGCTCGACGAGCAGCCGCAGGATCTGCGACTGCACGATGACGTCGAGCGCCGAGACCGCCTCGTCGCAGACGACGAGCTCCGGCTCGAGCGCGAGCGCCCGCGCGATGGCGACGCGCTGGCGCTGCCCGCCGGACAGCTCCGCCGGGTAGCGCCGCAGCAGGTCGGCGGGGAGGGCGACCTGCTCCATGAGCTCACGCACCCGCGCCCGACGCGACGCGCCGTCGCCGATGCCGTGCGCACGCAACGGCTCCTCGATCGTGCGGTAGATCGTGAAGAGCGGGTCGAGCGAGGCGTACGGGTCCTGGAAGATCGGCTGCACCCGGCGCCGGAACGCCACCTCGGCGGCGCGGTCCTTGCCCGTCACGTCGACACCGTCGAACCGGATCGACCCCGACGTCGGGGCCAGCAGGCCGAGCATCATCTTCGCGACCGTCGACTTGCCCGACCCCGACTCGCCGACGACGGCGACGGTGCTGCCCCGTGGGATGACGAAGCTGACGTCGTCGACCGCCGTGAAGTCCGTCGACCGTCCGAGCAGGCCCTTGCCACGCAGCCGGAAGACCCGGGAGACGTGGTCGACCTCGACGATGGGGCGCTCGTCCGCCACCGCGTCGTGCGCCGCGGGCGCGACCAGCAGGTCCTGCGCGCCTGCGACCGTGACGTCCGCACCGGCGCGCGCGAGCTCGGCGCGCCGGGACGCGAGCGAGGGCGCCGCCGCGATGAGGCGGCGCGTGTACTCGTGCTGCGGGTCGGTGAGCAGCTGCCGGGCGGGGCCCTGCTCGACGACCTCGCCCCGGTACATGACCACGATGCGGTCGGCGCGCTCCGCGGCGAGCCCGAGGTCGTGCGTGATGAGCAGCACCGCGACGCCGAGCCGGTCCGTGAGGTCCGTCAGGCCGTCGAGGATGACGCGCTGCACCGTGACGTCCAGCGCCGACGTGGGCTCGTCCGCGATGAGCAGCTGCGGGCGCGCCGCGAGCCCCATCGCGATGAGCGCGCGCTGGCGCATGCCGCCCGAGAACTCGTGCGGGTACTGCTGCGCCCGTCGGGCCGCGTCGGGCAGGCCCGCCTCCTCCAGCAGCGCCACCGTGCGCGCGCGCACCTCGCGGCCCGTCACGACGCCGTTGTCGACCAGCGTCTCGTCGATCTGCTGCCCCACCCGGCGGACCGGGTTGAGGTTCGACATCGGGTCCTGCGGGACCATGCCGATCCGCGCGCCACGCAGGCGGTGCATCGCCTGGTCGTCGAGCGTCGTCAGGTCCTCGCCGTCGAACAGGATGCTGCCGCCGGTCACCGCGCCGTTGCCCGCGAGCAGGCCGATGACCGCTGCGGCGGTCGTCGACTTGCCCGAGCCCGACTCGCCGACGACGGCGACCGTCTCGCCCGCGTGCACGTCGAACGACGCGCCGCGCACGGCGACGGCGGACCCGGCCTCGGTGCGGAACGTGACCTCGAGGTCGCGGATGCTCAGCAGCGGGGTGCCGGGGCCCGTGCCCCGGCCGGTGCTCGTGGTCGTCACGTCAGCGCCTCCTCGAGCGCGGGTCGAGGGCCTCGCGCAGCGCCTCGCCGAACAGGGTGAAGCCGAGGGCGGTCACCGAGATGCAGATGCCGGGCAGCAGCGCGAGCCGCGGGGCGATCTCGAGCTCGTTCTGCGCGGCGACGAGCATGCGGCCCCACTCCGCGGTCGTCGGGGAGCCGCCGCCCAGACCGAGGAACGACAGCGCGGCGGCCTCGATCACGGCGGTGGCCAGGAGCAGCGTGGCCTGGACGATGACGGGCGAGACGCTGTTGGGCAGGACGTGGCTCATCGTGACCGTCCGGCGGGACAGGCCGAGCGAGCGGGCGGCCAGCACGTAGTCCGACCCCCGCTGGGCGAGCATCGAGCCACGCAGCAGCCGCGCGAACACCGGTACCTGCACGACGCCGATCGCGATGACGACCGAGGACGGCGTCTGCCCCGCCACGGCGGCGATCGACACCGCCAGCAGCAGGCTCGGCACGGCGAGCATGAGGTCCACGAACCGCATCGCGACCGAGTCGACCCAGCCGCCGAACGCGCCCGCCAGGAGGCCGACGACCATGCCACCCGCGAGGCCCAGCAGCGTCGACAGCACGCCGATGAGCAGCGACGCCCGCGCGCCCCAGATGAGCTGGGACAGCACGTCCGCGCCGTAGCGGTCCAGCCCGAGCGGGTGGTCGCCGGACGGGCCGGGGATGAACGTCGGCCGCACCTCGGCGCGGCCGGGCAGCTCGCCCGCCGCGTAGGGCGCCAGCACCGGGGCCAGCAGCGCGACGAGCACGAACGCCACGACGATGACGGCGCCGACCACGGCGCCGGGGTTGCGGACCAGCCGGCGCAGCGCGACGCGCCACAGCGACTCCCCCGCGCGGCGGTCCTCCGCGAGCCCGTCGCCGGCGTCCACCGGCGGCTGCGGGACCTCGTACACCTCGGGTGCGCTCATCGTGCCCTCATCCTCGGGTCGATCAGTCCGTAGGAGACGTCCACCGCGAGGTTCACCAGCGCGTAGACCACCGCGATGAGCAGGATGAAGCCCTGCAGCACCGCGTAGTCGAGCGCGAAGATCGCGTCGGACAGGAACTTGCCGATGCCCGGGTAGGCGAACACCGTCTCGGTGAGCACCGCGCCGGACAGCAGCAGACCGACCTGCAGGCCGATCGTGGTCGACACCGGGAGCATCGCGTTGTGCAGGATCACGCGGCTGCGCAGGTGCCCGCCGGCGAGGCCCTTGGCCCGGGCGGTGCGCACGTAGTCCGCGTGCTGCACGTCGATCACCGACGCGCGCGTGATGCGCGCGATGATCGCGAGCGGGATCGACCCGAGGGCCACCGCCGGCAGCAGCAGGTGCAGGAACGCGTCCCAGCTGGCGTCCCACTCCCGGGTGAGCAGGCCGTCGAGCACGTAGAAGCCCGTGGGGTGCGTCGCGATCATCGCGGGGTCCTGCCGCCCGGAGGACGGGAACCAGCCGAGCTGGACCGCGAACAGCCACTTCAGCAGGAACGCCAGGAAGAACACGGGGACCGTCACGCCGAGCAGGGACACGACGACCGCGGCGTGGTCGACGGTGCGGCCCTGATAGCGCGCGGCGAGGTACCCGAGCGGGATGCCCACGCCGACCGCGACGAGCAGCGCCACGAGGGCCAGCTCGATCGTCGCGGGGAACCGGGCCAGGAACTCCTCGAGCACCGGCCGGTTGGTGCGGGTGGAGACCCCGAAGTTGCCCTGCAGCAGCTGGCCGAGCCAGGTGACGTACTGCTCGGGCAGGGGTCGGTCGAAGCCGTAGAGCTCGTTGATCCGCTCCACCGCCTCCGGGGTGGCGCGCTCCCCCAGGAGAGCCGTCGCCGGCCCTCCCGGGAGAGCGCGCACCCACAGGAACAGCAGGATCGACAACCCGAACAGGGTCGGGACGAGCAGGGCGAGCCGTCGTAGGACGAGTCGGGTCATCGGTACGTGGTGCTCCTCAGTCGCCGAGCGTGACGACGTTGTAGACCTCGTCCTGGACGGGCGAGGCCGGGTAGTCGTGGACGTCCGGCTTGAAGGCCAGCGAGGGCACCGGGTGCGCGAGCGGGACGCCCGGCAGGAACTCCATGATCGCGGCGTTGGCCTCCTCGTAGGCGGCCTTCTGCTCGTCGACGTCCGCGACGTAGCGGGCGTCGCCGATCGCCTGGAACAGCTCGGGGTTGTCGAAGCCCCACTCGTTGGACTTCCCGCCGAAGAAGACGCCGATGAAGTTGTAGGTGTCGTTGTAGTCGCCGGTCCACCCGAGCAGGTGCAGACCGTGGTCCGCGCCGCCCTGGATGGTGTCGAGGTACTCCGGGCTCCACGGCGCGGGCACCGGGTTCACGGTGATGCCCACGGCCTCGAGGTCCGCCTCGATCGCGGTGAAGACCTGCTCCGGCGTCGGCATGTACGGACGCGAGACGTTCGTCGGGTAGTTGAAGTCGATCGTCAGGTTCGACCTGCCCGCCTCGGCCAGGAGCTCCGTGGCGCGGTCCGGGTCGTAGTCGTACGTCGTGACGTCCTCGTTCCAGCCCGACACGGCCGGCGGGACGAAGTTCGTCGCGACCTCGGTGCCCTCGGGCAGCGTCTGCGCGACGAGCGCCTCCTTGTTGATCGCGTGGGCGATCGCCTGGCGCACGCGGATGTCGGCCAGGTCGGGGTTGGCCTGGTTCATGCCGAGGTACAGGACGTTGAACGGGTCGCGGTTGACGATCTGGAAGCCGGCCTCCTCGAGCGCGGCGACGTCCGCCGGGCCGACGAGGTCGTAGCCGTCGATGTCGCCGGCCTGCAGCGCCTGGCGGCGGGCCGTCGCGTCCGAGATCACCGGGAAGACGATGCGGGTGATCTGGCCCTGCTCGCCCCAGTAGTCCTCGTTGGCGGTGAGCACGACCTCCTCGCCCGGGCTCCACGACTCGAACGTGTACGGGCCCGTGCCGGTCGGGTGGGCCGTCGCGTACTCGGGCAGCGTCGGGGTGTCGCCCTCGCCGGTGACGTTGTCGGCGTCGTACTCCTGCAGCGCCGTCGGCGACTGCATCGAGAACGACGGCAGCGACAGCGCGGCGACGAGCTCGGGCAGCGGGCTCTTGAGGTGGACGACCGCGGTCGTCTCGTCCGGGGCCTCGCAGGACTCGTACTTGCCCGTGCCGTTCAGCTCGGGGACGTCGCTCGTGGCGAAGCCGCCGTTCACCTTCTGCCAGTAGTACGACAGCGACTCGGACTGCGCCACGCCGGTGAAGTTGTTCCACCGGTCGAAGTTGAAGCACACGGCCTCACCGTCGAACGGGGTGCCGTCGTGGAAGGTCACGCCCTCCTTGAGGTCGAACGTGTACGTCAGACCGTCCTCGCTCGTCTCCCACGACTCGGCGAGCAGGGGTGCCGGGTCCGCCGTGCCGGGCTTCGTGCCGACGAGGCCCTCGAAGATCTGCCGCGCGACGCGGAAGGACTCCCCGTCGTTCGCGAAGGCGGGGTCGAGCGAGGCGGGGTCGGACGACGCCGCGAAGATGAACGTGCTGCGGCCCTCGCCGGTCGCGCCGTCCGAGGCGTCGCCGCCGGAGTCGCGGTCGCTCGCGGCGCACGCGGACAGGGCGAGCCCCACCACGACGCCACCGGCGACCATTTGCCACCTGGTCTTCACTGGGATCAGCCACCTCTCTGGGGCGGGCGCGACGGACGTCGCGCCTCGCGGGAACCCGGGGAACGGTAGGTGCGCCGTGTCACGTCGTTGTTACGCACCGGTACGGGTTCCGCATCGCACAGACTGAGGGCGTGCACGACGAATCGGGCGACGACACGCTGGCGGAGGCCGGTTTCCGGGACGTTCCGGACGAGGACGGCGGACGTGCGGCGCGCCGGTGGTGGGACGCGAACGCCGACGAGTACCTCGCCGAGCACGGCGACTTCCTCGGCGACGTCGACCTCCTGTGGTGCCCCGAGGGGCTGCGCGAGTCGCACGCGCGGCTGCTCGGTGACGTGACCGGGGCGCGCGTGCTCGAGGTGGGTGCCGGGGCGGCGCAGGGGTCGCGGTGGCTCGCGTCGCTCGCGGGTGCGCAGGTCGTCGCCACCGACGTCTCGCACGGGATGCTCGCCGCCGGGGCCGCCGACGAGCGTGCGCACGGGGTGCGGGTCCCGCTCGTGCAGGCGGACGCACGGGCCCTGCCGTTCGCGGACGCGTCCTTCGACGCCGCGTTCACCGCGTTCGGCGCGCTGCCGTTCGTCCCCGACGCCCACCGCGTCCACGCGGAGGTCGCGCGCGTCCTGCGCCCCGGTGGACGCTGGGTGTTCTCGGTGACGCACCCCGTGCGCTGGGCCTTCCCGGACGACCCGGGCCCCGGCGGCCTGACCGCCACGCGCTCGTACTTCGACCGCCGCCCGTACGTGGAGCAGGCGGCCGACGGGCGGGTCCTGTACGCCGAGTACCACCGCACGCTGGGCGACCACGTCGCCGACCTCGTGGGCGCGGGCTTCGTGCTGGACCGGCTGGTCGAGCCGGAGTGGCCCGAGGGCCACGACCGCGTGTGGGGCGGCTGGGGTCCCCTGCGGGGCGCACTCCTGCCGGGGACGGCGATCCTCGTCGCCCACCTGCCCGCGCACCGCTGAGCCCCACCGCCGCCGGCTCCGGCCTGCGCGGCGGGGTCCGGACGTGCGTCCGCCCGCACCGCGACGGGCGCGGGGCGGGCGGACGCCGTGCAGCGGGACGGTCAGTGCGACGTGGCCTTCTCGGCGCCGGCACCGGTCAGCGAGCGGACCTCCATCTCCGCGAACTTCTCCGGGTGCGGCTGCTCCTTGCTCAGGAGCGTCCCGACGATGCCGAGCAGGAACGCGAGCGGGATCGACACGATGCCGGGGTTCTCGAGCGGGAACACCGCGAAGTCGACGCCCGTGTCCCGGATCATCGACAGGCTCTCGCCGGTGGCGGGGTCGACCTTGCCGGAGACGACCGGCGAGAGCGCGATGAGCACGATGCAGGAGACGAGCCCGCCGTACATGCTCCACAGCGCACCGGACGTGTTGAACCGCTTCCAGAACAGCGAGTAGATGATCGTCGGCAGGTTCGCCGACGCCGCGACCGCGAACGCCAGCGCCACGAGGAACGCGACGTTCTGCCCGTTCGCGAAGATGCCGCCGACGATGGCGAGCGCACCGATCGCGACGACGGTGATCCGCGCGACCCGCACCTCCCGGTCCGGCTCCACCTGACCGCGCTTGATCACCGACGCGTAGATGTCGTGCGCGAACGACGCCGCGGCGGTGATCGTCAGCCCGGCGACCACCGCCAGGATCGTCGCGAAGGCGACGGCCGAGATGATGCCCAGCAGGAGCACCCCGCCGAGCTCGTACGCCAGCAGCGGGGCCGCCGAGTTCGCGCGCCCCGGTGCCGACGCGATCCGCTCCGGACCCACCAGGGCGCCCGCGCCGTACCCGAGCACGAGCGTGAACAGGTAGAAGATGCCGATGAGCCAGATCGCCCACACCACCGACCGACGCGCCTCCTTGGCCGACGGCACCGTGTAGAAGCGCATGAGCACGTGCGGCAGACCGGCGGTGCCGAGGACGAGGGCGAGCGCGAGCGACACGAAGTTGAGCTGCGTGAGCGCGGACGCGCCGTACTGCCGGCCGGGCTCGACGAGCGTCTCGCCGCCCTCGCCGGCGACGTCGATCGCCCCCTGGAGCAGGTCGGACAGGTTGAGCCCGAACCGTGCGAGGACCCAGATCGTCATGACACCGGCGCCGGCGATGAGCAGCACCGCCTTGATGATCTGCACCCAGGTGGTGCCCTTCATGCCGCCGACGAGCACGTACAGGATCATCAGCGCGCCGACGACGGCGATGACCACGCTCTGCGCGGCGACCGTGTCGAGGCCGAGCAGCAGCGCGACGAGGCCGCCCGCCCCCGCCATCTGCGCGAGCAGGTAGAAGAACACGACGGCGAGCGTGGAGATCGCCGCCGCCATGCGGACCGGCCGCTGCCGCAGCCGGAACGAGAGCACGTCGGCCATCGTGAAGCGGCCGGTGTTGCGCAGGAGCTCCGCGACCAGCAGCAGCGCCACGAGCCACGCGACGAGGAACCCGATCGAGTAGAGGAACCCGTCGTAGCCGTAGATGGCGATGGCCCCGCAGATGCCGAGGAACGACGCTGCGGAGAGGTAGTCCCCCGCGATCGCGGTGCCGTTCTGCGGGCCGGTGAAGGACCGGCCCGCCGCGTAGTAGTCCGCCGCGCTGCGGTTGTTGCGCGAGGCGCGGAACACGATCACGAGCGTCACGAGGACGAACGCGCCGAAGATCGCGATGTTGACGACCGGCTCACCGATCTGCTCGGCGGGCGCGGTGGCGGCGGGCAGCACGCCCGCGAGCGTCGCGGTCATGCCCGGCTCCCCTCGGCACCGCGGACGGCCGAGGTGCCGCCGACGGTGCCCTGCTCGATCTCGTCACGCAGCCGCTCGGCGACCGGGTCCTGCCGGTTGTTCGCCCACCGGGCGTAGACCATCGTGATCGCGAACGTCGAGACGAACTGCCCGAGCCCGAAGAGCAGGCCGACCGTGATGGTCCCCGTCACCCGCTGGCTCATGAAGTCGTGCGCGTAGTTGGCCAGCAGGACGTAGACGAAGTACCAGACGAGGAACAGCGCGGTCATCGGGAAGACGAACCGCCGAAACCTTCGGCGTAGGTCCTGGAACTCCTCGGAGCGCTGCACGCGCTGGTAGTCGGTCTCCTGACGGGTCTCGGACACACCCACCTCCGCAGGTCGTGGTGGCCTCGTCGCCACCGCAGCCCGCCTACTGTGGCTCAGATCACCTCGACATTCCAGACACCACGCACCCGGGAAGCCCGAAAGTCGTTCGAAACCACGACCGGTGTCACCCGGGACGGTGACCGGACGACGACCGGCCCTGCGTCAGTGGCCTGCCTCGTGCCAGCTGGCGCCGACGCCGACCGAGACGTCGAGGGGCACGTCCAGCGGCCCGTCCGGCGCGGCGTCGCCGGCGCGGGCCATCTGCTCGCGCACGAGCGCCTCCACCTCCTCGCGCTCCCCCGCCGCGACCTCGAGCACGAGCTCGTCGTGCACCTGCAGGAGCATCCGGGACGCGAGCCCCCGACGGCGCAGCTCGCCGTCGACGCCGAGCATGGCGACCTTGATGAGGTCGGCGGCGCTGCCCTGGATCGGCGCGTTGAGCGCCATGCGCTCGGCCATCTCGCGGCGCTGCCGGTTGTCGCTCGTCAGGTCGGGCAGGTACCGGCGCCGACCCAGGATGGTCGCCGTGTAGCCGGTCGCGCGCGCCTGGTCCACCACGCCCGACAGGTAGTCGCGCACCCCGCCGAAGCGCGAGAAGTAGTCGGCCATGAGCGCCGACGCCTCCGACACCTCGATCGACAGCTGCTGCGACAGCCCGTAGGACGACAGCCCGTACGCCAGGCCGTAGCTCATCGCCTTGATCTTCGAGCGCATCGCCGGCGTGACCTCGTCCGTCGGGACGTCGAACACGCGCGAGCCGACGTAGCTGTGCAGGTCCTCCCCCGAGCGGAACGCCTCGATGAGCCCCTCGTCGCCCGACAGGTGGGCCATGATCCGCATCTCGATCTGCGAGTAGTCCGCGGTCAGGAGGGTCTCGTAGCCCGGGCCCACGACGAACGCGCGGCGGATCTGCCGTCCGGCCTCGGTGCGGATCGGGATGTTCTGCAGGTTCGGGTCCGCGGACGACAGCCGGCCCGTCGCCGCGATCGTCTGCTGGAACGTCGTGTGGATGCGGTCGTCGGGCAGGACGGACCGGAGCAGCCCCTCGACGGTCTGACGCAGCCGGATCGCGTCGCGGTGCGCGAGCAGGTGCTCGAGGAACGGGTGCTGCGTGCGTGCGAAGAGGTCCGTGAGCGCGGCGGCGTCCGTCGTGTAGCCCGTCTTGATCTTCTTCGTCTTCGGCATGCCGAGCTGGTCGAAGAGGACCTCCTGCAGCTGCTTCGGCGACCCCAGGTTCACCTCGCGGCCGATGACGTCGTAGGCCTCCGAGGCCGCCGACTGCACGTGGGAGTCGAACTCGCGCTCGAGCGACGTCAGGTACTCCCGGTCCACCGCGATGCCCGTGCGCTCGAGGCGGGCCAGCACGTCCTGCAGCGGCAGCTCGAGGTCCGCGAGCAGGCCGCTCGCACCGCGGTCGGCCACCTCGGCCGACAGCACGTCGACGAGGTCGCGCACGGCGGCCGCGCGCACGGCGGCCCGGCGGCCCTCCCCGGCCCCGTCGACCTCGAGGTCGAGCGCACCCTGGCCGGCCGAGGCGGCGTCGTCCGCGGTGAGCTCACGGTGCAGGTAGCCGATGGCCAGGTCGGGCAGGTCGTACGCGCGACGGTCGGGCTGGCACAGGTACGCCGCGAGCTCGGTGTCGAACGCGACGCCTGCCAGGGGCAGGCCGCGGCCCTCCAGCGCGTGCCACGCCTCCTTCGCGGCGTGCACCGCCTTCGGCCGAGCCGGGTCGGCCAGCCACGCGGCGAGGGCCTGCTCGTCGGCCGGGTCGATCTCGGCGAGGTCGTAGGCGACGCCCTGGCCCTGCGCGTCCGCGACGGCCACGCCCCAGGCGTCGCCGCGGGCCGGGCTGCCGGTGCCGCGCACGTCGAGTCCCAGCAGCGCGTCGCCGCGCTCCTCGAGCCAGGCCGCGAGACCGCCGACGCCGACCTCGACCAGGTCGAGAGCCGCCGCCGTCGCGACCCGCTCCTCGCGCCCCTCGTCCGGGAGCATCGCGAACAGGCGGTCGCGCAGCGTGCGGAACTCCAGCTCGTCGAGGATCGTGTGCAGGTCCTGCCGGTCCCACGGCCGCACCGCGAGGTCCTCGGGCCCCACCGGCAGCTCGAGGTCGTCGAGCAGCCGGTTCAGCTCACGGTTGAGCTGCACCTGCGCCAGGTGCTCGCGCAGCGAGTCCCCGGCCTTGCCGCCGATCGCGCCCGCGTGCGCGACGACCCCCTCCAGGCCGTCGTACTGCGTCACCCACTTCGCCGCGGTCTTCGGCCCCACGCCCGGCACGCCGGGCAGGTTGTCGCTCGACTCCCCGACGAGCGCCGCGATGTCCGGGTACCGGTGCGGCGGGACGCCGTACTTCGCCTCGACCGCCTCGGGCGTCATGCGCGCCAGCTCGGACACGCCCTTGACCGGGTAGAGCACGGTCACCTCGGGCCGGACGAGCTGGAAGGCGTCCCGGTCGCCGGTGCAGATGGCGACGTGCATGCCGGCCGCGGTCGCCTGCGCCGCGAGCGTCGCGAGGATGTCGTCCGCCTCGAAGCCCGGCTTGTCCAGCACCTGCACGTGCATCGTCGCCAGCAGGCGCCTGATGATGTCGACCTGGCCGCGGAACGGCTCGGGGGTCGCGTCGCGGTTGCCCTTGTACGCCTCGTACCGCTCGGTGCGGAACGTCGTGCGCCCGGCGTCGAACGCCACGGCGACGTGGGTCGGCTCCTCGTCCCGGAGCAGGTTCGCGAGCATCGAGGTGAACCCGAAGACGGCGTTCGTGGGCTGCCCGGTCGACGTCGCGAACTTGTCGACGGGGAGCGCGAAGAACGCCCGGTACGCCATCGAGTGGCCGTCGATGAGGAGGAGGCGGGGGCGGTCGCTGGCTGTGCGGCGGTCACGGTGCCAACCTATCCGCCATGTCCGACACCGCCGCCCCCGCCTTCGCCCTGCCGTCCGTGGACGGCACCCTCCTCGCCCGCATGGGCATCGAGGTGACGCACGTCGACGCGGACGGTGCGCACGGCACCATGCCCGTGGCGGGCAACACGCAGCCGTACGGCCTGCTGCACGGAGGCGCGTCCGCGGCCCTCGCCGAGACGCTCGGGTCGCTGGCCGCGCAGGCCCACGCGGGACCGGGCCGCGCGGCGGTGGGCGTCGAGCTCAACGCCACGCACCACCGGGCGGTGCGGGCAGGGACCGTCACCGCGCGGGCGACCGCCCTGCACCGCGGGCGCTCGCTGGCGACCTACGAGGTCGTCGTCGAGGACGAGGAGGGCCGCCGGGTCTGCACCGCGCGGCTCACGTGCATGCTCATCGACCGCGCCTGACGCACGTCCCCGAGCGGCTCGGCCGCGTGCCGCTCCCGGGCGCGCCGGCGGCGCTCGATCAGGTCCCGAGCCCCCGCTGCCCGGTCCGCCCCACCGCCGGACCACCGGCGTCCTGCGTGAGGCGCCGCCGCAGGGCGGCGGTCGTGACGTGCCGGTGCGCGGCCGCGGGCGCGAACCCGAGCCGGGCGAGGAAGCGCTGCACGCCGCGCGCGCCGGGCAACGGCGCGGCGTAGACGTCGCTCGCCCCGGACTCCTCCGCCCACGTCGCCGCGGCCTGCAGCAGCGCGTGGCCGATCCCGCGCCGACGCAGCCCGCGCCGCACGAAGACGGCCTCGAGGCCGAGCACGACGGCGTCCGTGAACGGGCCGGGACCGACGAGGCGGCACAGCAGCAGGCCGGCCGGGGCGCCGTCGCACACCGCGACGAGGACGCGCCCGCCCTCGACGCCGCCGAGCACGGAGAGCTGCGTGCGCAGCCGGCCGGGGTCGTCGGTGCACAGCTGCGCGCCGACGCCCGCCTCCGCGCGGGCCTCGAGGCAGAGGTCGACGAGGGCGTCGAGGTCGGACGGCTGCGCGGGTCGGACGGTGATGCCTGGCCGCACGGTGGGCCTCCCGGGGACGTGGTGCCTGACGGACGGGTTCCGGTCTCCCCCGGGCCCGGACCCGCACCGATCATGGCCCACGCCGGGCCCGTGTGCCAGCCCCCTGCGGGCGACGGGACCCGCCGGACCGGACGTACGTCCAGCAGCGTCCTCCAGCCGGGGGACACGCCGACGGATCTGGGCCGGACCCTCGCGCCGACGTAATGAACCGGACACAATCCCTCCCTATCGTCCTGCCACCCGGCGGGCGCCGGCCCCCGACCACGTGCTCCAGCGCTGCCCGCGCTCGTGCCCCCACCCGAAGGACGGAGGTCCCCGTGCGAGCAGCGAGCCCGGACCGGACCCTCGCCGTGCGACGCGCAGGTGCGGCACTGCTGCTGCTCCTCCTGCTGTCCCTGACGACGGTCGTCGTCGCGGGGCCGGCGCGTGCGGCGGCGACGTGCACCCCTGACAGCGCCACGGCCTGCCTCAACGTCACCGTGACCGCCCCGGCACCGGACCGGTGGCGGGGGCCCGGGTCACCGTCGAGGGGCCGGGGGGTGAGGTCGAGGCCACGACGGACGCCTCCGGGCGGGCGTCCGTACCGCTGACGGCGGCGGGCGACCACACCGTCACGGTCGACGAGTCGACGCTCCCCGACGGGCTGGTGCTGCGCGACCCCGCCGTGAACGGGGCGACGGTGACCGTCGCGCTCGGTCGCGCCGCCGGCCGGATCTTCCCGGTCGTGCCGCCCGGCGCCGAGGGCGGCGACAGCGGTCCCGCCCCCTCCCCGTCCGAGAGCGGCTCGAGCGGCCCCTCCGGCGAGGACGGTGGCAGCACGGCCCCCGCGGACGAGACCGGCGAGGGGACCGAGACGTCGGCCGGACCGGGCACCAACCGCTACGCGCAGCTCGTGCTCGCCGGCCTCGTGTTCGGCGTCCTGCTCGCGCTCGCCTCGCTGGGCGCCAACCTCATCTACGGCACGACCGGCCTGTCGAACTTCGCGCACGGCGAGCTGGTGACCCTCGGCGGCATGACGGCGTTCATGGCGGTGCAGTGGTGGGACCTGCCGCTGTGGCTGGCGATCGTGGTCGCCACGGTGGCCGGTGGGGTCGTCGGCTGGCTGCTCAACCGGCTCGTCTTCGCCCCGCTGCGGCGCCGCGGCGTCGGCATCACGCAGCAGATGATCGTCACGATCGGTCTCGCCCTGGCCGGTCTCTCGCTCTTCCTGTTCGTGTACGGCGCCCAGCCGGCACCCGTGGTCTCGGGCATCTCGCAGCGGCTCCAGCTGGGACCGGTGCAGATCTCCGGCCAGTCCCTGCTGTCGGTCGCGATCGCGCTCGTCGTCCTCGCCGCCGTCGCCGTCACGCTGTCCCGGACCCGGCTCGGGCGGGCCACGCGCGCCGTCTCCGACAACCCCGCGCTGGCCGCCGCCACCGGGATCAAGGTCGAGTCGATCATCGGCGGGGTGTGGGTGGTGTCCGCGGCGCTCGCGTCGCTCGGCGGCGTGCTGCTCGCGCTGTACCTCAACTCCACCCGGTTCAACTTCGGGTCGACGCTCCTGCTCCTCATGTTCGCCGCGATCACGCTCGGCGGGCTCGGGTCGCCGCTCGGTGCGGTCGTCGGCGCCGTCGTCATCGGCCTCGTCGTCGAGCTCTCGACGCTCGTCCTGCCGAGCGACATGCGCTATGCGAGCGCGCTCGTGATCCTCATCCTCGTCCTGCTCATCCGGCCGCAGGGCATCCTCGGCCGCGCCGAGCGCATCGGTTAAGCGGGAGGCGTCGCCATGGACCTCGGGCAGCTGTTCACCAACGTCCTCAACGAGATGACGGGACCGACCGCGATCGCCTACGCGCTCGCCGCGATCGGGCTCAACATCCACTTCGGCCTGACCGGGCTCATCAACATGGGGCAGGCGGGCTTCATGCTGCTGGGCGCGTACGGCTTCGCCGTCTCGACGATCGCGGGAGCGCCGCTGTGGCTCGCGTTCGTCGTGGCGGTCGCCGCCGCCGTCCTGTTCGCGCTCCTGCTCGGCATCCCGACGCTGAAGCTGCGCGGCGACTACCTCGCGATCGTCACGATCGCCGCTGCGGAGATCGTCCGCATGGTCGGCCGCTCGACGGCCCTGACCGACGTCACCGGTGGTTCCGAGGGGCTGACGGGCAACGCCTTCAAGAGCACGTTCCAGGACGCCTCGCCGTTCCCGGACGACCGCTGGGCGCTGGGCCCGATCACGCTCGCGACGAACACCTCGAACAGCTGGTGGCTGCGCCTGGTCGGCTGGGCGGTCGTCGCGCTCGCCTGCGTGCTCGTGTGGCGGCTCGTGCGCAGCCCCTGGGGCCGGGTCCTCAAGGGCATCCGCGAGGACGAGGACGCCGTGCGGGCGCTCGGCAAGAACGTCTACTCCTACAAGCTCCAGGCGCTCGTGCTCGGTGGTGTCTTCGGCGCGCTCGGTGGCGTGGTGTTCGTGCTCGCCAGCTCCGTGCAGGCCGACTCCCTCGGGCGGCCCGTCACGTTCAACACCTGGACGATCCTCCTGCTCGGCGGCGCGGCGACCGTGCTGGGCCCCGTGCTCGGGTCGCTGCTGTTCTGGGGTGCGCTCGTGTTCGTCCGCGGGTTCCTGCACGGCGCCGCGAGCGACGTGCTCTCGGTCCAGCAGGTCGAGCAGATCGGCTGGATCCTGGTCGGCGTCACGCTCATCCTGCTCATCGTCTTCCGGCCCCAGGGCATCCTGGGCGACAAGAAGGAGCTGGCGATCAATGCCCGCTGAGGACGCCGTCGCCCGGGCGCGCCGGGACCTGCACCAGGTGCCCCGCACGCCGGGCGCCCCCAAGCCGGACGCCCTGCTCGTCGCGGACGGCGTACGACGCAGCTTCGGCGGCGTCAACGCCGTCGACGTCGAGCACCTCGAGGTGCAGCGCCACGTCATCACCGCGCTGATCGGCCCGAACGGCGCCGGCAAGACCACGTTCTTCAACCTGATGACGGGGTTCGACAAGCCCGACACGGGCACGTGGGTCTTCGACGGCACCGCGTTGGCCGGAGTGCCGGCGTCGCGGGTGGCGAAGGCGGGCATGGTCCGCACCTTCCAGCTGACGAAGGCGCTCGCACGGATGACCGTGCTCGAGAACATGCGGCTCGGCGCCCGCGACCAGCCGGGCGAGAACCTGTTCACCGCGCTGGTGAAGCCCCTGTGGGCCGCGCGCGAGCGGGAGATCACCGACAAGGCCATGGCCCTGCTCGAGCGGTTCAAGCTCGACGCGAAGAAGGACGACTTCGCCGGGTCCCTGTCGGGCGGGCAGCGCAAGCTGCTCGAGATGGCCCGGGCGCTGATGTCGGACCCCGCGCTCGTCATGCTGGACGAGCCGATGGCCGGGGTGAACCCCGCCCTGACGCAGTCGCTGCTCGGCCACATCACCGACCTGCGCGACTCGGGCACCACCGTGCTGTTCGTCGAGCACGACATGCACATGGTCCGGCACATCTCGGACTGGGTCGTGGTCATGGCGCAGGGCCAGGTCGTCGCCGAGGGACCGCCCGGCGAGGTGATGGCCGACCAGGCGGTCATCGACGCGTACCTGGGCGCCCACCACGACACCGACCTGGGCGACGACGCCCTCCTGGCCGAGGGTGGCACGATCGACGCGGAGGCCGAGGCCGAGTCCGAGGCGGAGGAGACGAAGGCGTGACCGAGACCACCGCACCCGTCGTCCACCGCGGCGCCCCCGCCGGCGAGCCCCTGCTGCACGCCGACGACCTCGTCGCCGGCTACCTGCCCGGCGTGAACATCCTCAACGGCTGCTCGCTCGTGCTGCACCCCGGCGAGCTGGTGGGCATCATCGGGCCGAACGGCGCCGGCAAGTCGACGCTGCTCAAGGCGCTGTTCGGGCTCGTCGGCATCCGCTCGGGCCGGCTCACGCTGCAGGGCGACGACATCACGAACCTGCGGGCGGACGCGCTCGTGCGCCGCGGGGTCGGCTTCGTCCCCCAGACGAACAACGTGTTCCCGAGCCTGACCATCGAGGAGAACCTCCAGATGGGGGTCTTCCAGACCCCGGCGAAGTACGCCGAGCGGCTCGAGGTCGTGCTGCACCTGTTTCCCGAGCTGGTGAAGCGCCGCAAGCAGCGTGCCGGCGCGCTCTCGGGCGGTGAGCGCCAGATGGTCGCGATGGCCCGCGCGCTCATGCCCGAGCCGTCGGTGCTGCTGCTGGACGAGCCCTCGGCGGGGCTGTCCCCCGTGCGACAGGACGAGGCGTTCCTGCGCACGCGGCGGATCAACAAGGCGGGCGTGTCGGTCGTCATCGTCGAGCAGAACGCGCGCCGCGCCCTGCAGATCTGCGACCGCGCGTACGTGCTGGACCAGGGGCGCAACGCCTACTCCGGCCCGGGGCGCGAGCTCATGCACGACCCCAAGGTCATCGAGCTGTACCTCGGGACGCTCGCGGCGGACGTCGACGCCGCCCGCGCCGCCGAGCCGCACTCCGGGGACGACGCCGCCCGCTGACCCCTCCCGGTGGCCGCACGGCCCCGGCCCCGACGGGGCCGGGGCCGTCGCACTGCTCGCGCCGGTCGGTGCAGACGCCGGCACGACCCACCGCGCCCGCCGGCGGGGACGGGCGTCGACGAGCACGGGGCAGGCGCCGCCGGGACCGGCACGCACGAGGACGCACGAGGGCCCCCGGAGCACTGCTCCGGGGGCCCTCGTGGTCCGGCGGCGGGATCAGTCCTGCGGGACCTCGCCCTCCTCCGAGCGGCTGAACGTGTAGGTGTTGTCGGGACCGAACTGGTAGATCCCGATGAACGCGGACGACGGGTCGTTGGCCTCGTTGAACGGGCCAACGCCGGAGACCGACTGGTACGCGATGTCCTCGCCGTCCGCGAGGAGGTCGGCGCACTCCTGCCAGCCCGTGCACTCCTCGCCGCCGTCGGCGCCCGAGACCGCGGCGAGGTTCGCCTGGATGGTCTCGCCGCTCGAGTCACCGCCCTTGAGCGCCGCCAGCGCCGCCAGGATCGTCGCGTCGTACGCCTCCGGACCGTAGGAGAACTCCGTCAGCTCGGGGTCGACGCCGCGCATCCGCTCCTGGAACTCCTCCGACGGGAAGGCGCCGGGCAGGGTGCCCTGGGCGTTCTCGAGCGTGCCGGCGGGGAAGCCCGTCTCACCCTCGGTGCCGAAGTTCTGCAGGTTGCCGTCCACGAAGTACGTCTTGCTCATGTCCCAGCCCTGCGCCACGAGCTCGCGCACGATGAGCGGGGTCTGGTCCGTGAACGCGAGGATCGCGATGGCGTCGGGCGACGCCGCGATGGCGTCGGCGACGATCGTCGAGAAGTTCTGCTCGGCGGGGTCGAACTCCTGACCCTGCGTGCCGTAGACGATCGTGCCTCCGGCGTCCGTGACGACGCCTTCGACCACGTCGCGCAACGACGTGCCGTAGGAGTCGTTGAAGACGAGGATGCCGACGTTGCTCGCGCCGTCCGACACGATGAGGTTGCCCAGGACGTCGCCCTGCACCGTGTCCGGCGGGGCCGTCCGGAAGTAGAAGTCGTGGTAGCCGGACAGGTCCGTCGCCGTGTTGGCGGGCGAGATCTGCACGATCCCGGCACCCGTGATGTCGTCGACGACGTTCTTCGTCACGGACGACGACGCGGCGCCGATGATCACGCTCACGCCCGCGGAGATGAGCTCCTGGGCGGACGCCGTGGCGACCGAGGCGTTCTGCGCGTCGGACGAGTCGGTGTGCGTGACCTCGACGTCGGCGCCGAACAGGCCCCCGGCCTCGTTGATCTCGGCCACCGCGAGGTCCACGCCCGCGATCTCGGGGGGCCGAGCTGCGCCAGCGACCCGGTGACGGGGAGCAGGGTGCCCACGTGCAGCGGCTCGCCGCCGCCACCACCGCCGCCACCGGTCGTCTCCTCACCGCCCGCGTCGCCGCCGCCGCCGGCACAGGCGGCCAACGCGAGCACGAGTGCACCGGTCACAGCCACGGAACGTCCTGCATGTGTCCTACGAGTCATGCGTGGTACCCCTCTGTCTGAGTACTGCACTGCTCCCCGGGCCCGGACGCGGACCACGGCGATGTGGCGCGAAGGTACTCATGGTTTGTGTCCGCGATGTGAATGGCAACGTCTCGGCACCATGTCGTTGTGGACCTGTGACCTGGAGCACGTGAGCCCGGCCGGCACGAGGTGCCGACCGGGCTCACGAGGGGTGTCGTGACGGGTGCCGCGTCAGGAGGAGGCGCCGCCGACCTGCTCGATGACGGCGTCCGCGACCTCGCGCATCGTCAGGCGACGGTCCATCGACGTCTTCTGGATCCACCGGAACGACTCGGGCTCCGTCAGGCCCATCTTCGTCATGAGCAGGCCCTTGGCACGGTCGACCCGCTTGCGGGTCTCGAAGCGCTCCGCGAGGTCGGCGACCTCGGACTCCAGCGCCGTGATCTGCGCGTAGCGGGAGATCGCGATCTCGACCGCGGGCAGCAGGTCGGCCGGGCTGAAGGGCTTGACGACGTAGGCCATCGCCCCGGCGTCGCGCGCACGCTCCACGAGCTCGGTCTGCGAGAAGGCGGTCAGGAGCACCACGGGCGCGAGGTGCGCCTTCGCGATCCGCTCCGCCGCGGAGATGCCGTCGAGCACCGGCATCTTCACGTCCATCACGACGACGTCCGGCTTCAGCTCGGTGGCCAGCGCCACCGCCTGCTCGCCGTCACCCGCCTCGCCGACGACCTCGAAGCCCGCCTCGCGGAGCGTCTCCACGACGTCCATGCGGATGAGCGCCTCGTCCTCGGCGACGACGGCGCGGCGCGGGGGACGACCGGTGGCGGGGGCGGGTGCCGCGGGAGCCGGCTCGGCGGTCGGCAGGTCCAGGCCGGCAGCGGCCGCCTCGGTGGGCTCGGGGGTGGCGTCCGTGGTCACGTGCACAGCGTAGTGCTCCCTCCCCCGCCGGGTCGCGGGCGCGTCGTCGTGGCCGTCGTCACGTCCGGACGCGCCGCGGCCGGGGGCGGCGCCGGCCACCCCCGGCCGTCGGACGGCGGTGCCCCCGGAGGGACTCGAACCCTCACGCCTCGCGGCGCTCGATTTTGAGTCGAGTGCGTCTGCCGGTTCCGCCACGGGGGCCGTGCGGGACGAGCCTAGTGCGCCGTGCCGGTCGCCCCGCCCCCAGGGACGCGGGCACCGGCCCCGTGGGCCCCGGGCGGGCTCACGGCGCACAACCCCACAGACGACCCCCGCCGGACGACCGCGGGGGTGGCGGGACCGTCCCCGCCACCCCCGTGCCCGCACCCGCTGCGCTCTCCCCCGCGCGGCCGCGCCGGATCGTCGGGTGCGGTGGACGGGCACCACCACGGCGCCGCGTCCGTCCTCGCGCGGGCCCTGGCCGCCCGCGACGTCGTCAGCCGCCGAGCACCGTCTCCGCCTCCGCGAACCACTCCTCGACGCCGTCCTCGACGGACAGGTTCCCGTAGGCGAGCTCCTGGGCGATCGTGGTGAAGGCCGCCTCGAGGGTGCCGAAGCCGGCCACCGGAGGCGGCGGCGAGCTGGTCAGGCGCGGCTCCAGCGCGCGCTCGTACTCGAGGATCTGCGCGTCCAGCCCGGTCGGCTCGAAGCCCTCCAGCGCGGTCGTGGACGCCGGCACGCCGCGGGACATGCCGAAGATCTCCCCGACCCGCGGGTCGTTCGTGAGGAAGTCGATCAGCGCGGCGGCCTCCTGCGGGTGCCGGCTGTTGGCCCCGACCGAGAGCATGAGCGACGGCTTGAGGAACAGACCCGACTCGTCGGGGTCGTCCGCGGGCGGTGGCAGCAGGACCAGCTGCGGTGACGCGCTCCCCTCGCTGTAGCGCACGAGGAAGTTGTCCCAGCTGATGTCCGACGCCGTCTCACCCATGCCGAGCGCGTCGACGCCTTCGAGCTGTGCGAGCCGCTCGGGCGGCAGGAACGCGCCGGATGCGTGCAGCGCGGGGGCGCGCCCCCACCACTGCGCGAGGTCCTCACGGGTGAAGCCCAGGCCGTCGTCCTCGAACAGCGTCCTGCCCTGCTGGCCGAGCCACACCTGGAACAGCCAGAAGACCTGCGTGTAGTCGACGGACCCGTGCACGGCCGGCTCGCGCGACGCTCCGGCCGCGGCGATCTCGCCGAGGAGCGCGTCGTACTCGTCCCACGTGAGATCGCCCTCCGGGACCGGCACGCCGAGCTCGCCGAGCAGCGCGGTGTTGACCTGGGTCGCCAGCGTGTTCGTGCTGGTCGGCACCGCGTACGTCCCGCCGTCCACCTGCGCGGCGGGCAGCAGCGACTCCGGCAGCGCGTCGACGTCGATCGTGGACCCGAGGTGCTCGTCGAGGGCCGCGATCCGGCCCGTCGACGCGTACTCCGTCAGGTACGCGAGGTCCATCTGCATCACGTCGGGCAGCCCGCCGGCGGCCGCCTCGGTGCTCCGCGACGTCCAGTAGTCGCCCCACGAGGCGTAGCCGGTCCGGACGTCGACGTCGGGGTTCTCCTCCTCGAACAGGGCGACCGCCTGCTCGTAGCGCTCCGCGCGGCTGGTGTCGCCCCACCACGTGAACCGGAGCACCGTGCCCTCGTCGGCCGTCCCCGCCGCGCCGCCCGAGCAGGCGGCCGTCAGTGCCAGCACCGCCGCGACCGCGACGGTCCCCAGCCCGCGCACCCCGCCCGCCCCCGGGCCCGCCGGTGCGGTGGCCTCGCGTCCCGTGCCTGCGCCGCCATGTGAGCCTCCTCGCTCGCCGTCGATGCCCGGCTCCCTCGCCGGGCGTCGCCAGCCTGACAACGCGCCGCGGCGTGCGTGCTCGCTCGGACAAAAACGATCAGGGCCGCGCCCCGCACGAACGCCGTACGGTCAGCCGCGGGAGCAGCTGGACGTGCCGCGGCGGTCGTGGCACGGACGCGTCCTCCGCGATGCGCTCGACCACCATGCGCAGCGCCTCCTGCCCGAGCTCACGACGGGGCGACCCGACGGCGGTCAGCGGCACGGCGGCGAGCTCGGCGTTCTCGTCGTCGTAGGCGACCACGGCGAGGTCCTCGGGGACGCGCAGACCCCGGTCCAGGGCGGCCTCGACGAGCCGGGACGCGTGGTCGTCGGTGTGCACGAGGACGGCGCGCGTGCCGGTGCCGCGGCACAGGTCGAGGAACCCCTCGAGGGCGGCGTCGAGCGCCTCGGGGTCGTCCTCGCCCTTCGGCAGCGACACGGTGGGGGCCGTGCGCAGACCGAGGTCCGCCACCGCGGCGCGATACCCGTCCCGCACCGACGGCGCGGTGGGCGTGCGGTCGTACGACGCGAGCGCGACCGCGTCGTGCCCCAGGCGGGCGAGGTGCTCGACCGCGAGGACGGCACCGTGCACGTGGTCCGTGCGGGCGCTGTCCACCGAGGCCAGCGCGGCCGTCCGCTCCGTGCGCCGCTCGAGCAGCACGGTCGGCACGGGCAGGCCGGCGAGCCACGCGGCGACGTCGGCGTCGGAGCGGTCACGCGTGGTCGGCGCCACGACCAGCCCCTGCGCGCCGAGCGACAGCAGGCGCTCCACCTGCCGCTCCTCCGCGTCCGCCCGGTAGTGCGAGACGCCGAGCACGAGCCGGGCGCGCAGCGGCGCGGCGACGGCCTCCATGCCGCGCACGACGAGCGGGAAGTGCGCGCTCGCGCTCGGCACCACGACGCCGACGAGGGCGCGGGCCGCGCGCGGCTCCCGCGCCTCGGCGAGGGCGATGGCGCCGCCGTGCACGCGGACCAGGCGACCCGCGCGGTCCAGCTCGACGATGTCGCGCCGCACCGTCACCTCCGACACGCCGAGCTCCTCGGCGACGCGCGCGGCACGCACGCTGCCCCGCAGCTCGACCTCGCGCAGCAGGTGCTCGTGCCGGGCACGGGGCAGCGGGGACCTCGTGGACCGCGTCATCGCGTCCTCCTCGCCCGCTTCGCACGGCCGGTCGTGATCGAAACTGTCCGTTCGGTGACCGTGCCGCCCGACCCTAGCCCAGGCTCGGTCCATGGCCGTGCCGCGCGACGACGCCCCCGACCCCGCCGCCCCTCACGGGAGCCGCGCCCGCTGGCTGGCCGTCGCGGACGACCTCCTGCGCGCCGTGCGCCCGTACGCCTCGCCCGGGCACGCCCTCCTGACGCTGCCCGGTCCGGTCAGCGCGTCCGGGCGGTGGAGCGACGGCCTCGAGGGGTACGCCCGCACGTTCCTGCTCGCGGCCTTCCGGGTCGCGGGCGAGGGAGGCGCCGACCCCGACGGCCTCCTGGACCGGTATGCGGCGGGCCTCGCCGCGGGGACCGACCCGGCGAGCCCCGAGCGGTGGCCCCGGATGACGGAGCGGCGCCAGGCCGTGGTCGAGGCCGCGTCGGTCGCCGTCGGGCTCGCCGAGACGCGCCCGTGGCTGTGGGACCGGCTCGACGAGGGGGTGCGGGCCCGCGTCGTCGACTGGTTCGCGGACATCGTCGGGACCGACGGGTACCGCAACAACTGGCTGTGGTTCCAGGACGTGGTCGAGGCGTTCCTCGCCGAGGTCGGCGGCCCCTGGAGCCAGGACGACCTCGACCGCAACGACGCCCTGCGCGAGGACCTGTACGTCGGGGACGGCTGGTACTCGGACGGGCGCGGCCGCGACGGCGAGCGGCAGAGCTTCGACCACTACGCCGGCTGGGCCTGGCACCTCTACCCGCTGCTGCACGCACGCATCCGCCGGCGCCCGCTCGAGCAGGTGCACGCCGAGCGCCTGCACGCCTACCTCGCACAGGCACGGCACCTCGTCGGCTCGTCCGGCGCGCCGCTGCTGCAGGGACGTTCGACCACGTACCGGTTCGCCGTCCTGGCGCCCTTCTGGGCGGGCACCCTGGCCGGCGCGACCCCGCTGCGCCCCGCCGAGACGCGCACCCTCGCCGCGGGCGTGCTCGAGCACTTCCTCGAGGCCGGCGCGGTCGACGAGCACGGGCTCCTGCCGATCGGGTGGCACCGCGCGTACCCGCGGCTGCGCCAGCTGTACTCCGGGGGCGCGTCCCCCTACTGGGCGAGCAAGGCGTTCCTCGGGCTGCTGCTCCCCGCGGACGACGCCGTGTGGACGGCACCGCCGGAGCCCGAGCCCGCGACCGGTCCGCAGGTCCGCGCCCTGCCGGTCCCGGGCTGGCTCGTCGTGCGCACCCCCGCGGACGGCCTGGTGCGCGTCCTCAACCACGGGTCGGACCGGATGCTGGAGCCCCGCGTCGTCGCACGCGCCGACGACCCCGCGTACCGACGGCTCGGGTACTCCACGGCCACCTCGCCCCAGCTCTCCCGCGACGCCGTCGCCGCCCCGCTCGAGTCGCACACGGCGCTGCTCGACGGGGCGGGTGCACCGTCCCACCGCGACGGCGTCCAGCGCGTGCACCTCGGCGACACCTGCGCCGTCTCCCGCTCGCAGGTGCACTGGCTCGACACGCCCGGCGCTCCTGGCGCGGGCGACGACGCCGGCTGGGCGGGGCTGCGGCGAGGGCCGCAGGTGACGACCGCCTCGGTCGTGCACGGGGTCCACGAGCTGCGGCTCGCGTGGTGGCACCCGGCGGACGACGACCCCGTGGCGCACCCCGACGCCGACGCGGCGTGGCCGGCGGACCCGGGACCGTGGCGCATGCACGTCGGCGGCTGGGCCCTGGCGGGCGCGCAGCGCGACGAGGTTCGGGTCGAGGACGACCCCGACCGCGTCGTCCTGCACCGTGCGGACGGCACGGTGAGCGCCGTCCGCGCCGTCCGCGGGCTCGACGAGGCGGGTGCGACCTGGCGGGACGGCGCCGACCCGTTCGCCCGCTGGTCCGCGACGCCGTGGCTCCGCAGCAGCGCACCCGTGGCCGCGGGGGCGGTCGTCGCGGCGCTCGTCGTGCTCGCCGGCGGTGCCGGGGACGACGTCGACCTCGACGCCGTCGCGTCGGTCGACGTCCGCGACGGCGAGGTCGTCGTGCGGTGGCGGGACGGACGTCGGGACGTGGTCCCCGCGGCACACGTGGTCCCGACCGTCGACGGGACGCACCCGTGACCCGCGGCCGCGCGGCCGTGCTCCTGGGCGATGCCGCGCTGCTCCCCCGGCTCCTGGACGACGCCGCCCTCGCGCGCCTGCGCTCGGCGGTGGACCTGCGCCCGGGGGTGCTCACGCCCGCGACGGTGCGGGGTGCGCTCGACGACGTCGACGTGCTGCTCACCGGCTGGGGCGCGCCTCCCCTGGACGCGGCGCTGCTCGACACCGCCCCCGGCTGCGGCTCGTCGTGCACACCGCCGGCACCGTCAAGCGGCTCGTCACCCCCGCGGTGTGGGAGCGCGGGGTGCGCGTGACGAGCGGCGCGGCCACGAACGCGCTGCCGGTGGCGGAGTACGCGCTGGCCACGGTCCTGCTGGCGGCCAAGCGGGTCGGCGAGGCGCAGGAGCACTACCGCGCGCACCGCCGGCTCGACGCGTGGCAGCCGGGCGGACCCGTCGGCACCAACGGCGCGACGGTGGGGTCGTGGGCGCGTCCCGCACAGGCCGGCGCCTGCTCGAGCTGCTGCGGCCGTTCGACCTGCGTCCCGTCCTGCACGACCCGTCGCTCACCCCCGCGCAGGCGGCGGACCTGGGGGCCGACCTGCTCCCGCTCGACGCGCTGCTCGCGGCGTCGGACGTCGTGACCCTGCACGCGCCCGCACTGCCGGCCACGTACCGCATGATCGGGGCCGCGCAGCTCGCGCTCATGCGCGACGGCGCCACGCTCGTCAACACCGCGCGCGGCAGCCTCGTCGACACCGACGCCCTCACGGCGGAGGTCCTGCGCGGACGCCTGCGTGCCGTCCTCGACGTGACCGACCCCGAGCCGCTCCCGCCGGACCACCCCCTCTTCGACGCGCCCGGTGTCGTCCTGACGCCGCACGTGGCGGGCTCGCTGGGCAACGAGCTGCGCCGCCTCGGCGACGAGGCGGTCGCGGAGGTGCTGCGCTGGGTCCGCACCGGGGAGCTGCGGTCCGAGGTGCGCGCCGACGACCTCGCGCGGATCGCCTGACCCTCGCCGCCCGGCCGTCCCCGAGGCGCCCGGGCGGGCGAGGTCCGGCGGACCCACCTACGGTGGCCCGCAGGAGGTGCACCATGCTGACGACCGACGTCGCGCCCGGGGTCCACCGGCTCGCGCACGCGTACGTGAACTGCTACCTCGTCGAGGGCGACGACGGCCGCCTCACGATCGTCGACACCGGCCTGCCCGACACGTGGCCGCTGCTCGGCCACGCCGTCCGCGCGCTCGGCCGGCGCCCCGACGACGTCGCCGCGGTCGTCCTGACGCACGCGCACTTCGACCACACCGGCTCGGCCGCCGCCGCGCAGCGCCGGCTCGGGGTGCCCGTGTGGGTGCACCCCGACGACGCGACCCTCGCCGCGCACCCGTACCAGTACCTGCACGAGCGTCCCCGCGCCGCCTACCCCGTGCGCCACCCGCTCGGCCTGGTCCCCCTCACGGCGATGCTGCTCGCGGGCGCGTGGCGCGTCCCGGGCGTCACGGGCACGACCCCGATCCCCGGTGACGGCGTGCTCCCCGTGCCCGGCGCACCGCGGGTCGTCCTGTCCCCGGGCACACGCTCGGCCACTGCGCCCTGCACCTGCCGGACCGGGACGCGCTGCTGTCCGGCGACGCGCTCGTGACGCTCGACCCCTACACGTACGGGCGCGGCCCCCAGATCGTCGCGGGTGCGGCGACCGCGGACAGCGCGCAGGCGCTGGCCTCGCTCGACGCCCTCGCGGCGACCGGCGCCGGGGTCGTCCTGCCCGGGCACGGGGACCCGTGGACCGACGGCATCGCGTCCGCCGTCGAGCACGCCCGGCGCGTCGGGCCCCACTGACGCCCGCCGCGAGGCGGACGTCGGCGGTGCGTGCCACGGTGCAGTCGTGAGCGACGGCGACCACGACGACCCGGTGCGGGAGCGCCGGGCCGTCCGCGACACGTACCGCAGCCTGCGGATCGCCGTCGTCGCCCTCGTGGCGCTGCTCGCCTCCGCGGTCGTCGCGCAGACGGTCCGCTCGGGCTGCTGGGAGACGTCGGTCAGCGCGTACTACTGGACCGGCGCGCACGACGCGGTCGTGGGTGCCGTCTGCGCGATCGGCGTCTGCCTGCTCGTCTACCGGGGCACGTCGGACCTGGAGAACACCGCGCTGGACGTGGCGGGCGCGCTCGCGCTCGTCGTGGCGTTCACGCCGACCGCGCAGGAGCCGAGCTGCGGTGCCGCCGCCCCGCCCGTGCCGGTGGACGTGCTGCCGGGGGTGCAGGTCGCGGTCACCGCCCTGCTCGTCGCGGGCGCGCTGACGATCCTCGTCCGCCTCGTCGTCCGCCGGCGCGGACCGCTGACCGCGGCCGAGCGTGCCGCCCGGGTCCTCGCCGGCGCCGTCCTCGCCACCCTTGCCGCCCTCTTCCTCGTCGACGCCGAGCGCTTCGCCACGACCGCGCACGACCTCGCCGCCGTGGGGCTGTTCGTCGCCACGGCCGGCGTCGTGCTGCTGCGCGCGTTCGAGGCGCGCGCGGTCTCGGCCCGGTGGGCGGCCGCGTACACGGTCGTCGGTGTCGCGCTGGTCCTCACGCTCGCCGCCGTCGTCGCGCTGCGCGAGCAGGTGCCGACGTGGCGGCACGCCGTGCTCGTCACCGAGGCGGCGCTCGTCGGGCTGTTCGCGGCGTCCTGGCTCCTCCAGACGGTCGAGCTGTGGGGCACAGAGTGCCGCGTCCCGCACGCGCGACGGCCGCCGCCCGGAGCGGGCGGCGGCCGTCGTGATGCGTGAGCCGGCTCAGGCGATGCGGGTGCGGACCTGCTCCTCGTCGCCGATCTTGTGGACGACGACCGTGTTGGTCGAGCCCACGACGCCGACGGGCGTGCCCGCGACGACGACGACGTAGTCGCCCACCTCGGCGAGACCGTTCGCGCGCAGGGTCTGGTCCACCTGGCTGACCATGACGTCCGTGCTCTCGACCTCGGGCACCTGGTAGGTCTGCACGCCCCACGACAGGGAGAGCAGGTTGCGCACCGACTCCTCGGGCGTGAACGCGAGCAGCGGGATCGACGAGCGCAGGCGCGACATGCGGCGCGCCGAGTCGCCGGACTGCGTGAACGTCACGAGGTACTTCACCCCGAGCACCTCGCCGATCTCCGCCGCGGCGCGCGTGATCGCGCCACCGCGCGTCGAGGGGACCGAGCCGAGCGGCGCGATGCGCTCGCGCCCGAGCTCCTCGGTGCTCTCGATGATGCGGGCCATCGTGCGGACCGCCTCGATCGGGTAGTCGCCGACGCTCGTCTCGCCCGAGAGCATGACCGCGTCCGCGCCGTCGAGCACCGCGTTGGCGCAGTCGGACGCCTCCGCACGCGTGGGCGGGGGTTCGTGATCATCGACTCGAGCACCTGGGTCGCGACGATGACCGGCTTGGCGTTGCGGCGGGCGAGCTCGACCGCGCGCTTCTGCACGAGCGGCACCTGCTCGAGCGGCAGCTCCACGCCGAGGTCGCCGCGGGCGACCATGATGCCGTCGAAGGCCTGGACGATCTCGGTGAGGTTCTCGACCGCCTGCGGCTTCTCGATCTTGGCGACGACCGGGACGACCCGGCCCTCCTCCTCCATGATCCGGCGCACGTCGTCGTAGTCGGCCGCGGTGCGGACGAAGGACAGCGCGATGATGTCCGCGCCGACGTTGAGGGCCCAGCGCAGGTCCTCCTCGTCCTTCTCGCTCATCGCCGGCACCGACACCGCCACGCCCGGCAGGTTCAGGCCCTTGTTGTTCGAGACCGGGCCCGGCACCTCGACGCGGGTGATGACGTCGTTGCCCTCGACGGCGGTGACGCGGACGAGCACCTTGCCGTCGTCGATGAGGATCGGGTCGCCCGGCTTCACGTCGCCCGGCAGGCCCTTGAACGTCGTCGAGACGCGCTCCTTGGTGCCCTCGATGTCGTCCGTGGTGATGGTGAAGGTGTCGCCCACGGCGAGGGTGTGCTTGCCCTCGACGAAACGGCCGAGGCGGATCTTGGGGCCCTGCAGGTCCACGAGGACGGCGACGGAGCGGCCCGAGGCCTTCGCCGCGGCGCGCACGTTGTCGTACACGCGCTTGTGCACCTCGGTGTCGCCGTGGCTGCGGTTCAGACGGGCGACGTCCATCCCCGCGTCGACGAGGGCCTGGACCTGCTCGGCCGACTCCGTGGCGGGGCCGATGGTGCAGACGATCTTGGCTCTACGCATGGTTCGAGACTAAGCCTTCCTGGGGGCCGGCCACAGGCCGGACGTCCCGACGCGGGCCGCGCACCAGCAGGTACGCGGCCCGGGTCGGAGCGAGGGGGTGGGATCGAAGGGGACGGACGGGGACGACCCGGTCAGGGGCGCAGCGCCACGGTGCTGGCGGTGACCGGGACCGGGAGCTCGGAGGAGCCGGACAGGTAGGCGTCGACCGCCGCGGCGGCCGCGCGCCCCTCGGCGATGGCCCAGACGACGAGCGACTGGCCACGACCGGCGTCACCCGCCACGAACACGCCGGGGACGTCGGTCGCGAAGTCGTCGCTGCGTGCGACCAGGCCGCGGTCGGTGAGCGCGACGCCGAGCTGGTCGGCGATGCCCTCGGTCTCGGGACCGGTGAAGCCCATCGCGATGAGCACGAGGTCCGCGGGGATCTCGCGCTCGGTGCCGGGCTGCGGCACACGGCGGCCGTCGGGCAGGTACTCGGTCGTGGCGAGGCGCAGTCGCCGGACGCGGCCGCTCTCGTCACCCACGAACGCGACGGTGGAGGCGAGGTACTCGCGCTCCCCGCCCTCCTCGTGCGACGAGGAGACCTCGAAGACGACCGGGTCGGTCGGCCACGGCTGGTGCTCGGGTCGCTCCAGCGGCGGGCGCTTGCCGATGGCCAGCGTCGTCACGGACGCGGCGCCCTGGCGCAGCGCCGTGCCCAGGCAGTCCGAGCCGGTGTCGCCGCCGCCGATGATGACGACGTGCTTGCCCTCGGCCGTGATCTGGCCGGGCACGTCCTTGCCGGCGACGACCGCGTTGGCCTGGTGCAGGTAGTCCATCGCGACGTGGACGCCGTCCAGGTCGAGACCCGCCACCGACGGCTGACGCGGGACCGTGGCGCCCGTCGCGACGACGATCGCGTCGTAGCGCGCCTGCAGCTGCGACCACGTGACGTCGCGGCCGACCTCGACGCCGGCGCGGAAGCGGGTGCCCTCGGCGCGCATCTGCTCGAGGCGGCGGTCGATGTGGACCTTCTCGAGCTTGAAGTCCGGCACGCCGTAGCGCAGCAGGCCGCCGATCTCGTCGTCCCGCTCGTACACCGCGACGGTGTGACCGGCGCGGGTCAGCTGCTGCGCGGCGGCGAGACCCGCGGGTCCCGAGCCGACGACCGCGACCGTGTGCCCGGTGAGGCGCTGCGGCACCTGCGGCGTCACGAGCCCGCGTGCGAACGCCTCGTCGATGATCGAGACCTCGACGTTCTTGATCGTCACCGGCGGCTGGTTGATGCCCAGCACGCAGCTGGACTCGCACGGCGCCGGGCAGATGCGCCCCGTGAACTCCGGGAAGTTGTTCGTCGCGTGCAGGCGGTCGATGGCGTCCGCCCACTGGCCGCGCCACACCAGGTCGTTCCACTCGGGGATGAGGTTCCCGAGGGGGCAGCCGTTGTGGCAGAACGGGATGCCGCAGTCCATGCAGCGGCCGGCCTGCTCCTTGAGGAACGGCTGACCCGCCACGAGGTTCGCGTGCACGTCCTTCCAGTCGCGCAGGCGCACCTCGACGGGGCGGTTGGGCGGGAGCTCGCGCTCGCGCACCTTCAGGAAGCCGCGGGGGTCAGCCACGGGCCACCTCCAGGATCTGGTCCCACACGCCGGGCGCCGCGGGGTCGAGGCCCTCGGCCTCGGCCTTCGCGAGGGCGCTCCGCACGCGGGCGTACTCGGTGGGCAGCAGGCGCGTGAACCGCGCCCGGGTGCCCTGGGGGTCCTCGAGCAGCTGGGCCGCGACCGGCGAGCCCGTCTCCTCGGCGTGGACGCGCAGCAGGTGCTCGACCAGCGCCGCGTCCTCGTCGTCGAGCGGCGCGAGCGACAGCTCACCGGCGCGCACCGCCTCGATGTTCACCAGCTCGGGTCGCAGGTCGAGCACGTACGCCGTGCCCCCGGACATGCCGGCGCCGAAGTTGCGGCCCGTGCTGCCCAGCACGACGACCGTGCCGCCCGTCATGTACTCGCAGGCGTGGTCACCGACGCCCTCGACGACGAGCGTGGCGCCCGAGTTGCGCACGCCGAAGCGCTCGCCGACGAGCCCGCGCAGGAGGATCTGCCCGCTCGTCGCGCCGTAGCCGATCACGTTGCCCGCGATGACGTTGTGCTGGCTCGACAGCACCGAGCGCCGGTCGGGACGGACGATGATGCGCCCGCCGGACAGGCCCTTGCCGACGTAGTCGTTCGCGTCGCCGAACAGGCGCAGCGTGATGCCCCGCGGCACGAACGCGCCGAACGACTGGCCCGCCGACCCGGTCAGGGTGACGTCGATCGTGTCGTCCGGCAGTCCCGCACCGCCGTACCGCTTGGTCACGTGGTGGCCCAGCATCGTGCCGACCGTGCGGTTGACGTTGCGGATCGGCAGGTCGATGCGGACCGGCTCGGCCCGCTCGAGCGCGTCCGCCGCCATCGCGATGAGCTGGTTGTCCAGCGCGCGCGACAGGCCGTGGTCCTGCTCCTTCACGTGGTGCAGCGCCGACCCCGGCTTGGGCTGCGGCACCGCGAGCACCGGCGCGAGGTCCAGACCCGCGGCCTTCCAGTGGTCCACCGCGTCGCGGGTGTCGAGCACCTCGACGTGACCCACCGCCTCCTGGAGCGTGCGGAAGCCGAGCTGCGCGAGCAGCTCGCGCACCTCCTGCGCGATGAACTCGAAGAACGTGACGACGAACTCGGGCTTGCCGGTGAACCGCGCGCGCAGCTCCGGGTTCTGCGTCGCGACGCCCACCGGGCACGTGTCGAGGTGGCAGACCCGCATCATGACGCAGCCCGACACGACCAGCGGAGCGGTCGCGAAGCCGAACTCCTCCGCGCCCAGCAGCGCGCCGACGACCACGTCGCGGCCGGTCTTCAGCTGGCCGTCCACCTGCACGACGACGCGGTCGCGCAGGTCGTTGAGCACGAGCGTCTGCTGCGTCTCGGCGAGGCCGATCTCCCACGGCGTGCCGGCGTGCTTGAGCGACGTCAGCGGCGAGGCGCCCGTGCCGCCGTCGTGGCCCGAGATGAGCACGACGTCCGAGTGCGCCTTCGCCACGCCGGCCGCGATCGTCCCGACGCCGAACTCCGACACGAGCTTCGTGTGGATGCGCGCCGACGGGTTCGCGTTCTTGGCGTCGTGGATGAGCTGCGCCAGGTCCTCGATCGAGTAGATGTCGTGGTGCGGCGGCGGCGAGATGAGGCCCACGCCCGGCGTCGAGTGCCGCGTCCTCGCCACCCACGGGTACACCTTGTGCCCCGGCAGCTGCCCGCCCTCACCGGGCTTGGCGCCCTGGGCGAGCTTGATCTGGATGTCGTCCGCGTGGGTCAGGTACTCGCTCGTCACCCCGAAGCGACCCGACGCGATCTGCTTGATCGCCGAGCGACGCTCGGGGTCGTACAGGCGCTCCGGGTCCTCGCCGCCCTCGCCGGTGTTGGACTTGCCGCCGAGGCGGTTCATCGCGATCGCGAGCGTCTCGTGCGCCTCGGCCGAGATGGAGCCGTAGGACATGGCGCCCGTCTGGAAGCGCTTGACGATCTCGCTGACCGGCTCGACCTCGTCGACCGGCACGGGCGGGCGCACGCCGTCCTTGAACCGCAGCAGGCCGCGCAGCGTCATCAGCCGCTCCGACTGCTCGTCGACGCGCTGCGTGTACTGGCGGAACACGTCCATCTGCCGCGTGCGCGTCGAGTGCTGCAGCCGGAACACCGTCTCCGGGTCGAACAGGTGCTCCTCGCCGCCCCGGCGCCACTGGTACTCGCCGCCCACGGCGAGGCGCTGGTGCGCCTGCCGGTTGCCGCTCGCCGGGTACGCGTCCGCGTGCCGGGCCGCGACCTCGGCCGCGATGACGTCGAGGCCGATGCCGCCCAGGCGGCTCGTCGTGCCCGTGAAGTACTTGTCCACCAGCGCGTGCGACAGGCCGATGGCCTCGAACACCTGCGCCCCGCGGTAGGACGCGATCGTCGAGATGCCCATCTTCGACATGACCTTCAGCACGCCCTTGCCGAGCGCCTTGATGAGGTTCGCGACCGCCTTCTCGGGGGTGACGCCGGGCAGGAAGCCGCTGCGCGCGAGGTCCTCGACGGACTCCATCGCCAGGTACGGGTTCACCGCGGCGGCGCCGTAGCCGACGAGGAGCGCCACGTGGTGCACCTCGCGGACGTCGCCGGCCTCGACGACGAGCGAGATCTGCGTGCGCGTGTGCCGGCGCAGCGTGTGGTGGTGCACCGCCGAGAGCAGCAGCAGCGACGGGATCGGCGCGAGGTCCGCGTCGGAGTTGCGGTCCGACAGGACGAGGAAGCTCACGCCGTCGGCGATGGCGCGGTCGACCTCGGCGAAGATCTCCTCGAGCCGCTTCTCGAGCGCCGCTCCCCCGCCGTCGACCTTGTACAGGCCGCGGATGGTGGTCGAGCGGAACCCGTGCGCGGGCGACTTCGCCACGTGCACGATCTTCGCGAGCTGGTCGTTGTCGATGACCGGGAAGGGCAGCGCGAGCTTGCGCGCGTGCTCCGGCCCGTCCGCGAGCAGGTTCGGCTCGGGGCCGATGGCACCGCCGATCGACGTGACGAGCTCCTCGCGGATCGCGTCGAGCGGCGGGTTCGTCACCTGGGCGAACATCTGCGTGAAGTAGTCGAACAGCAGACGCGGACGCTGCGAGAGCACCGCGACGGGCGTGTCCGACCCCATGGCGCCGAGCGGCTCCGCACCGGCCGCCGCCATCGGGGCGAGGAGGACCTTGAGCTCCTCCTCCGTGTAGCCGAACGCGCGCTGGCGCCGGCGGACGGAGGCGCTCGAGTGCGACACGTGGTCGCGCTCGGGCAGCTGCTCGAGGCGGACGAGGTTCTCCTCGAGCCACTGGGCGTACGGCCGCTGCGCAGCCAGCTGCGCCATGACCTCCGCGTCCGCGACGATCCGGCCCTGGCCGGTGTCGACGAGGAAGAACAGACCGGGCTCGAGCCTGCCCTTGGCGACGACCGACGCCGGGTCGAGGTCGAGGACGCCGGCCTCGGACGCGCAGACCACCAGACCGTCCTCGGTCACCCAGTACCGGCCCGGACGCAGCCCGTTGCGGTCCTGCATGGAGCCGATGACCGTGCCGTCGGTGAACGTCATCGCGGCCGGGCCGTCCCACGGCTCCATGAGCGTGGAGTGGTACTCGAAGAACGCGCGCGTGGCCGGATCCATCTGCGCGTGGTTCTCCCACGGCTCGGGGATCATCATCATCATCGCGTGCGGCAGCGAGCGGCCCGCGAGGTGCAGCAGCTCGAGCACCTCGTCGAAGCTGCCCGAGTCGGACCCGCCGGGGGTGCACACCGGCAGCAGCGGCGCGAGGTCGCCCAGCGCCTCGGAGGCGAGCATGCCCTCGCGCGCCGCCATCCAGTTGCGGTTGCCGCGGACCGTGTTGATCTCGCCGTTGTGCGCGATCATCCGGAACGGCTGCGCGAGGGGCCACGACGGGAACGTGTTGGTCGAGAAGCGCGAGTGCACGAGCGCGATCTCGGACGCGTACCGCGGGTCCGACAGGTCCGCGAAGAACGGCTCCAGCTGGCCGGGCGTCAGCATGCCCTTGTAGACGATGGTGCGCGCCGACAGCGACGCGAAGTAGACGCCGGCCTCACGCTCGGCGCGCTTGCGCAGCCGGTACGTGCGTCGGTCGAGCTCGATGCCCGCGAGCTCCCGCGACGGGTCGGCGACGACGAGCTGGCGGAACGCCGGCATCGAGGCCCGCGCCGTGGGACCCACGAGGTCGGCCGTCACGACGACCTCGCGCCACGCGAGCACGTCGAGCTTCTCCTCCGCGGCGATCGCCTCGACCGCACGCACGGCCCGCTGCAGGTCCGCCTCCTCGACCGGCAGGAACGCCATGCCGATCGCGTAGTGCCCGGGCGGCGGCAGCTCGGCGTCGACGACGTCGCGCAGGAACGCGTCGGGGATCTGCGTGAGGATGCCGGCGCCGTCACCGCTGTCCTCCTCGGCCCCGACCGCACCGCGGTGGTCCAGGTTGAGCAGCGCCGTCAGACCGGCGTCGACGATGTCGCGACCCGGTGTGCCGCGCAGCGTGGCCACCCAGGCGAACCCGCACGCGTCGTGCTCGGCGGCGGGGTCGTAGAGGGTGTGCGCGGAGGGCGCCGCGGCGGCGTCGGGGCTCACGGGCGACGTGGACATCAGCACCGTCCTCACAGTCCCCGGGGCCGGGGCATCGCAACAACAGGGGGGGTACAGGGACGTCGTCGGCCCGGTGTGGAGGCGACTATACGGCCCGCGCGCAGGCATGCGGGGCGCCGCCTCGGATGGTGGCCGGGTCGTTCCGACCGCCCGGGTCACCGGGCGGGTGTGGAGGCCTCCGCCTCGTCGTCCTGCGTGCTGGGGGGTGTGCGCAGGAGGGTCGCGTCACGTCCTGGATGCCGACGGCCGACCACGACGAACGCTACCAGCGCACCGACACCGACGATGACGGACGTCCAGACGTTCAGGCGCAGACCCAGCACCGTCTCCGCGGGGTCGATCCGCAGGAGCTCGATCCACAGCCGTCCCGCGGTGTACAGGGCGACGTAGAGCCAGAACACGCGGCCGTGCCCGAGGCGGTAGCGGCGGTCCAGCCAGAGCAGCAGCGCGGCGGCGGCGAGGTTCCACACCAG
The DNA here is from genome assembly GCF_009720485.1 of Cellulomonas sp. JZ18. Taxonomy (NCBI): domain Bacteria; kingdom Bacillati; phylum Actinomycetota; class Actinomycetes; order Micrococcales; family Cellulomonadaceae; genus Cellulomonas; species Cellulomonas sp. JZ18. The sequence goes on along the minus strand of NZ_CP045245.1, from coordinate 1,769,651 downwards.
CTCGTACAGGAAGGTCGGGTGGAACAGCGTGCCGGGCTCGAAGCCGGTCGGCAGGTGCTGCTCGTCGATCCGCAGCCCCCACGGCAGCGTCGTCGGACCGCCGAACAGCTCCTGGTTGAACCAGTTCCCGAGACGGCCGATGGCCTGCGCGACGAGCAGCCCCGGCGCGAGCGCGTCGGCGAACGGCGCGAGCCGCACGCCGTGGCGCCGGCAGCCGATCCACGCGCCGACCGCGCCGAACGCGACGGCGCCCCAGATGCCGAGCCCGCCCTCCCAGATGTAGAGCGCCCGCACGGGGTCGCCGCCGGGGCCGAAGTAGGCGTCGGGCGAGCTCAGGACGTGGTAGATCCGACCGCCGACGATGCCGAACGGCACCGCCCAGTACGTGATGTCGAGGACCGTCTCCGGGTCGCCGCCGCGCTCGGCCCACCGCCGCCGCGTCATGATCGCGGCGACGACGATGCCGAGCAGGATCGCGAACGCGTACGCGCGCAGCGGGAACGGCCCCAGGTGCCACACACCCTGCGAGGGGCTGGGGATCCCCGCGGCGGCGAGCGTCCCGGTGAACGTCATCGGCCCGACCGGTCGGCGAACCGGACACCCTCGGCGAGCCCCGCGACGACCCGCGTGAGCGCGTCGATCCCGGCGCCCTCGTCCACGGCCTCCACCAGGGGGCGCACGAGCGCCGAGCCGACGATGACGCCGTCGGCGTAGCCCGCCACCTGCGCGGCCTGCTCGGGGCGCGACACGCCCAGCCCGACGCACACGCGCTCGGCACCGGCCGCACGCGTGTCGGCGACGAGCTGCTCGGCCCGGGCGCCGACCGTGGCCCGCTCCCCCGTGACCCCCATGGTCGACGCCGCGTAGACGAACCCACGGCTCGCGGCGCTCGTCGACGCCAGCCGCTCGGGCGTGGACGACGGCGCCACGAGGAACACACGATCCAGACCGTGCGCGTCCGACGCCTGCAGCCACTCCTCGGCCTCGTCCGGGATCAGGTCGGGCGTGATGAGCCCGGCGCCGCCCGCGGCCGCGAGGTCGCGCGCGTACGCGTCCACCCCGTACCGCAGCACGAGGTTCCAGTAGGTCATGACCAGGACGGGCGCCCCGGCGTCCGCGACCTGCTCGACCGCGACGAGGGTGTCCTTGACGCGGGTGCCGTTCGCGAGGGCGGCGTCCGCCGCGCGCTGGATGACCGGCCCGTCCATCACGGGGTCCGTGTACGGCATGCCGAGCTCGACGACGTCGACGCCCGCCTCGACCATCGCCCGCACGGCCCGCACGGACCCGGGCACGGAGGGGAAGCCCACGGGCAGGTAGCCGATCAGCGCCGCACGCGGCGAGGGGCCGGAGGCGAGCGCGTCGAGACGCTCGGCGGTCACCGAGCGGACCTGCGTCGTGCTCACAGCTGCTCCCCCTCGTCCGCCTTGACCACCGGCTCGTCCTCGATCAGGCCGAACCACGCCGCCGCCGTCGCGACGTCCTTGTCGCCGCGCCCCGACAGGTTGACGAGGACCACCGCCTCGCGGCCGTCCCGCCCCCACTGCCGAGCCTCGGCGCCCAGCGCGATCGCCCCGGCGAGGGCGTGCGCCGACTCGATCGCGGGGATGATCCCCTCGGTCCGGCACAGCAACTCGAACGCCTGCATGGCCTCCACGTCCGTCACCGGGCGGTACTGCGCCCGGCCGATGTCGTGCAGCCACGCGTGCTCCGGGCCCACGCTGGGGTAGTCGAGCCCCGCCGAGACCGAGTGGCTCGGCAGCGTCTGCCCGTCCTCGTCCTGGAGGAGGTAGCTGCGGGCGCCGTGCAGCACGCCCGGCACGCCGCCCGAGAACCGCGCGGAGTGGCGGCCGGACGCGACGCCCTCGCCGCCGGCCTCGAAGCCGAACAGCCGCACGTCGGGGTCGTCGAGGAACGCGTTGAAGATCCCCATGGCGTTCGAGCCGCCGCCCACGCACGCCGCCACCGCGTCGGGCAGCCGGCCGATCTCCTCGAGCAGCTGCGCACGGGCCTCGTCGCCGATGACCTTGTGGAAGTCGCGGACCATCTCCGGGAACGGGTGCGGACCCGTGACGGTGCCGAGCAGGTAGTGCGTCGACTCGACGTTGGCCACCCAGTCGCGCAGCGCCTCGTTGATCGCGTCCTTGAGCGTCCGCGACCCGATGGTGACCGGGACGACCTCGGCCCCGAGCAGCCGCATGCGGGCGACGTTGAGCGCCTGGCGCTGCGTGTCCTCCTCGCCCATGTAGACGGTGCACTCGAGGTCGAGCAGCGCGCACGCCGTGGCGGTCGCGACGCCGTGCTGGCCGGCGCCGGTCTCCGCGATCACGCGCGTCTTGCCCATGCGCTTCACCAGCAGCGCCTGGCCGAGCACGTTGTTGATCTTGTGCGAGCCCGTGTGGTTCAGGTCCTCGCGCTTGAGGAACACGCGCACGCCCTCGCCGACGTGCCGCGCGAAGCGGGGCACCTCGGTCAGCGGGCTCGGCCGGCCCGTGTACGTGCGGTGCAGCCGCTCCAGCTCGTCCGCGAACGTCGGGTCGGCCAGGGCCTTGTGGTACTCGGTGTCGAGCTCGTCGAGGGCGGCGATCAGCGCCTCCGGGACGAACCGCCCGCCGAAGTCGCCGAAGTACGGCCCGGCCTGCGTGCCCAGCGCGCCGCCCGAGGCGAGGACGTCGCGCATGCTGCGGCTCACCGAGGACCGGCCCGTCGCGCTCACTGCCGCACCGCCCGCAGCGAGGGGTGGGCACCGGCCGCGACCAGGTCGGCGACGGACTGCCGCGGGGCGTCGTCCGTCACGAGCGCCTCGCCGACGAGCACGACGTCGGCACCGGCCCGTGCGTAGTCCATGACGTCGTGCGGACCGCGCACGCCCGACTCGGCGACCTTGACCACGTCGGAGGGGATCGCGGGGGCGACCCGGGCGAACGTCGTCCGGTCGACGTCGAGGGTCTTGAGGTCGCGGGCGTTGACGCCGATGACCCGAGCGCCCGCGTCGACGGCGCGCGCCACCTCCTCGGTGTCGTGCACCTCGACGAGCGCCGTCATGCCGAGCGAGTGGACGCGCTCCACGAGCGACTCCAGCACGGTCTGCTCGAGCGCCGCGACGATCAGCAGGACGAGGTCCGCCCCGTGCGCGCGCGCCTCCCACACCTGGTACGGCGAGACCACGAAGTCCTTGCGCAGCACCGGGATGTCGACTCGCGCCCGCACGGCGTCCAGGTCGTCCAGCGAGCCGTTGAAGCGTCGCCGCTCGGTCAGCACGGAGATCGCGACGGCGCCTCCCGTCTCGTACTCGGCGGCCAGCGCCGCCGGGTCGCTGATCGTCGCCAGCGCGCCCTTGCTCGGGCTGGAGCGCTTCACCTCGGCGATGACGGTGACGGCGTCGTCCACCTTCAGGCGCCCGAGGCAGTGGATCGCCGACTCACGGCGTGCGGCGCGCTCCTTCAGCTCGGCCAGCGGCGTCGCCGCCTCGCGTGCCGCGAGGTCCTCCCGGACCCCCGCGACGATGTCGTCCAGCACGGTCATCGGCGGCTCATCCCCTTCGCCCCGTCGGTACGGCGGCCCGTCGTTCGCCCGTCCGGCGCGCGGTCTGCCACCCGGTCATGCTAGACGTGCGCTGCACCACAGCCGTCCACGGCCCGGTCCGTGGGACCGCGCCGCCCGCCCTCACCAGCTGCTGCCCGACATCTCGGTCGCCCAGGGCAGCGTCACGCCGAGGAACACGAGCGGCACGAGGAACGACAGCACCAGGGCGGCGACCATGAGCACGCCCAGGCCGATCGCGACCCAGCCGAGGATCACCCCCGCGAGGGCGACGCCGTCGTTGTTCGCCTCGCCGCGTGCGACGGCGCGGCGGGCGTTCTGCCCGACGATGACCGCCGGGATGCCCGTGACGAAGCCGCAGGCGAGCACGATGCCGGCGAGCGCGAGCACCAGGGACCAGACGCCGAGGTCGTTGCGGGGCCAGTAGCCCGGCGCCGGGTAGGGCGCGCCGCCCGCGGGGTACGCGCCGCCGGCCGGGTAGGTCCCGCCCGGCCCCTGGGCGCCGCCCGTGGCGTACGCAGCGCCCTGCTGCCCCGGAGCGCTCTGCTGGTACGGAGCGCTCTGCTGGTACGGAGCGCTCTGCTGGTACGGAGCGCTCTGCTGGTACGGGGCGCCCGGCTGGGCGTCGCCCGGCGTCGTCCACGCCGCACCGCCGGTCGGCGCGGTGCTCTCGGGTGCCCCGGACCCTGCCCGCCCCGCCGGCCCGTCGGGGCCCCCGCCGGGCGCGCCACCACCGGGTGCCCCACCACCGCGCGCGTCCGCGCCGGGCGGACCGTACGGCGCCTCCTGGCCGTAGGGACGCACGTCGTGGGCGCGACGCGCCGGGTCGTCGGCACGGGACTCGGACACGGGGGCCTCCGGGGGCAGGGTCAGGTGAGGGGGGCGGGGCCGAGGAACGGTGCCAGCGCCGGCACGTTCCGCAGCACGCCGAAGAGCACGACGACGACGAGCAGCGTCCAGGCGACCCAGGCCGGGGGCGTCCCGGCGGGCACGCCCCGCCAGCGGCGCCACGTCCACAGCGCCCACGCGGCGACGAGCAGGGGCGCGACGACGACCCACAGCGGGTTCGCGGCCCAGGCGCCGGCGACGTCGCCCGTCAGGAGGTCGTGGGTCGCACGCAGCCCGCCGCAACCGGGGCAGTCCACCCCGAGCAGCAGGACCGAGGGGCAGATGCCGTACGACAGCGGCTCGTACGGCGAGCGGACCATGAGCAGCGCCGCCGCCCCCGCGCCGACCGCCGCCACCGCCAGGGGCAGCAGCACGCCCCGGCGACCCGCGCGGTGGCGGGTCGCCGGGGCGTGCGCGACGGAGCTCATGCGGGTCAGGGCGTCTGCAGCTGCTGCTGACGCTCGATCTCGTCCTGCAGGTACTCGGTGAAGCCGTTCCAGCCGCCGTACTCCGCCATCGTCGCGACGAAGCTGATGAGCCAGTACAGGCCGATGACGAGGCCGATCGCACCGAGGATGATGCCCGCCAGGGCGATGCCGCGGTTCGTCGCCTCACCACGGGACGCCGCGCTGCGGCCCAGGAACCCGAGGATCACGGCGGGGATGCCGGGCAGCCACCCGACGCAGCACAGCACGATCGACAGGATGCCGAGCACGAGCGACCAGATGCCGAGGGCGTTGCGGCGCGTCGACCCCGCGGCCGGCTGGTCCCCCCAGCCCTGCTGCGCGGCGTCCTGCCCCGCCTGCCCGTACGCGGGCGCGTCGCCGTAGCTCGGTGCCTGACCGTAGCCGGGCGCCTGGCCGTACGCGGGTGCCTGCGGGTAGGCCGGGGGCTGACCGCCGGACGCGTCGCCGGGCTGCCCGTACGCGGGGGGCTGTCCCTGCGCGGGGGCCGCCGGTGCGTCCGGGCTCGTGCCCGCCGGGTACCGCGGGGCCTCGCCGCCGGACGGCGTCTCGCCGACGCCGGGGGTGGGCTGGGCGTCACCCGCACCGCTGGCACGGGGCTCGTCGTCCGGGGCGTACGGGTCGCGCGGCTCGTTCGGGCTCGACATGCAGCTCTCCCTGCGTCAGGAGGCGTGCTGGCGCACGCCTGCGTCGGACCGGGCGGGCGCGTGCCCGCCGGTCGGGTCAGTGACCGCCGCGGCGCTGCTCGCGAGCGCGCGTGGCGGCGCCGCCCTGGCCGTGGCCCAGCACCTGCAGGACCTTGCCGAGGACGAGGCCGAGCACGATGACGGCCGCACCCACCCAGAAGAGCCAGCCGAGGGCGAGCGCCACACCGACCGCGGCGACGACCGCACCGAGGACGACCGTCCACGTCGTCGTCCAGGCGGCGAGCGTCTTGCCGTGGTTGGTCGGCGGTGTGCGCGGGGGCAGGTGCACCGTCTCGGTCGTCGTGGGGTGCTGCGCGCGATGGGCCAGGGAGTGGTCGGCCATGGGTACGTCCTTCATGCTCGGTTCGCGTCCACCCTAGCCGAGTCGACGGGGGTGCACGCGCTGGTCACAGGGGGTGGGGAAGGGCGGGGCGGCACGGGCCGCCGTGGGGCGGCGCGATCAGGAGGGGTCGTCCCCGCGGCTCAGCGCGTCCCAGTCGGAGCGCCCGTCGTCCTCGGTGCCCGCCCGGTCGCCGGCCGCACCGGGCGCCTCGTGCCGCCGCGAGGCGGACGACCACGCGCCCGGCGCGCGCGCGAGCCCGAGCCCCAGCAGGACGACGAGCACGCCCAGCGCGGCGGACGCGGCGGGCATCGCGCCGGCCTGTGCGTCGAGCGCGGCGGGCTCGACGCCGGTGCGCGCGGCGACCTCGGCGGCCGCGGCGGCCCCCGGGCCCCGCAGCACCGCCACGCCGGCGGCGGCCACGAGCGCACCGCAGGCGGCGACGACGACGCCGACCACCGTGCGCCCCACCCGGCCGACGAGCGCGAGCGCGGCGGCCGACGCGAGCAGGACGAGCGCGCCGGCGACCACCTGCGGCGCGACCTGCGAGCCCGGCACCGCGACCGCGACGTCGCCCTCGATGGCGGTCCTCACGTGCGCCGTCACCCACGTGGGGGCGGCGACCGCACCCGTCGCGGCGGCCGCGACGAGGACCAGCACGGCCCAGCGACCGCGCCGGGCCCGGCGCGCCGGCGCCCCGTCCCGGCCCGACGGGGCGCCGCGGTCGTCGGGCGGCACGGGACCGGACGTCACGGTGCGACGCGGCGCAGACGCGCGGCGACCTGCACCGCACGCACCGCGGCCGCCGCCTTGTTCCGCGACTCGGCGTACTCGTCGGCGGGGACGGAGTCCGCGACGATCCCGCCGCCGGCCTGGACGCTCGCCCGGCCGTCGCGCAGCAGCGCCGTGCGGATCGCGATCGCCATGTCCATGTCCCCCGCGAAGTCGAAGTAGCCGACCGTGCCGCCGTACACGCCGCGCCGGGCCGGCTCGATCTCGTCGATCAGCGCGATCGCCCGCGGCTTCGGCGCACCGGACAGCGTCCCGGCCGGGAACGTCGCCACGAGCGTCTCCAGGGCGGTGGCACCCTGCCGCAGCCGGCCCACCACGGTCGAGCAGATGTGCATGATGTGCGAGAACCGCTTGACCGCCATGAACTCGACGACCTCGACGCTCGTCGGCTCGCAGACCTTCACGAGGTCGTTGCGCGAGAGGTCGACGAGCATGATGTGCTCGGCGCGCTCCTTGGGGTCGGCGAGGACCTCGTCCTGCAGGGCGCGGTCCTCCTCCGGGGTCGCCCCGCGGGGGCGGGAGCCCGCGATCGGGAACGTCGTCACGTGCCCGTCGCTCACCTTCACGAGCGTCTCCGGGCTCGACCCGACGACGGCGAAGTCCCGCCCGTCGGTGTCCTGGAGCGCCAGCAGGTACATGTAGGGGCTCGGGTTGATCGTGCGCAGGACGCGGTAGACGTCCACCGGCTCGGCCGGGCAGTCCAGGTCGAGCCGCTGCGAGAGGACGACCTGGAACACCTCGCCGTCGCGGATGGCCTCCTGCCCGCGACGCACGGCGTCCTCGAACTCCGCCCGGGTGCTGCGGAACTCCAGCTCCGGTTCGGGCAGCGCGGGGTCCAGCACCGAGGTCGCCGGGGGCGCGGGACGGCGCAGGGCGTCCTGCATCGCGTCCAGGCGCGCGACCGCGTCCGCCCACGCCTCGTCGACGCGCTCGTCCGTCGCGTCGAAGTTGATGGCGTTGGCCACCAGCCACACCGACCCCGAGGCGTGGTCGACCGCCGCCAGGTCCGTGGCCAGCAGGAGCGCGACCTCCGGGACGCCGAGCTCCTCGGGGGCCCGGGCCGGCAGGGTCGGCTCCCACTGCCGCACGACGTCCCAGCCGAGCATCCCCACGAGCCCGCCGGTGAGCGGCGGCAGACCCGGGACCGACGGCGTGCGCAGCACGTCGAGCGTGCGGCTCAGGACGTCCAGCACCGGTCCCTCCGTCGGCACCCCGACCGGCACGTCGCCCGTCCAGGCCGCCCGGCCCTCCCGCACGGACAGTGCGGCACGCGAGGCGACGCCCACGAAGGACCAGCGCCCCCACGTCCCGTCGGACTCGGCGGACTCGAGCACGAACGTCCCGGGCCGGCCACCGGCGAGCGTGCGGTAGAGACCGACCGGCGTGACGTCGTCGGCCAGCAGACGGCGCACGACCGGCACGACGCGCCGCGTCGCGGCCAGCTCGCGGAAGTCCTCGAGCGACGGCCACGTGGCACCCCAGGGCAGGTCCGTGGCGGTCGCACGCGGTGCGGCGGTGACGGACGGCTGGGTCACGGGGCGTCTCCTTCGACGGGCTCTGCCGGTGCCTGCGCACCGGCCTCGGTCGGGACGGTGACGGGCAACGGGCCGCCCGCCTCGAAGCACGTGCGGGTGCCGGTGTGGCACGCGGCGCCGACCTGGTCGACGGTGACGAGCAGGGCGTCGCCGTCGCAGTCGAGCGCGACGGACCGCACGTGCTGCACGTGGCCGGACGTGTCGCCCTTGCGCCAGTACTCCTGGCGGGACCGGCTCCAGAACGTGACACGACCGGTCGTCAGGGTGCGGTGCAGCGCCTCGTCGTCCATCCAGCCGAGCATGAGCACGTCACGGGTGTCGTGCTGCTGCACGATCGCGGCGACCAGGCCGGACGCGTCGCGGCGCAGGCGCGCGGCGATCGCGGGGTCGAGGCCGCTGGGGCGGGGGCTCGGGACGGACGGGGAGGCGTCGGGCACCCGACGATCCTGCCACGAGCCCGCGCGCGGCCCGTGCCGCGTCCGGCGCCGCTCAGCGGGTCTGCGCGACCCACGCCGCGTGCATCGCGGCGTAGTGGCCCCCGGCGTCGACGAGCGTCGCGTGGTCCCCGACCTCGACGACCTCGCCGGCGTGCACCACGACGACGAGGTCGGCCGCCTCGGCCGTCGACAGCCGGTGCGCGATCGTCAGCGTCGTCCGCCCGCGGGCGAGCTCGCGCAGCGCCCGTGCGATGCGCACCTCGGCGACCGGGTCGACGGCCGAGGTCGCCTCGTCCAGCAGCAGCAGGTCGCCGTCCGCGAGCCTGGCGCGCGCGAGCGCCACGAGCTGGCGCTCCCCCGCGGACAGCAGCTCGCCGCGCTGGCCCACCGGGGTGTCCAGCCCGTACGGCAGCTCGTCCACCCACGCGTCGAGGCCGAGCTCGACGACGGCCTCCCGCACGCGCTCGGCGGCGTCCGGCCCCGGGGTCCGCAGCCCGTAGGCGACGTTCTCGGCGATGGTCCCGTCGAAGAGGAACCCCTCCTGCGGGACGAGCACGACACGCCGGCGCAGGTCCGCGCCCCGCACGTCCCGCAGGTCCACGCCGTCCAGGCGCACCGTGCCGGTCGTCGGGTCCATGAACCTGGCCACCAGCTTGGCGAGCGTGGTCTTCCCGGAGCCGGTCGCGCCGACCACGGCCACGCCGGTGCCGGCCGGGACGTCGAGCGTCACGTCCCGCAGCACGGGCGGCCCGTCCGGGTAGGCGTACCCCACGCCCTCGAACGTCAGCGCCGCCGGACCGCGCGGGCTGGGCCGGCCCTCCTCGCCGGGGTCGGCGACGTCCACCGGCGTCTCGAGGACCCCGAGCACGCGCCGCCAGCCGGCGACGGCGTTCTGCAGCTCGTTCAGGATCTCCGTGGCCATCTGCACCGGTCCCGTGAACAGCTGCACGAGGAAGAGGAAGGCCAGGACGCGACCGACGGTGAGCTCGCCGAGCACGCCGAGCCACGTGCCGGCGACCACGACGGCGGCCAGCACGAGGTTCGCCGTGAGCACCCCCGAGGAGAACACCACGGCGACGAGGTTCTGCGCGCGCACCATCGCGTCGCGGGTCCCCCGCACGGCCGCGTCGATGCGGCGCTGGGTCCGCGCCGCCACGCCGTACGCCCGGATGGTCTCGGCGCCGACGACGGCCTCCGACACGGCGCCCAGCATCGCGCCGTACCGCTCGCGCACCCGGCCGTAACGGGCGTTGACGCCCTTCTGCATGCGCGGCAGGAGCACGAGCAGCGGCACGAAGCACAGCCACACCAGCAGCGTGAGCTGCCACGAGTACACGGCCATGAGCACGGTCGCGACGAGGATCTGCAGCAGCGAGACGAGCAGCATGATGCCGCCCCACTGCACGAACATCGAGATCGTGTCGACGTCGGACGTGACGCGGGACACGAGGGAGCCGCGGCGCTCGCTGCCCTGCGTGAGCACCGACAGGTCGTGGACGTGCCGGAACGCCCGCGTGCGCAGCGTGAGCAGGCCGCTCTCGCTCGACCGGAAGAGCCGCACGTTGACCGCGGCCGAGCAGGCGGCGCCGACGAGCAGACCCGCCGCGGCGAGGCCGACCAGGAGGGCGACGCGCCCGACGTCGGGTCCGGCCGCGCCGAGGATGCCGGTGTCGACCGTCTGCTGGACCGTCGCCGGCACGAGCACGCGCGCGAGGGCGGCGAGCAGCGCCAGCCCGAGGGTGCCGACGAGCCCGTGCAGCAGCTCGGGCGAGACCTGGACGCCGCGCCGCAGCGTCGCGAGGACGCCGAGCGTGCTCGCGGGCGCCATGCGCGCGTCCGTGCGGGCCTGGGGCCCGGGTGCCGTCCCGCTCATCGTCGACCTCCCCCGGTCCGCGCGTCGTCGACGCGGTCGGTGCCGGCGGCCTGCTGCGCCGTCCCGGCACCGGGCGCGTCGTCGTCGGTGCCGTCGTCCGCCTCCTCCACCGCGCGGGCGTCGGCCCGCTCCCGCAGGCGCCGCGCGGTCTCCTGCTCGTACGCCGTCGCGAGCGCGGCGTACCCCGGGTCGCGGGCGAGGAGCTCCGCGTGCGTCCCGCGGTCGACGACGCGCCCGCCGTCCAGGTGCAGCACCTCGTCGGCCAGCAGCACCGACGACATCCGGTACGCCACGAGCAGCACGGTCGGCACCTGGCCGTCGCCGTCGCCGCGCAGACCCGTGAGGATCGCGCGCTCGACCCGCGGGTCGACCGCCGACGTGGCGTCGTCCAGCACGAGCACGCGGGGCGGCGCACGAGCGCCCGCGCCAGGGCCAGCCGCTGGCGCTGACCGCCGGACAGGTTGGCACCGCGCTCGCCGAGCGGGGCGTCGAGGCCGCCGGGCAGCGCGCGCACGACGTCGTCGACGTGCGCGGTGCGCAGCGCCGCCCAGACCTCCTCGTCGGAGGGGGCCGCGGGGTCGTCCGCGTCCGCGAGCGTGACGTTGCCGCGCACCGTGTCCTCGAAGACGAACGTCGACTGGCTGACGTACGCGACCTGCGCGGCCAGGTCCGCGGCCGCGAGCGTGCGCACGTCGCGGCCGTCGACCTCGACCGCCCCGGCCGAGGGGTCCGCCAGGCGCGGCACGAGCCCGACCAGCGTCGACTTCCCGGAGCCGGTCGGCCCGACCACCGCGAGCGTCCGGCCGGCCGGCACGTGCAGGTCGACGTCGTGCAGCAGCGCCGCCTCCCCGTCCGCGGTGGGCACGTGCAGCGTCACGCTGCGCAGGCGCACGTCCGCACCGCCGGCCCCGCGCGGCAGGTGCACGCCGTCGTCGGCCGGGGCGCCCCGCGCGTCGAGCACGCGGGCGATCCGGTCGTGGCCGACGAGGCCGCGCGGCAGCTCCCCCAGCACCCAGCCGAACGCGCGCACCGGCACCGCCAGCAGCGTGAGCAGGTAGGCGGCCCCGACGACGTCGCCCGTGCCGATGGCGCCGGAGGCGACACGCTGCGTGCCGACGAGCAGCACGAGCAGCGTGCCGAGGTTCGGCAGCAGGTCGATCACCGGGTCGAAGACCGCACGCACCACGCCGACCCGCACGTTGGCGTCCCGCAGCCGGCGGGCGCGCTCGCCGAAGCGCGCCTCCTCCCGGTCCTCGGTGCCGAGGGACTTGACGAGCGAGGCCGCCTCGAAGCTCTCGTGCGCGATGTCGGCGACCTCCGCGCGCAGCTGCTGCGCGCGGGTGATGGCGGGCGTCATGCGGCGCTGGAAGACGAGGTTCGCGACCACCGCGAGCGGCAGGACCACCAGCGCGGCCAGCGCGAGCCACACGTCGGTGCGCAGCAGGGCCACGGCGGCGACGACGATCATCACGACGACGCCCAGGGCGAACGGCAGCGGGTTGAACACGCCGGTCGCGGCCTCGACGTCCGAGCCCGCGTTGGACAGCAGCTGCCCCGTGGGGTGGCGCCGGTGCCACGACATCGGCAGGCGCAGGTACTGGCGCGTCACGGCGCGACGGTGGTCGGCCTGCAGGTCCGCGACGCCGATGCCGGCGAAGATGCGACGCCCCGCGACCGCGACGGCCAGCGTCAGCGCGACCAGGACCATGACGAGACCGGCGAGACCGATGCGCTCGCGCGCCTGCTCCGAGCCGGCGACGGCGGGGACGACGACGTCGTCGGTGGCCCATGCGAGCACGCGGCTCACGCCGACCGTGGCGGCGCCGAACACCGCCGAGGTCGCCACCGCGAGGACGTACGTGCGCGGCTGGGACCGCATGCCGCGCCACACGAGGGCCGCGGACCGCCGGACGGTCGAGCCCTGGAGCGCCGCGGGTGTCGACTGGGCGCGCGTGGGCACGGGGATCTCACACTCCTGCAGGACGGGGGCCTCGCCATCCTCTCACGGGGTCGCGGGTGCGCCCGGAGCCGGCGCGCGTGGCACGATCCGTGCCATGACCTGGCACGAGACCGAGCGCGCATGGCTGGCCGACACGCTGCGCGCCACCCCCTTCGACGCACCCACCCTGTGCGCGGGGTGGCAGGCCCGCCACCTCGCCGCGCACCTCGTGCTGCGCGAGAGGGCGCCGCGTGCGGGCGTCGGCGCGGTCGGGACCGCCGCCACCCGCGGGCCCGAGGCCGCGGTGCAGCGGCTCGCCGAGGACGTCGACGGCCCCGCGGCGTACGCGGCGCTCGTCGACGCGTTCGCGGCCCCGCCGGCGCGCTGGAGCCCGCTGTCGTGGGCCGGTGACGCGGTCAACGCGTCCGAGTACTTCATCCACACCGAGGACCTGCGCCGCGGCGCGGGCCCGGTGCCCCCGCGCGACCTGCCCGACGGCCTGCGCGACCTGCTCTGGCGTCAGCTGCTGCGCATGGCGCCGGTCCGCCTGCGCCGGCTCGGTCCCGGCCTCGTGCTGGTGCGTCCCGACGACGTCCGCTCGGCGGTGCACCGCGCGCGTGCCGGGCACGGCACCGTCGTCGCGCGCGGCGACGTCGGTGAGCTGGTGCTCGCCGTGTCGGGCCGTCTGCAGGCGGCCGACGTGCGGCTCGAGGGTGCGCCGGCCGACGTCGCGGCGGTGCGCGAGCTGCTCACCGGGCCCTGACGCCCCACCGCCCGACCCGTCGCGTCAGCGGACCTCGACGCCCGCGCCCCGCAACGCGTCCTTGACCTCGCCGACCGTCAGGGTGCCGAAGTGGAAGACGCTGGCCGCGAGGACCGCGTCGACGCCCGTGCGGGCGACCTCGACGAAGTGCTCCACCGTGCCCGCACCGCCCGACGCGATGAGCGGCACCGGCACGACGGCGCGCACGTCCCGGATCATCTCGAGGTCGAACCCGGCGGTGGTCCCGTCCGCGTCCATCGAGTTGAGCAGGACCTCGCCGACGCCGAGCTCGACCGCGCGCCGCGCCCACGCGACCGCGTCGATGCCGGTGCCGCGCCGGCCGCCGTGCGTGGTGACCTCGTAGCCCGAGTCCGTCGCCGTCCCGTCCGTCACGCGACGCGCGTCGACCGACAGCACCAGCACCTGCGAGCCGAACCGTCCTGCGATCTCGGTGATCAGCTCGGGCCGTGCGATGGCGGCGGTGTTCACGCCGACCTTGTCCGCGCCGGCGCGCAGCAGCCGGTCGACGTCGTCCGCCGAGCGGACGCCACCCCCGACCGTGAGCGGGACGAACACCTCCTCCGCCGTCCGGCGCACCACGTCGTACGTCGTCGAGCGGTCCGACGAGGACGCCGACACGTCGAGGAACGTGATCTCGTCCGCGCCCTCCGCGTCGTAGCGCCGTGCGAGCTCGACGGGGTCGCCCGCGTCGCGCAGGTTCGCGAAGTTCACGCCCTTGACGACGCGTCCCGCGTCGACGTCGAGGCACGGGATCACCCGCAGGGCCAGGCTCATCGGGTCACCTCCGCCGGCGCACCCGTCGCCAGGATGTCGATCACGAACACGACCGTCTGCCCCGCCAGCTCCTCGGCGTCGGTCACGCCGAGCGGGTAGGTGGGCGGGACCACGAGCATCACCTGGCTGCCCGCGGGCTGGTCCACGAGCCCCTCCGCCCAGGCCTGCACGTCGGACAGCAGGAACGAGACCGGCAGCACCCGCTCCCACGACGCGTCGAACAGGTCGCCCGTGTCCCACGCGAAGCCGCTGTAGTGCACGGTGATGACGTCGCCCGAGGCGACCTGGGGGCCGGTCCCGCGCACGAGCGGCTGCACGACGAGGTCCGCGGGCGGCGGGGTGCCGGTCGGCGTGATGCTCGGCGAGCCGTCCTCCGCGAGCGTGACCGCGGGCAGCGCCGGGTTCGGCGTCACGGGCTCGCCCACGGCGCGCGTGGGCAGGACGTCGAGGACGGTGACGGTCGGGTAGTCGGCACCCTGCCCCGCCGGGGCGACCTGCAGCAGGCGCGCGCCGACGCGCTGGCCGCGCAGCGTCTCGTACAGGTCCGTGCCGAGGTCCTCCTCGGTGAGGGGCCGCGGCGTCGGGCTCGTCGAGTAGCTCTCCTTGACCAGGCTCGCGTCCGTCGCGTTCTCGAGCCAGAAGTCGATGAGGACCGGCGCACCCTCGACGAGCTCGGCACCCGTGCCCGGCCAGACGGTCTCGCGGTACGTCTCGTCGACCGTCAGGGGCGTCAGGTAGGTGACCGTGGGGGCGGCACCGGGCTGGCCCGTCACCGTCACCTCGGGGTCGGTGGTCGTCGGCGTGCTGCCGCAGGCCGCGAGCAGCAGCGTCAGGACGGCCAGGAGCGCCACCCGGCGGTGTGCCGGCACTCGCGCCACGTCGTGTCCTCTCGGTCCGGTCCTCTCCCCCGGCGCGCAGGCGTCGGGGCGCACACGCCGGGGCGGGTGCGCGGGTCACTGTACGTGCCGGTGGACGTGCGACGAGCGCGCCGGTCACCGGTGCCCGGTCACATCGACTCGATGAGCCGGTCGACGCGCTCGTCGACGCTGCGGAACGGGTCCTTGCAGAGCACTGTCCGCTGCGCCTGGTCGTTGAGCTTGAGGTGGACCCAGTCGACCGTGTAGTCGCGCCGCGCGTCCTGCGCGGCCCGCACGAAGTCGCCGCGCAGCTTGGCACGTGTCGTCTGCGGCGGGACCGCGGTGGCCTCGAAGACGTCGAGGTCCGTGGTCACGCGCTCGACGAGGCCGCGCGCGGCGAGGAGGTTGTACAGCCCCTCGGTGCGGGAGATGTCGTGGTACGCCAGGTCGAGCCGCTGCACGCGCACGTCGCCGAGCGGCAGGTCGTGCTTGGCGCGGTACCGCTCGATCATCGACCACTTGATCGCCCAGTCGAGCTCCCGGTCGACCAGGGACAGGTCACCCGTGCGCAGCGCACGCAGCCCGCGCTCCCACAGGTCGAGGACCTGCTTGGTCTCCGGCGACGGCCCGACCTCCGCGTCGACCAGGTCCGACACGCGGGCCAGGTACTCCTCCTGCAGGTCGATCGCCGTCACGGTGCGACCCGAGGCGAGCGTCACCGGCTGCTGCCCGCTCATGTCGTGGCTGATCTCGCGGATCGCGCGGATCGGGTTCTCGAGCGTCATGTCGCGCAGCGGGACGCCGGACTCGACGAGACGCAGCACGAGGTCGGTGGACGCCACCTTGAGCAGCGTCGTCGTCTCGGCCATGGAGGAGTCGCCGACGATCACGTGCAGCCGGCGGTAGTGCTCGGCGTCGGCGTGCGGCTCGTCGCGGGTGTTGATGATGGGCCGCGACCGCGTGGTCGCGCTCGAGACCGCCTCCCAGATGTGGTCCGCGCGCTGCGACAGGCAGTAGACGGCACCGCGCGGCGTCACGAGCACCTTGCCCGCACCGGTCAGGACCTGGCGCGTGATGAGGAACGGCACGAGCACGTCGGACAGCCGTGAGAAGTCCCCCTGCCGGCGCACGAGGTAGTTCTCGTGGCAGCCGTAGGAGTTGCCGGCCGAGTCCGTGTTGTTCTTGAACAGGTGGATGCGCCCCGGCAGCCCCTCGTGCTCGAGCCGCTGCTGCGCGTCCTCGACCAGCCCCTCGAGGATCCGCTCGCCGGCCCGGTCGTGCGTGACCAGCTGGCGCCAGTCGTCGCACTCCGCGGTCGCGTACTCCGGGTGCGAGCCGACGTCGAGGTAGAGGCGCGAGCCGTTGCGCAGGAACACGTTGGACGAGCGTCCCCACGCGACGACCTTGCGGAAGAGGTAGCGCGCGACCTCGTCCGCCGACAGCCCGCGGCCGTCCTGCGCCGCGCACGTCACGCCGTACTCGGTCTCCAGCCCGAAGATCCGCCTGTCCATGCGTGCCTCCCGTTCCTCGCCGTGCGGCGCCGCGGGCGCGGACGCCGCACGGGCCCGCTCAGACCGCCGTCGCCCCGAGCACGTCCTCGAGCAGGGCCCCCGTGAGCCGCCGGAACGCCCGCCGCGGGCGCGTGCGGTCGAGGACCGCGACCTCCAGCTGCGCCGCCCCGAGCGTCCGCTGCTCGCCGTCGTCCCCGGCCGACCCGAGCACGCGCACCGCGAGCCCGAGCACCTCGGCCAGCGTCATCCCCGGGCGCCACTCGCCGCCCAGCACGCCCGCGAGCCGGTCCGCCTGGCCGCCCATGACCACCCAGCCGTGCTCGTCCGTGACCGAGCCGTCGTAGGAGAGGCGGTAGATCTGGTCACCGGCCGGCTCGCGGCCGACCTCCACCACGACGAGCTCGACCTCGAGAGGCTTGGACTCGGTGGTGAACACCGTGCCGAGCGTCTGGGCGTACGCGTTGGCGAGCCCGCGGGCCGTGACGTCGACGCGGTCGTACGAGTACCCGCGCAGGTCGGCGTAGCGCACGCCGGCGACGCGCAGGTTCTCGAACTCGTTGTACTTGCCGACCGCCGCGAACGCGATGCGGTCGTAGATCTCCGAGATCTTGTGCAGCGCGCGCGACGGGTTCTCGGTCGCGAAGGCGATCCCGTCGTCGTACTGCAGGACCACCACCGAGCGGCCGCGGGCGATGCCCTTGCGCGCGTAGTCCGCCCGGTCCTTCATCAGCTGCTCGGGCGAGACGTAGAACGGCATGCTCATCGGTCGCCCTCCCCGGCACCGACGCCGCCGACGCGGCGCTCCGTCTCGATGGCCTCCGCGACCGCCTCGAGCTCGGCGTCGGGGACCCGCAGGTACCCCGACTGCGTGACCGTGGCGACGACCGGCCAGATCCGGCGCACGCGGTCCGGACCCCCGGTGGCCGAGTCGTCGTCCGCCGCGTCGACGAGCGCCTCCACCGCGACCCGGACCGCTCCGGCCGCGTCCAGGCCGGGACGCCACCGCTTCTTCAGCGAGCCGCGCGCGAAGACCGAGCCCGAGCCGACCGCGTGGTGATCCTGCTCCTCGTAGCGCCCACCCGTGACGTCGTAGGAGAAGAGCCGCCCCACGCCGCGGTCCAGGTCGTAGCCGCCGAACAGCGGGACGACCGCGAGGCCCTGCAGCGCGAGCCCCAGGTTGCTGCGGATCATCGTGGCCAGGCGGTTCGCCTTGCCGTCGAGCGAGAGCAGGCTGCCCTCGATCTTCTCGTAGTGCTCGAGCTCGAGCTGGAACAGCCGGACGAGCTCGATCGCCAGACCCGCCGTGCCCGCGATGCCGACGGCGGAGAACTCGTCGGCGGGGAACACCTTCTCGATGTGCCGGCTCGCGATGGCCGAGCCCATCGTGGCCCGCCGGTCGCCGGCCATGACCATGCCGCCGTCGAACGTCAGCGCGACGATCGTCGTCCCGTGCGGCGCGTTCACCTCACCCGCCGGCAGCGACCGCCGGCCCGGCAGCAGCTCCGGCGCGTAGCCGGCGAGGAACTCGACGAAGGACGACGTACCGGGGGTGGTGAAGGCGTCCGGCAGCCGGCCGGACGTGGACGAGGCGGACGACGTCATCGGCGCTCACTGACCGCCCTTCTGCACGAAGCCGCGCACGAACTGCTCGGCGTTCGACTCCAGCACGTCGTCGATCTCCTCGAGGAGCGCGTCGACCTCGGCGTCGCGGTCCTGAGCGGCGGGAGCCGGAGCGGGCGTACCCGGCTCGTCGACCGGCTCGTCGTCCTCGCGGCGCCTGACGTGTTCCTGACCAGCCATGGTGACCTCCGTCCTCCGGGCCGACGCGTCCCGCGCGCCCGCCTGACCCACCCTAGGCCCATCCTCCGTCACCGGGCAGCGAGCGCCCGCGGACCCGTGGCCGCCCGGCCTGTGGACGGGCGTCCACGGCGCACCGGCGCGGGGTGGGACGATCCGCGCCATGGCACCACCGGCACCGGCCTCCCTCTACGACCGCACGCTGCAGGCGCTGCTCGACACGACGCGCTGCCCCGCGTGCACCGCCGCGCTCACGGGAGCGCGGTGCGGGGCCTGCGGGCTCGACGTGACCGCGCCCGGTGCCGGCGCGCTGTGGCAGGACAGCCTCGCGGCCGCGGAGGCCCTGCGCCGGCGTGCGGCCCGCATCGACGGGATGCGGGCGGCGGGAGCGCACGGGGTGCAGGCGTCCCGCGCACGGGTCGACGCGGTCGACGCGGCGGCGGTCGGCGCCGTCCCCGTCGGGCCGGCTCCCGCACCCCACGCCCCCGTGGCCGCGCCGGCCGCCACCGTCCCGCTCCCGGCCGGGCCGGCCGGCGGACCGACGACCGCCCACGCCCCGGTCCCCCGGCGCTCCCCCGGCCGTCCGCCGGGCCCCTCGTGCCACCGGTCGTCGCGGCGACGCACGCCGCCGGGCACGCCGCGCCCGGCGCTCCCGGCCGCGGTGCGGCCGTCCCCGGGCCGCCCCGCCCGCCGCAGCACCGGCCCCGGCGCCCGGACCCGGCCGCACGCCCTGGCGGGTGCAGACCGTGCTCCAGGTCGTCGGCGCCTCGCTGCTCGTCGCGGCCTGCGTCACCTTCCTCGTCTTCGCCTGGGACGTGCTCACCCTCGGTGCCCGCGCAGCCGCCGTCGGCACGGTGACGCTGGTCGTCTTCGGTCTCGCCGCGCTGCTGCGCGCGCGGGGGCTGCCCCAGGGCGCCGAGGCGGTCGGCGCCCTGGCCGCGGCCCTCCTGCTGCTCGACGCGTGGGCGTTGCGCGCGACCGGCGTGGTCGTCGTCGGCGAGGGCGCCGGCCAGGCGACCACGTCGCTCCTCGTCTGCGCCGCCCTGCTGGCCGGCTGGGGGCTCGCCGCCCGGGTGCGCGCGGGGACCGTCGCGGCCGCCGTGCTGCTGCCGCTCGTCCCGCTCGTGTGGCTCCCGCACGCCGGTCAACCGGAGCCGGCCGCGCTGCTGCTCGTCGCCTCCGCGGCACTCACGCTCGCGCGCGCCGGGACGGCGCGCCGGCTGCGGGCCGAGCGCGCGGTGCTGGGCGTCGCGGCCTGGGTGACCGTCGCGGCCGCGGTGGTCGTGGCGGCCGGCGCCGCCGTCGTCCGGTCCGTCCTCGGCGTCCCCGCGTGGCAGGCCGTCGGCGCGCTCGTCGCGGCGTGCGTCGTGCTGACCCTCCAGGCCGTCGTGGCGACGCGCCAGGCGCAGGTCCCGCCGGCCGGGGCCGAGCCCGCCGGCGCCGACCCCGCACGCGTCGACCCCACCGGCGCCGGTCCCGTCGGAGCTGTCCCCGTGCAGGCCGCCCCCGCGCACCCCGCGCCGCGCACGGCCGGCGCGACGACGGCCTGGTGGTCCGCCTCGGGTGCGACCGCCGCCCTCACCGTCGCCGCCGCGGGCGCGGCGACCTCGCGCGCGACCGGAGCGGACGGGGCCACGACGTGGCACACCGCTGCGCTGGCCGTGCTCGTCACCGCTCTCGTCGCCGTGCTCGCGCTGCCCGCGGTGGTCCGGCCCGGCGTCCGCCGGCCGCTGCTCGACGGCGTGCGGGTCGTGGCGGCGACGACCGCCGGCGGCACGGCGGCGTGGGTGGCACTCGTGCTCCTCCTCCGGCTCGCCGCTCCGACCGCGACCGGTCCGGCGCCCCTCGCCGCAGTGGTCACGGCCGCCCTCGCCCTCGCGGCGGCCGCCCTGCTCACCCCTCGGCTCGCCCGCCCCGCCGTCCCCGGTCGGGGGCACGCCGTGCCGGTCGTGCGCGGCACGGCCGCGGTGCTCGCGGCGGTGGCGACCCCGGTCCTCGTCGTCGCCGACCACGTCGCGGCCGGCGTCGTGCAGCGCGGTGCGGTGGCGGTCGCGGGTCTCGCCGTCGTCGCCGCCGCGTGGGTGGTCGTGCGGTCCTCCACCGCGAGGTGGCGCGGCACCGCGAGCACGGGCACCGCGGCCGCGGCAGTGACCGCCGTGCTCGCCGGCGCCACGTCCGCACCTACGTCCGCGGCCGCGCTCCTCCTCGCCGCCGCCGTCGCGCTCCACGCCCGCACCTGGAGCCGACGGGCGTCGGCCGGCGCGGTGTCCACCGTCACGGCGGCGGTCCTCGTCGCGACCGCCGGGACCGCGGCCGGTGTCGCGCTGCAGCTGGCTCCCGCGGTCGGGGCGTCGGCGACGGTCGCGCTCACCACCCTCGCCCTGCTCGCCCGTGCGGCGCGCGCCTCCGTCGCGGCGCCCGAGCGCCGGTCGGCGGTCGTCGTCGCCGCCGTGCTGGTCCTGCTCGCGTGGGCGGGCGCGGCACCCGTGCGCGGCGGAGCGGACACGCCGGCCCTCGTCGCCGCGCTCGTCGCGGCCGCCGCCGCCCTGCTGCTGGTCGTGGCGCTGCTCCGCGACGTCAGCGGGGCGGGACCCACCTCCGTGGTGGCCGGTGCCGCGGCGGCGGCACCGGTCGCGGCCCTCACGGTCGCGACCGTGCACGGAGCGCTCGGCGGGGCGGCGCCCGGCGGCGCGGTGCTCGCGGTCGTCGCGCTCGGCGCCGCCTCCGTGCTCACCGCCCACCTGGCCGCGGCACGCGCTGGCGGTCCCGCCCGGGTCGCGGCAGAAGCAGCGGGCTGGCTCGTGCTCGCCTGCGGCACGCTCGCCGCCACGGCCGTGGGCGCCGGTGCCACGGTGGCGGCGCTCGCGGCGGGTGCCGCCGCGGCGGCCGGCTGGGCCGTGCAGCGCGACCGGCGGCCGGCCTGGTGGCTGGCGTGGGGACTGGGCACCGCGGCGTGGTGCGCGGCGCTGACGAGCAGCGGTCCGGTCCCCGCCGAGCCGTACGTCGTGCCGCCGGGGCTCGCGCTCGTCGCCGTCGGCGCCGCCCGGCTGCGCCGGTCGGCCCCGGGCGCGGCCCCGCTCGTGGCCGGCGGCACGGCGCTGGTCGGCCTGCCGACGGCGCTGCTGCCCGCCGTGCTCGTGCTCGGCGACCGCTGGGTCGACCGGGCGACGGTGACGGCGGCGCTCGCGGCGACCGTGCTGGTGGCGGGCGCGGTGCTCGCCGGGCGCGCGGACGCTCCCGACGACGAGCGCGGTCGCACCGCCGCTGTCCTCGCCGGGGCCGCCGCCCTGCTGGCGGTGCTCGGACCCGCACGGCGTGCCGTGCTGGTCGCGGCGGGCGCCGCGCCGGCTCCCGACCGACTCGCGGACCTCGTCGAGCCGTGGGCGCTCGCAGCGGGGGCGCTCCTCGCCGGTGCGACAGTCGTGGCGCACCGGACGTGGCCACGGGCGCGCGCCGTCAGCACCGTGGTCGGACCGTGGCTCGTGCTGGCCGTCGTGGCGCTGCCGGTCCTGCTCGCCGTCCGCGTCGGGACGAGCGGCGACGGCGCCGTCGCCGGCGCGCGGCTGGTCGTGCTCGGCCTCCTCGCGGTCGCGGCGGTCTGCGCGGGTGCCGGGACCGGACGCCGCGTCGGGAGCGGCGCGTGGCCGCACGCCCAGGCGCGGTCGCGTGCCCCGCGCCTCGCCGACCTCGGCCTCGCCCTGGCCGCGGCCGTCGCGCTCGTCGCACCGGCCGTGCTGCCCGCCCCGCTGGCGGACGCACCCGCCGTCGGGGTCGCCCTCCTCGCGGGCGCGGCGTCGGCGCAGGCGGTGCGGCGCCGGGGGGCCGCAGCCGTGGCGTGGCCGGTGCTGGCGGTGGTCGCGCTCGTGCCGACGCTCGCGGTCCGGAGCGGGGTGCTGCGCCCGGCGGCGTGGCTGCTCGTCGCCGCCCTCCTGCTCGTCCTCGCGGCCGCGGCCCGCGCGTCCGCCGGCCCCTGCCGGACCGGCCGGCGCCGTCGCTGCCGGCCGGCGCGCCCGCAGCACGCGCGAGCGCCTCCCCCGACACCGTCGCCCGCGTGCTCGCCGGATCGGCCGCCGCGCTCGTGGTGCTCGGGCCGTGGGCGGCGTCGGTGGGGGCAGCCGTGGGCCGCGCGCCGCACGTCCTCGTGGTGGACCTGCCGGCCGTCGCCGCGGGTGCGGCGGTCGCGGCGGCACGGGCCGTGGCCGCGCCGGGCACGGCACGGGGCGCGGGGCTCGAGGACGCGCCGGCGACCGCCCGGTTCCCCGCCCCTGTCGCGCTGGCGCTCGTCGTCGCCGCCGTCCCGGTGCTGCTCGCCGTGGACGGCACGGCGCCCGGGGCGGCGCGTGCGCTGGCCGTCCTGGCCGCCGCCGGGGTGCTGGCGTGGACGGGCGCCCGGCGTGGCGACGAGACGATCGGCACGGCGGTGGCGGTGGTCGCCGCGGTGACCACCGCGCTGCGGGACGGTCCGGAGCCGGCCGAGGTGCCGCTGGTCGCCGTGGCTCTGCTCACCGTGGCGCTCGGCACCCGACGCCTCGCCCGGGTGCCCGGCGCCGGCTCGTGGTCCTCCCTCGGCGTGCCGCTCGCGGTCACGCTCGGGGTGCCCGTCGTCGCGCTGCTCGCCCTGCCGACGCCGGCGCGGGCCGTCACGGCCCTGCTCCTCGCCCTCGCGGCCACGGTCGCCGGCGCGGTGCGACGCCTGCAGGCGCCGCTGCTCCTCGGGGCGGCGGCCGCGCTCACCAGCGCGGCCGTGCTGCTCACGCCCGTTGCGGCCGGCGCGCTCACCCGGGTCGACGGCTGGGTGCTGCTCGGCGTCGGCGGTGCGGCCGTCCTCGGCCTCGGGCTCACCTACGAGCGACGGGTGCGCCAGGCGCGCGAGGCCGTGCGGGTGGTGGCCGCGATGCGCTGACGGCCGGGGCCGGACGGCGTCAGGCGCCGAGCGCGGCGAGCAGGCTGGCGGCGTCCGGGCTGCGCTCCAGGAGCTCGCCGACGTGCGCACGCGTGCCGCGCAGCGGGTCACGCATCGGCACCCGCTGCAGGGTGTCGGCGCCCGCGACGTCGAAGACCACGGAGTCCCAGCTCGCCGCCGAGATCTCCCCGGCGTACCGCGCGACGGCCTCGCCGCGGAAGAACGCACGGGTGTCGTCCGGCGGACGCACGACGGCCTCGGCGACCTCCTCGCGGGTCACCAGCAGCTCGACCGCGCCCGCCGCCGCGAGCCGCTGGTACAGGCCGCGCTCCGGGCGCACGTCCGACCACTGCAGGTCGACGGCCGCCAGGCGGGGGTGGTCCCAGTCGAGGTGGTCACGGCGGCGCATGCCCTCGAGCAGGCGGAGCTTGGCCAGCCACTCCACCTCGCGTGCGCACGAGGCGGGGTCCGTGCCCAGGCGCTCGAGCAGCGAGGACCACCGGCGCAGGACGTCCGCCGTCTGCTCGTCGTCGGTGCCCCCGGTCGCGTCGAGGGCGGCCCGCACGGCCGCGAGGTACTCCGCCTGCACGTCGAGCGCCGTCAGGCGCCGGCCGTCCGCGAGCTCGAGCCGCTCGCGGAGGGTCAGGTCGTGGCTCACGGCGTGCACCGCCGCCACCGGGTCGCGCAGCGCCAGGTGGTCGACCGCACGCACCACGTCGGGCGGCAGGACGCCCGCCTCCGCCTGCTCGACGAGCCACAGGACCAGCGACATCGTGCCCAGCCGCACGTACGTCGCCGGCTCGAGCATGGTCGCGTCGCCGATGATCACGTGCAGCCGGCGCCACCGCGTGGGGTCGGCGTGCGGCTCGTCGCGCGTGTTGACGATGGGCCGGCGCAGCGTCGTCTCCAGACCGACCTCGGCCTCCATGTAGTCCGCGCGCTGCGACAGCTGGAACCCCGGCACCTCCCCGCGCTGGCCGATGCCGACCCGCCCGGCACCGGTGAACACCTGGCGCGTGACGAGGAACGGCGTGATGCGTGCGGCGAGGTCCGCGAACGGCACGGCACGGTCGACGAGGTAGTTCTCGTGCGTGCCGTACGTCGCGCCCTTCCCGTCGACGTTGTTCTTGTACAGGGCGACGTCGGGCAGCGCCGCGCTCGACGCGAGCGCACGCACCGAGTGCAGCATGACGAGCTCGCCCGCCCGGTCCCAGCGCACGGCGTCGAGCGGGTTCGTCACCTCCGGCGTCGAGTACTCCGGGTGCGCGTGGTCGACGTACAGCCGCGCGCCGTTGGTGAGGATGACGTTCGCGGCACCCGGGTCCTCGTACTCCTCGACCGTGGAGCGCGGCATCTCCTGCAGGCCGTCGCCCGAGGGGGCGGGCGACTCGGGGACGTCCGTGAGCATCGAGGGGTGCGCGGCGGCCCGCTGCAGGTGGAACCCGCGCGCGTCGTGCAGCGGGTCCTCGTCGTCGTAGTCCCAGCGCGCCCGCGCGCGTCCCGCCTCGCGCGCCGCGGCGTGCACCGCGACGACGTGGCTCGACAGCAGCATCGGGTTCGCCATCGGCCGTCCCGGCTGCAGGACGCCGTACTCGGTCTCGATGCCCATCACGCGGCGCACGGTCACGCGTCCACCCTAGGCGGCGCACCCGCCGCGACGTCCGGTCCGCCCACGACCGGGCACGGGCGGACCCCGGACCTCGGCGCACGCGGCACGGCGCACCGCCCCCGCAGGGAGCGGTGCGCCGTCGCCGGTCCGGTCAGAGGTACTGACCGGTGCTCGTCACGTTCTCGATCGTGCGGGACGTGTCGACGCCCTTCTTGCCCTGGACGATCGTGCGGATGAACACGATGCGCTCCCCCTTCTTGCCGGAGATGCGCGCCCAGTCGTCGGGGTTCGTCGTGTTCGGCAGGTCCTCGTTCTCCTTGAACTCGTCGACGCACGCCGAGAGCAGGTGGTCGACGCGGATGCCGCGCTGCCCGGTGGACAGCAGGTCCTTGATCGCGGTCTTCTTCGCGCGGTCGACGACGTTCTGGATCATCGCCCCGGAGTTGAAGTCCTTGAAGTAGAGGACCTCCTTGTCCCCGCTGGCGTACGTGACCTCGAGGAAGCGGTTCTCGTCGCTCTCCGAGTACATGCGCTCGACGACGCGCGCGATCATCGCCTCGACGGCGGCCGCCGCCGAGCCGCCGTGCTCCGCGAGGTCGTCCGGGTGGATCGGCAGCTCGGGCGTCAGGTACTTCGCGAAGATCTCGCGCGCCCCCTCGGCGTCGGGCCGCTCGATCTTGATCTTCACGTCGAGCCGCCCCGGCCGCAGGATCGCCGGGTCGATCATGTCCTCGCGGTTGGACGCACCGATGACGATGACGTTGTCGAGCCGCTCGACGCCGTCGATCTCCGAGAGCAGCTGCGGCACGATCGTCGTCTCCACGTCGCTCGACACCCCGGTGCCGCGCGTGCGGAACAGCGACTCCATCTCGTCGAAGAACACCACCACGGGGTGACCCTGCGACGCCTTCTCCCGCGCCCGGGCGAAGATGAGCCGGATGTGCCGCTCGGTCTCGCCCACGTACTTGTTGAGCAGCTCCGGGCCCTTCACGTTGAGGAAGAAGCTGCGGGCGTCCGCGGCGTCCTCCCCACGGGCCGCCGCCGCCGTGGCGGCGAGCGAGTGCGCGACCGCCTTGGCGATGAGCGTCTTGCCGCACCCCGGCGGGCCGTAGAGCAGCACGCCCTTCGGCGGCTTCAGCCCGTGCTCGCGGAACAGGTCGGGGTGCAGGAACGGCAGCTCCACGGCGTCGCGGATCGCCTCGATCTGCGGACCCAGGCCGCCGATGTCGCCGTAGTCGATGTCGGGGACCTCCTCGAGCACGAGGTCCTCGACCTCGGCGCGCGGGATGACCTCGAAGACGAAGCCGCTGCGCGCGTCGATCGTCAGCGCGTCGCCCACGCGGGCGCGCGCGTCACGCACCTGGCCCGCGAAGCGCACGACGCGCTCCTCGTCACCGCGCCCCACGACGAGCGCGCGGTCCTCGCCGATCATCTCCTTGACCGTGACGAGCTCGCCGACCTGCTCGTAGCCGCCGGCCTCGACGACCGTCAGCGCCTCGTTGAGCATGACCTCCTGCCCGGGGCGCAGACGCTGGACGTCGAGCGTCGGGCTCGCGCCGACGTGCATCTTGCGGCCGGCGGAGATGACGTCGACGGTCCCGTCCGCTCGCGCGGCGAGGAACGTCGCGTAGGTGCCGGGGGGCTTGGCCAGGTCGTCCACCTGGCGCTTGAGCTCGAGGATCTGCTCGCGTGCCGCGACGAGGGCCTCGCTGAGGCGCTCGTTCTTCGCGGCGAGCACCGCCAGCTCGCGATGCAGGTCGTGTGCAGGGGCAGCCGGTTCGGTCATGGTGTCGGCCCTCCGTTCCGCGTCGCGCTGCGTCCTTCCGGTCCACCGTGCACGCCGCTGTGCCTGCTGGTCCGACGACCCTAACCGCCGATGTCAACCAGCGCGCCGCCCGCGGCGGGGTGAGTCGCCACCGTCCCGGAGGGTGGGACGAGCGGCGACCGGGACCCCGACCTAGCCGTCGGCGGGCTCGTCCGGGACGACGTCCGTGGCCGCGCCCGACGCGTCCGCCAGGTCCTCCGGGGCCACGTGCAGGTCGCGACGCACGCGCCGCACCTTCTTGTCCGACACCTCGCGCTCGCCGAGCGCCTCCGGCGACCAGAGCGTGGCGTCCGCCGCCGGCGCCCCGTCCTCGGCGACCGGGTAGGAGCCCTTGGCCGGGCGGCGCCTGCGCTGCGGCGGCTCCACCCCGTCCGCCAGGCGCCGCGTCGTCAGCAGGAAGCCGGTGTGCCCGACCATCCGGTGCTGCGGCCGCACGGCCAGGCCCTCCAGGTGCCACCCGCGGACCATCGACTCCCACGCCTCGGGCTCGGTGTACCGACCGTCGGTGCGCACGTCCTCGGCGAGACGCGACAGCTGGGTCGTCGTCGCGACGTAGCAGACGAGGACGCCGCCCGGGGCGAGCGCGCCCGCCACCGCGTCGAGGTTCTCCCACGGGGCGAGCATGTCGAGGACCACGCGGTCCACGGTGCCCGGGGCGACGAGGGTGGGCAGCGTGTCGGCGAGGTCGCCCACGGTGAGGGTCCACGCGGGGTGCGGCCCGCCGAAGAACGCCTCCACGTTGCCGCGCGCGATCGCCGCGAAGTCCTCGCGGCGCTCGACCGACAGCACGCGCCCGCCGTCGCCCACCGCGCGCAGCAGCGAGAGCGTGAGGCCGCCCGAGCCGACGCCGGCCTCGACGACGGTGGCGCCCGGGAAGACGTCGCCCATGGTCACGACCTGACCGGCGTCCTTCGGGTAGACGACGGCCGCCCCGCGCGGCATCGACAGCACGTAGTCGGACAGCAGGGGGCGCAACGCCAGGTACTCGACGCCGGAGGTGTTGCGCACCACCACGCCCTCCGGGGCGCCGATGAGCTCGGCGTGCCGGAAGTAGCCCTTGTGGGTGTGGAACGAGCCGTCGGGCTGCAGGGTGATCGTGTGCAGGCGGCCGCGCGGGTCGGTGAGCTGGACGCGCTCGCCGACGCGGAACGGTCCGCGGCGCTGCTCCGCCCCGGTCGGGGCGGGCACGGGCGCGTCGTGGTGGGTCACGGGGGCGAGTCTAGGCGGCACGGCGGCACGGGCCGCGCGTCGGACCGGGTCGGGACGCCCCGTCCGCCGGGGGCGGGCGCCGGTGCTCGTGGAGGGCTCAGCCGCGCAGGACCGCGAGGACGTCGGCCGTGCGCACGAGCGCCACCACGTGCTCGTCGACGAGCGCCACGACCACCGGTGCGTGGGTGGTGGCCTCCGCGAGCGCCTGGAGCAGCGGCTGGCCGACGAGCGTCCCGTCGACGACGGCGCCGACGGGCAGCGGGGCGCAGACCGCGCCCACGCTCGTCGTGCCCGCGAGGGCCGGGGGACCCGCGCGGCGGCGTCGCGGTCGACGTACGCGGCGGGGCGGCCGTCGGGCGCCACCACGACGACCTCCTCGGCGCCGGCCGCGGCGGCGGCGGCGCGCGCGTCCGCGAGCGTCGCCCGCGCGCCGACGGCGACGGCGGGACGGCCGACCGAGCGCACGCTCAGGCCGTCGACGGCCCGGGCCGTGCGGGCGCCGCGGATGGCGCCGCTCGCGCCGGACCAGACGAAGGCGCCGAGGAGGGCGGCCCAGGCGACCGTGGCGATGCTGGGCGTGCGGCCGGTGAGCAGCGGCTCGGCGAGCGCGGCGAGCGTGATCGCGACCGCGACCACGCGGCCGAGCCACCCCGCGACGACCTGGCCCCGGTGCCGGTCGCCGGTGCGGGCCCAGACCGCGGCGGCGAGCACGTGACCGCCGTCCAGGGGCAGGCCGGGCACGAGGTTGAAGGCGCCCACGGCCGCGTTCGCCGCGGCGCCGGCGAGCAGCACGTCCTCGAGCAGGGTGCCGGGCGCGACGAGGCGTGCGAGGACGACGAGGACGACGGCCAGGACGAGGTTCGCGAGCGGTCCGACCCCGGCGACCAGCGCGGCGGACGCGGGCGTCGCCGCCGCCGTGTCGAACCGGGTGTGGCCGCCCCACAGCGTGAGGACGAACGCCTCCGGCTGCTGCCCGCGCCGGCGCGCCACGAGGCCGTGCGCGAGCTCGTGCACGAGCAGCGAGGCGAACAGGAGCAGGACGAACACGCCCGCGACCAGGTACGCGACGGCGCCCGTCCGTCCCGTCCACCCCTCGGCGAGCGGTGCGGACAGGACGGTGAGGACCACCGCGATGACGAGCCAGCTCGGGGCGAGGACGACGGGGGCGCCGGCCACGTGCCCGAGGACCCAGCCGGTGGGGCGCGCGGGCGGGGGCTGCTCACGGGCCCACCCTACGGTCGGGGGCCTGTCGGCCCTGTCGGTGGCGGCGCCTACCCTCGTCCCGTGGCCGTGGACACCGACCTCTCCCCCGCACCCGACCGCCGGGACGCCGTCGTGGACGACGCGCCGGCGGACGCCGCGGCGCGCCCGTCCGCGCCCGGGCTGTCGCCGTCGCGGGCGAACGACTTCCTGCAGTGCCCGCTGCTGTTCCGCTTCCGCGTCGTCGACCGCCTCCCGGAGCCGCCGTCGCTCGCGGCGGCGCGCGGGACGCTCGTGCACGCGGTGCTCGAGGCGCTGTTCGAGCTGCCCGCGGCGGAGCGCACGCCGCAGGTCGCGCACGCGCTCGTGCCCGTGCACTGGGAGGTCCTGACCGCGCAGTCCGAGGCGTACGCGGCGCTGACGCCGGGCGACGAGGAGCGTGCGGAGCTGGTGGCGTCGGCCGAGCGCCTGCTGACGACGTACTTCACGCTCGAGGACCCGACGCGCCTGGAGCCGCGTGCGCGCGAGCTGCGCGTGGAGGTCGAGCTCGAGGACGGGCCGCGGTTGCGCGGTGTCATCGACCGGGTGGACGTGGCACCGAACGGGTGGGTGCGCGTCGTCGACTACAAGACGGGGCGCTCGCCGCGCGCCGGCTTCGAGAGCAGCGCGCTGTTCCAGATGCGGTTCTACGCGTACGTCGTGTGGCGCACGCGCGGCGTGCTGCCCAAGCGCCTGCAGCTGGCGTACCTGGGCGACGGCGTG
Organism: Cellulomonas sp. JZ18; assembly: GCF_009720485.1. NCBI lineage: Bacteria > Bacillati > Actinomycetota > Actinomycetes > Micrococcales > Cellulomonadaceae > Cellulomonas > Cellulomonas sp. JZ18. The sequence goes on along the minus strand of NZ_CP045245.1, from coordinate 1,739,923 downwards.
GTGGTCGCCCACGAGCCGACGGAGCCCGAGATGCACACGCTCGAGTCGCGGGTGCGCTCGATCTGGTCGGGCATCGAGGAGACGGCACGCTCGGGCGACTGGCGCACGCGTCCCTCCCGGCTGTGCGACTGGTGCGCGTTCCGCGACCGCTGCCCCGAGTTCGGCGGCACGCCGCCGCCCGTCCCTCCGGGTGCGGTGGAGCGGGCGATCGGCGTCGTGCCCGTGGCGCAGGCCGCGGGCTGAGGCGGGGCGCCGGCGCGCGCAGCTGGGCGCACCAGGGCGGGCCAGGGCGCGCCGGGGCTGCGGGCGGCGCGGGCGGCGCGGGTCGCGCGCCGGAGGCTCAGGCGGCGCGCAGGTCGAGGGTCTCCCCGGCGGCGACGCGCACGAGCACCTCGAGGTCGACGTGCGCCAGCGACGCCGTGCGGGTGACGCCCGGCGGCGGGGAGATGGGCGCGACGGCCTGGACGGCGACGACGCGGGCGCCGGACGCGACGGCGGCGGCGATCCCCGACGGCGAGTCCTCGACGGCGACCGCGCGCGCCGGGTCGACGCCGAGCAGGCGCGCCGCCGTGAGGTAGGGCTCCGGGTCCGGCTTGGGCCGACGCACCCGGTCGCCGGCGACGACGACGTCGAACACGCCCACCGCTTCGGCGAACGGCTCCGCGAGCACCCCGAACGACGACGTGACGAGCGCCTGCGGCACGCCCGCCGCACGCAGCGCCTCGACGAGCTCGCGCGCACCCGGCTGCCACGGGATGCCGGCCGCGACGGCCGCACCCACCGCGCTGTTGAGCGCGTGCGCGATCTCCTCGACACCGAGCGCGACGCCCCGCTCCTGCAGCGCCGCGGCGCACACGGCCATGGAGCTGCCGACCATCCCGACGGCGTCCGCGTGGGTCCACACCCCGCCGTGCGCCTCCACGAGCTCGACCTCCGCCGCCATCCAGTGCGGCTCGGTGTCGATGAGGGTGCCGTCCATGTCCCACAGCACGGCTGCGGGCAGGTCCGCGGCCGGCGCGGACGAGGGGACGACCGGGACGTGCTCGGTGCTGGTCAGCATGGCCTCCGGGGCGGGCGCGGCGGCCCGCCACCGGGACGGGGCGGGCACGAGGGACGCGCCCAGGCTAACCGGCGGTCGTGCGACGCCCGTCCGGGCGTCGCACGACCGCACGCGTCGGCGCAGCGCGGGCCGCCGCGCCGGGGGGCCCGTCAGGCGCACTGCGCCTTGCGGGTCCCCCGACCGTCACGGCCTCCTGCACGACCCCCGCGGCCCGGTGTTGCCCCAGCAGCCCAGGTCCCCGGCGACCGTCAGCGTGCCGAGCAGCACGGAGTGCCGGTTGTCCATGAACCACGCGGAGCCACCAACGGTCACGTCGAGCGGGTTGTCGCCGTCGTCGTAGCAGGCGTCGAGCGGGCCCACGGACGCCCCGACGTGCACGACGTCGGTCCGGCTGTTCTTCACCTTCAGGTTGCCGCCGACCTCGCTCGTGCACATCCGCACCTGCTCGGCGAGGTCGGACGTCAGGTGCCCCTGCACCGCGGACTGCACGACGTGCTGCAGACCGCGCCGCATCGTCACCGACCCGGCGACGTAGGACGTGCCGAGGTCGCCGCTGACCCACGACCGCAGGTCCACGTCACCGGCGACGACGCTGCCGGCGAGCGCCCACTCGCGCACCTCGCCCGTCAGCGACCCGCTGAAGGACGAGTCGTGCACGACGAGGCCGCCCCGCTCGGCGAGCGTGACGTCGCCGACGACGACCGAGTCGTCGACCCGCACCTCGGCGCCCCGCCCGGCGATGCCGCCGTAGACCGTCGTGCCGTCGGTCAGCAGGACGCTCGCCGCCGGCCCGGCGGTGACGTCCCCCTCGACGCCGCCCGCGCCCAGCGACAGCCGGCCGCCGTCCTCGACGGTCGCCGTGCCCTCGACGCTCACGCGCCAGAGCACGCAGGCCTCACCGGCCGGCACGAGCAGGTCGCCCGGCACGACCCCGCCCTCGGGGCCGGCGTCCCCCGCCCGCACTCCCACGGCGCGGCTCCCTCGTCCGCCGCGGCGGGCGCGGCGAGCGCGACCCCCGCGACCAGTCCCGACACGATCCCGGCGGCCGTCAGCACGGCACGCAGACCTCGACGCATGGCTCCCCTGCCCTCGTCGGCCCGCCGGCCCCTCGTCGGACCGGCGGCACCGTCGCGCCGAGCATGGCACCCCGGTCCGCCGTGGCGCAGCCCCCCGCTTACGGCTCGACGCACCCCGCCGGGCGGCGCGCCCTAGGCTGGGACGGTGACCGAACCGACCGGAGCCGACCTGCCGGCGCGCGAGACCGTGCTGCTCGCGGCCTTCGAGGGCTGGAACGACGCCGGTGGCGCCGCGACGGCCGCGCTGGAGCACCTGCACGACGCGTGGGGCGCCGACCAGGTGGACGAGCTCGACCCCGAGGAGTACCACGACTTCCAGGTGAACCGTCCGGTCGTCGGGCCGGGGCCCGACGGCACGCGGGAGATCACGTGGCCCACGACGGCCGTGGCCGTCGCGACGACCCCCCGCACGGGTCGCCGGGTCGTCCTCGTGCACGGCATCGAGCCGTCGATGCGCTGGCGCCGCTACTGCGCCGAGCTGCTCGACATCGCCGAGGGGCTCGGGGTGCGCACGATCGTCACGGTCGGCGCGCTCCTGGCGGACGTGCCGCACACGCGCCCCATCCCGGTCAACGCGACGAGCGAGGACCCGGACGTGCGCGAGCTGCTGGGTCTGGAGCCGAACACGTACGAGGGCCCGACCGGGATCGTCGGGGTCCTGCAGCACGAGGCGGCGGCGCGCGGTCTGCAGGCGCTGTCCCTGTGGGCGGCCGTGCCCCACTACGTCGCGGCCCCGCCGTCCCCGAAGGCGACGCTCGCGGTGCTGCACCGCATCGAGTCACTGCTGGGCGAGCCGGTGCCGCTGGGCGACCTGCCCGACGACGCGGTCGCGTGGCAGCACGGCGTCGACGAGCTCGCCGGGGACGACAGCGAGATCGGCGAGTACGTGCGCCAGCTCGAGGAGGCGAAGGACACCGCGGAGCTGCCGGAGGCGAGCGGCGAGGCGATCGCCCAGGAGTTCGAGCGCTACCTGCGCCGCCGGGACAAGGGCACCGGGGGCTGACCCGACCGGGCGCCGCTGCGCGTCCCGGTGCCGACCGGCCGGCCGGCCGGGGTCAGAAGCGGACGCCCAGCAGGGCGTCGACGGTCCGTGCGACCACGCCCGGTGCCCCCTCCTCGACGGGCACCTCCCCCGCCAGGGCGGTGCGCGCCCAGGCGTCGACGGCGGCGAGCGCCGTCGGCGTGTCGAGGTCGTCCGCCACGGCCGCGCGCACCGCCGCCAGCACCGGGGCCGCGTCGGGGCCGCCGTTGCCCGCCAGGGCGCGCCGCCAGGTGGCGAGGCGTTCCTGGGCCGCCGTGAGGTCGGCGGCCGTCCACTCCCAGTCGTCGCGGTACCGGTGCGCGAGCACGGCCAGGCGCACGGCCATCGGGTCGACGCCGTCGGCGACGAGCCGCGAGACGAGCACGAGGTTCCCGAGCGACTTGCTCATCTTCTGCCCGTCGTAGCCCACCATCCCGGCGTGCACGTGCACGCGCGCCGCGGCGCCGCCGTCGAGCACGCGCAGGTGGGAGTCGCTGGACTCGTGGTGCGGGAAGACGAGGTCGGACCCGCCGCCCTGCACGTCGAACGGCACGCCGAGGCCGTCGGCCGCGATGACCGCGCACTCGATGTGCCAGCCCGGACGTCCCCGGCCGAGGCCCGGGGCGTCCCAGGCGGGTTCGCCCGGACGCTCCGCACGCCACAGCAGCGGGTCGAGCGGGGACCGCTTGCCGGGCCGGTCGGGGTCGCCACCCCGCTCGGCGCTCAGGGCGTGCATCGTCGCCTCGTCCAGGCGGGCGACGGTCCCGAAGGCGGGGTCGACCGACACGTCGGCGTAGACGTCGTCGCCCTCGGCGTCCGGTGTGGGCACGCGGTAGGCCGCCCCCGCCTCGAGCATGCGACGGACCGCCTCGGCGATCTGCGGCACGGTCTCGACCACGCCCCGGTAGACGTCGGGGGGAACGACGCCGAGGGCCGTCATGTCGGAGCGGAACAGCGCCCCCTGGTCGTCGGCCAGCGCCTGCCAGTCCACACCCGTGGCGGCCGCGCGCTCGAGCAGCGGGTCGTCGACGTCCGTCACGTTGGACGCGTAGGTGACGCGCTTGCCGGCGTCCCGCCACGCCCGCACCAGGACGTCGAACGCGATGTAGGTGGCGGCGTGGCCGAGGTGCGTGGCGTCGTAGGGGGTGATCCCGCAGACGTAGAGGGTCGCCTCCGGCCCGGGTGCGGCCTCCACGAGGCGGCCGCTCGCGGTGTCGTGGACGAGGACCGGACCGCCCTCCCCGGGCAGCCGCGGGATCTGGGGGGCGGGCCAGGTGCGCACGCCGGAAGCCTAACCGGCGGCGACGGCGGGCCCGCCGGGGTCAGGCGTTCGCGGGCGCACTCACGGGCTCGAGGACCCCGGTGAGCAGGAGCAGCACGACGACCAGGGCCAGGCCGATCCGGTAGTAGACGAACGGCGTGTAGCTGAAGGTCGAGACGATCTTGAGGAACGCGATGATGACGACGTAGCCGACGAGGAACGCGACGAGGGTCGCGACGAACGTCACACCGACGCTCGGCGTCCCGGCCTGGCCGAAGTCCCCGACGCTCTTGGCGAGCTGGTACAGACCGGACCCGAACACCGCCGGGATGGCGAGCAGGAACGAGTACCGGGCGGCGGCCTCGCGGGTGTAGCCCATGAGCAGCCCGCCCGTGATGGTCCCGCCGGAGCGCGAGACGCCGGGCACGAGCGCGAGCGCCTGCCAGAACCCGAACGCCAGCGCGTGCCGGGGCGTCAGCTCCTCGAGGGGCCGCTGCTTCGCACCGCGCCGGTCGGCCCAGCCCAGCAGGAGCGCGAAGACCACGAGCGTGAGCGCGACGAGCCACAGGTTGCGGAAGGGGCGCTCGATGGCGTCCTGGAAGGCCAGGCCCAGGACGACGATCGGCAGCGTGCCGAGCGCGATGAACCACGCCATGAGGGCGTCGTGGTCGGCGGGCCGACCGGCGGGCAGGCCCAGGCGCGCACGCAGGTCGGTGCCGTGGGCACCGCGCACCGCGGCCCACCACGCCAGGACGATGCGGCGGATGTCGCGGCGGAAGTAGAGCAGGACGGCGGCCTCGGTGCCGAGCTGGGTGATCGCGGTGAACGCGGCGCCCGGGTCGCCCGCGCCGAGCAGCTCCCCGACGATGCGCAGGTGCGCGCTGGAGGAGACCGGGAGGAACTCGGTGAGCCCCTGGACCAGACCGAGGAGGATGCCGTCGCCCGTACCGATGCCCGTCGCCACGAGCGGCAACACTAGCGGCGGCCCGCGGCCCCGCCCGTCGTCCCGTGCCGCCCGCCCCACCGCCCACCGGGCGCCGTCACGACGGCAACGGCGCCACCACGGACCCGGCACGGGCCGCTCACACGCCGCGCACGACCGGGCGACGCGGCCCGCGGCACGCCGCGGCTAGGGTGACGCCCCATGGAGCACCGCCGGCTGGGCCGCACCGGGCTGCGCGTCTCCCGGCTCGGGCTGGGGACGATGACGTGGAGCCGTGACACCGACGACCACGAGGCGGCGGAGCAGCTGCGCGACTTCGTCGAGGCCGGCGGCACCCTCGTCGACACCTCGGCCTCCTACGCGGACGGCGGGTCGGAGGAGCTGCTCGGCGCGCTCCTCGGCGACGTCGTCGACCGGGACGACGTCCTCCTGTGCACCAAGGCCGGTGTGCGCCGCACGTCGTCGGGTGCGAGCGTGGACGCCTCGCGCGGCGCGCTGCTGGACTCGCTCGACGCCTCGTTGCGCCGGCTGCGCACGGACCGCGTGGACCTCTGGCTGGTGACGCCGGACCCCCGCACGCCGCTCGAGGAGACGGCGTCCGCGCTGCGGTACGCCGTCGCGACCGGGCGGGCGCGCTACGTGGGCCTGTCCAACCACGCCGGCTGGCAGGTCGCGCGCACGGCGACCCTGCTGGAGCCCGAGCCCGGGCTGGCCGCCGTCGAGGCGGAGTACTCGCTGCTGCAGCGCGGCGTCGAGCGCGAGGTCCTGCCGGCCTGCGAGGCGCTCGGTGCCGGGCTGCTGGCCTGGTCACCGCTCGGCCGCGGGGTGCTGACGGGCAAGTACCGGCGCACGATCCCGTCGGACTCGCGCGCCGCGTCGGCGCACCTCGCGGGGTTCGTGCAGCCCTACCTGACCGCGGACGCGTCCGGCGTCGTCGACGCCGTGGTCACCGCGGCCTCAGGTCTGGAGCGGGCACCTCTCGAGGTGGCGCTCGCGTGGCTCGCGGGCCGCACGGGGGTCGCGAGCGCGATCGTCGGGGCGCGCACCGCCGTGCAGCTGCGGTCCGCGCTGGCGGCCGAGGACCTGGAGCTGCCCGCCGAGATCGTCTCGGCGCTCGACGAGATCACGGCGCCCGTGGTCGGCTACCCGGAGCGGCCGGGGCCGCGCTGAGCCGGCGCGGCGCGCCCGTCGGCCGAGGTCAGGCGTCGGCGTCCGCCAGCTCGTCGTCGTCGTCGAGGTCGACGTCGCTCTCCTCGTCGAGGTCGTCCTCGTCGAGGTCGTCGTCCTCGTCCTCCTCCGCGAGGTAGAACGGGGTCGCCTCGCCGTGCACGGTGCCGAGCGCGTCGTCGTAGACCTCGAACGCGTCGGCCAGGACGTCGTACGCGTCGTCCACCGCCGGGTCGTCGTCCCCGTGCTTGGAGACGACGGCGGTGTAGTGCGCCTCCAGGGCGGCCACCAGACGGTCGAGAGCGGCGCGCGGGTCCACGGTCATGCGACGACCGTAGCGCCGTGCGAGGCACAATGGCAGCGGATCACGGCCGCGCGGGCGGCCGGGTCCCGACCGGGGCGGACGACACGGACGAGGTGAGGCGTATGGCGCACGGGCGCACACCGACGCGGCGCAACGACTGGTCCAGCCAGGGCGGCCAGTGGGAGTACCGGGTCCTGACGATCCCGCGCTCGACGTCGACCGGCGACGCCCGCCGCCTGCTCACCGACGAGGCCGAGTACGGCCGGTGGGAGCTCGCCCGCACGCGCCTGTACGCCGGCGGTGAGCGACGCGTGTGGCTGCGGCGCAAGATCATCCGCGTGCGCTCCACGCTCGCCTCCTCCGCGGGCTGAGCCACCGCACGACGCACGAGCGCCCCGCACCGTCGGTGCGGGGCGCTCCTCGTCCGAGGTGGTGGTGACGCCGTCAGCAGGTGGTGAGCAGCCGGTCCAGCACGCGTGTGCCGAACCGCAGCGCGTCCACCGGCACGCGCTCGTCGACGCCGTGGAACATGCCCGCGAAGTCGAGGTCCGCCGGCAGGCGCAGCGGCGCGAAGCCGTACCCCGTGATGCCCAGGCGCGACAGCGACTTGTTGTCGGTGCCGCCCGAGAGCATGTACGGCAGGACGTGCGCGTCGGGGTCCTCGGCGGTGACGGCCGCGACCATCGCGTCGACGAGCGCACCCTCGAACGGCACCTCCAGGCCCGTGTCCCGCACGATGTCCTCGACCCGCACGTGCGGCCCCGCGAGCGCCGCGACCTGTGCGTCGAACTCCTCGGAGAGCCCGGGCAGGAACCGGCCGTCGACCGCGGCCGTCGCGGCCCCGGGCACCACGTTCTCCTTGTAGCCGGCCGCCAGCCGGGTGGGGTTCGTGCTGTGCCGCAGCGTCGCCCCCACGAACCGGCTCGCGGGGCCGAGCGCGTCGACGAGCGCGTCGAGCGAGGCCGGGTCCTCGGGGTCGAACCGCAGACCCGTCAGCTCGGCGACGCCCTCGAGCAGCGCCCGCACCGTCGGCGTGAGCTGCACGGGCCACGGGTGCCGGCCGATGCGGGCCACGGCCTCGGCGAGGTGCACGACCGCGTTGTCGGTGTGCACTTGGCTGCCGTGACCGGCCCGGCCCGAGGCGACCAGGCGCAGCCAGCCCAGTCCCTTCTCGGCCGTCTGGAGCAGGTACACGCGCTGCCCCGCCACGTCGACCGAGAAGCCGCCGACCTCGCTGATCGCCTCCGTGGCGCCGGCGAACAGCTCCGGCCGGTGCTCCACCGCCCAGCCGGCACCGAGGCGGCCGCCGGCCTCCTCGTCGGCGAACATCGCGACGACGAGGTCGCGTGCGGGGCGCCGTCCCTCGCGGACCATCTGGCGCACGACCGCGAGGATCATCGCGTCCATGTCCTTCATGTCCACCGCGCCACGGCCCCACACGAGGCCGTCGCGGACCTCGGCGGCGAACGGGTCGACGCTCCAGTCCGGGGCGTGGGCGGGGACGACGTCGAGATGACCGTGCAGGACGAGCGCGGGACGGCTGCTGTCGGCCCCCTCGACGCGCACGACGACGCTGGCCCGTCCCGGCTCGCTCTCGAACAGCTCGGGCTCCAGGCCGACGTCCTGCAGCAGGCCGACGACGTACTCGGCGGCGGCGCGCTCCCCCGGTCCGGTGCCGTCGCCGGGGTTCGAGGTGTCGAACCGGATGAGGTCGCGGCAGAGGTCGACGACCTCGTCCTCGGCGGTGGGCACGGCGGACGCGCCGGTCGCGGCGCTCATCGGGCGTCCGCCCGGTCCAGGCCGCGGCGCGCCAGCAGCGGCGCGATCTCGGGGTCGCGGCCGCGCAGGTCGCGGAACGCCTGCAGCGGGTCGATCGAGCCCCCGCGCCCGAGCAGGCGGGCGCGGAAGGTGTCGCCGTTCTCGCGGCGCAGGCCGCCGTTCTCCGCGAACCACTCGACGGTGTCGGCGTCGAGCACCTCCGACCAGATGTAGGCGTAGTACCCGGCCGAGTAGCCGCTGCCGAAGACGTGGTTGAAGTACGACGTGCGGTACCGGGGCGGCACCGGCGCGAACGCGACCCCCGCGGCCTCGAGCGCGGCGGCCTCGAAGGCCTCGACCTGCGCCGGGTCGGTGGGGACGTCCTCGGGGGCCAGGCGGTACCAGGCCTGGTCGAGCAGCGCTGCGGCGAGGTACTCGGTCGTCGCGAAGCCCTCGCCGTCCTGGCGGGCGTCGAGCAGCGTGCGGACCCACGCGGCGGGCATGGGCTCACCCGTCTCGTGGTGCACGGCGTAGCGCGCGAGGACCTCCGGGTCCCAGGCCCACATCTCGTTGACCTGGGACGGGTACTCGACGAAGTCGCGCGGCACGTTCGTGCCGGCCTGCGACGGGTAGCGGACCCGGGCGAGCAGGCCGTGCAGCGCGTGGCCGAACTCGTGGAAGAGCGTGATGACCTCGTCCCACGTCAGCAGCGTGGGCTGGCCCGCCGGCGGCTTGGGCACGTTGAGGTTGTTCACGACCACCGGGAGCTCGCCGCGCAGGTCGGACTGGTCGACGAGGGTGTTCATCCACGCGCCGCCGCGCTTGGACGCCCGCGTCCAGAAGTCGCCGAGGAACAGGCCCATGCCGGAGCCGTCCGCGTCGAACACCTCGAACACGCGCACGTCCGGGTGGTAGCCGACGAGGTCGTGGCGCTCGGCGAACGTGAGCCCGTACAGGCGGTTCGCGGCGTGGAAGACGCCCTCGGTGAGCACGCGGTCGAGCTCGAGGTACGGGCGCAGGGCCGACTCGTCGAGCTGGCGCTTGTCCTGGCGCACGCGCTCGGCGTAGTAGGACCAGTCCCAGGGCTCGAGCGTCGCGCCCGGGTGGTCGGCCTGCAGCGCCACCTCGAGCTCGGCCGCCTCGGCGCGGGCGTTCGCGACGGCGGCCGGGGCGAGGCGGGCGAGCATCTCGGCGACGGCCTGCGCCGACCCGGCGGTGGCGTCCTCGGCGACGTAGGCCGCGTGGTGCTCGTAGCCGAGCAGGCGCGCACGCTCGGCGCGCAGGCGCACGAGCGCGAGCAGGGTCTCGCGCGTGTCGTTCTCGTCGCCGGTCGCACCGCGGGTCACCGACGCGCGGTGGATGCGCTCGCGCAGGCCGCGGTCGCGCAGCGTCGCCAGGACGGACTGCTGGGTGGGCAGCTGGAGCTCGATCAGCCACGCGCCCTCGTGCCCGCGCTCCGCCGCGGCCTGCGCGGCCGCGTCGCGGGCGTCCTGCGGCATGCCGTCGAGCTCCGCCTCGTCGGTGACGAGGACGGCCGCGGCGTTGGCGCCGGCGAGCAGCTTGCGCCCGAAGGCGGCGTCGAGGCTCGTGATCTCCGCGTTGATCGCCCGCAGCCGCTCCTGGTCCGCCTCGGGCAGGCCCACGCCGGCGCGGGCGAAGGCGCGCCGGGTGCGGTGCAGGAGCCAGGCGGTGTCGGGGGCGAGCTCGGTGCCCTCCAGCGACACCGCGAGCGCCTCGACGCGGGCGTGCAGGCGGGCGTCCAGCCAGATCGCGTCCTGGTGCGCCGCGTACAGCGGCGCGAGCTCCTCCTCGATCGCCTGCAGGCCCGGGGTCGAGTCCGAGCCGGCCTGGTTCCAGAAGGCCGAGGCGACGCGGTGCAGCAGGTGGCCGGAGCGCTCGAGCGGCACGAGCGTGTTCTCGACGGTGGGCTCGGCGGGGTCGGTGGCGACCGCCTCGACCTCGCGCCGCTGCTCGGCCATGCCGGCCAGGAGCGCGGGCAGGTAGTGCTCCTCGCGCACCTCGCGGAAGTCCGGCAGGCCGTACGGGAGCCGGGAGGGACGGGCGAACGGGTTGGTCGGGTCGAGGGCGGTCGCCTCGGGTGCGGAGGTCATGCGCCCATCGTCACAGATGCCTGCGGTCCGGCGTGCGACCCGAGGACCGCGCCGAGCGGCGCGGCGTGCAGGCCGTGGGCGTCCGCCACCGCGGTGCTCAGCAGCCGCCCCGCGTGCGTCGTCAGGCCCGCGGCGAGGGCGGGGTCGTCGGCGACGGCGTCCCGCCAGCCGCGGTCCGCGAGCGCGGCCAGGTAGGGCAGCGTGACGGCGGTGAGCGCGCGCGTGGAGGTGACCGGCACGGCGCCCGGCATGTTCGCCACGCAGTAGAAGACCGAGCCGTGCACCCGGTAGGTCGGTGCGTCGTGCGTGGTCGGGTGGGTGCCCTCGAAGCACCCGCCCTGGTCGACGGCGACGTCGACCAGCACCGAGCCGGGGCGCATCGCCGCCACCAGCGCGTCGCTCACCAGGCGCGGGGCGCGCGCGCCCGGCCGCAGGACCGCACCGACGACGAGGTCGGCGTCGAGCAGCTCCTGCTCGACGGCCCACGCCGAGGACGCGAGCGTGCGGACGCGGCCGGCGAACCGGGCGTCCAGCTCACGCAGGCGCGGGACCGACACGTCGAGGACGGTGACGTCCGCCCGCATGCCGACCGCGATCTCCGCGGCGTGCGTGCCGACCACCCCACCCCCGAGCACGACGACCTTCGCCGGTGCCGTGCCGGGGACGCCGCCGAGGAGGACGCCGCGGCCGCCGCCCTCCCCCGCCATCAGGTGGTACGCGCCCACCTGGGTCGCGAGCCGCCCGGCCACCTCGCTCATGGGCGCCAGCAGCGGCAGGCTCCCGTCGGCTGCCCGCACGGTCTCGTAGGCGATGGCGGTCGTGCCGGCGGCCAGCAGCGCGTCGGTGGCGGGGCGGTCGGCCGCGAGGTGCAGGTACGTGAACAGGACGAGGTCGGGACGCAGGTACCCGTACTCGGCGGGCACCGGCTCCTTGACCTTGCACACCAGGGGGGCCGCCCACGCCTCGGCGGGCGTCGCGACGACCCGGGCGCCGGCGCGCACGTAGTCCGCGTCGGCCAGGTGCGAGCCGGCACCGGCGCCGGTCTCGACGAGGACCTCGTGGCCCGCGCGGACCAGCCGGTCGACGCCGGCGGGTGTGACCGCCACCCGGTGCTCGCGGTTCTTGGTCTCGCGGGGGACGCCGATCTGCATGGCCGGTCTCCTGTCGGGCGGGCGCGGGTCGCGCGGCGGTGAGGCGGCGTCGGGGTGTGACGCCGCTCACGGTCCAGTCTGCCCGTCCCGTGTCACGCGCGGGTGTCGGGACGGCGTGGCCTCGTTACCGTGACGTCATGCCGGCGACGCCCGGGCACGCCGCCCGTCCCGTCCACCGCAAGGCGCGACCCGACGCCCCGCCCGGGTTCTTCGCGTGCGAGGCCGCGGGGCTGCGGTGGCTGGCGGCCGCGGGCGGCGCGCGCGTGGTCGAGGTGCTGGACGTGGCGGACGACCACCTGGACCTCGTGCGGCTGCCGACCGTCCGGCCCGGCCCGGAGGCGGCACGGGCGTTCGGCGCCGCCCTCGCACGCACGCACGACGCGGGTGCCGCCGCCTTCGGCGCACCGCCGGACGACTGGTCCGGTGACGGCTTCTTCGGTCCCCTCGACGCACCGCTGCCGATGCGCTCCGGCGCGCACGCGTCGTGGGGCGCGTTCCTCGCGGAGTGCCGCGTCGAGCCCGTCGCGACGGCGCTGCGGGCCGCCGGGCTCACGGGGCCGGCGGACGACGACGCGTTCGCGCGGCTCGCCGCGCGGCTGCGGGCCGGCACCTGGGACGACGCCGACCCGCCCGCCCGCCTGCACGGCGACCTGTGGTCGGGGAACGTGCTGTGGACGCCGGACGGGGTGACGCTCGTGGACCCCGCGGCGCACGGCGGCCACCGCGAGACCGACCTGGCGATGCTCGCGCTCTTCGGCCTGCCGCACCTCGAGGACGTGCTCGACGCGTACCAGCGGGTGCACCCCCTCGCCCGCGGGTGGCGGCACCGCGTGACGCTGCACCAGCTGTACCCGCTGGCGGTGCACGCGCTGCTGTTCCGCGGCGGGTACACCGCGCAGACGCTCGCGGTCGCGCACCGCTGGGCCGGGGCCTGAGCGGTCCGCGCGCCCCGCACTCAGGCGGCCCTCAGGCACGCGGACTACCCTGACGAGGTCCCGGACGGCGCCCCCGGCCGTCCGGGGCGCACCCGCAGGAGGCCCCCATCCACCGTCCCATCGTGCTCGTCCACGGCACACGCACGTCCTCGGCCATCTGGCACGCCCAGGTCGCCGTGCTGCGCCACCGCGGCCACCCCACGCACGCGATCGACCTGCCCGGCCACGGCGCGCGCAGCGCCGAGCGGTTCACCCTCGAGGGCGCCCTCGCGGCGATCGACGACGCGGTGAGCGCGTGCCCCGTGCCGCCGCTGCTCGTCGGGCTGTCGCTCGGGGCTACGCGTCGCTCGCGTACGCCGGCCGGAACGAGGGCAAGCTCGCGGGGTCGTCCTCGCGGGCTGCTCCACGGAGATCAAGGGCAAGCCGCTGCACCTGTACCGGCACGCGTCGCACCACGTGACGCGCTGGCTCGGCCGCGGTCAGGGCACGTGGCACGTCGTGACGGACATGCTCGCGGCCCTCGCCGGGTACTCCCCGCTGCGCGACCTGCGTCGGCTGCTGGTGCCGGTGTGGGTCGTCAACGGCCGTCGTGACCCGCTGCGCCTGGACGAGCGGCGGTACCTGCGCGCGCTGCCCGGCGCCCGGCTCACGGTCGTGCCGCGCGCGGGTCACGACGTCAACAGCCACGCCCCGGCGGCGTTCAACCGCGTCCTGCTCGACGCGCTGCACGAGCTCGCGTCCCGCGTGCCCACCCCGGTCCGCGCCTGACCGCCACGGCCTCCCCCGCGGCGGCTAGGGTCGCGGCGGGGCGAGGAGAGGAGCGTGCCGGTGGAGCGGATCGCGGTGCTGTCGGACGTGCACGGCAACATGACGGCGTTCGACACGGTGCTGCGCGACATCGACGCGCGCGGCATCGGCACCGTGCTCAACCTGGGTGACGTCGTCGGCAAGGGACCGCGGGGCTCCGCCGCCGTCGCCCGCAGCCGCGAGCGCTGCGCGGTGACGGTGCGGGGCAACTGGGACGACTTCCTGCCGCACCCCGACACGGTCCGCGACGAGGCGCTCACGTGGTGGCACGACGAGCTGACGCCCGAGGACCGGGACTGGCTGCGCGGGCTGCCGCTCGTGCACCAGCTGGAGCTCAGCGGGCGGCGCATCCGGCTCCTGCACGCCTCCGCGCGGTCCGTGCACGTGCGGGTGCGGTTCCACCACACGGCCGAGGAGTTCGACGGCATGTTCGCCACGACCGAGCTGACCGGCGACGGCCCGGCGCCGCACATGGTCGGGTACGGCGACGTGCACGACACGTACGTCGAGACGCAGGACGGGCGCACCCTGTTCAACGTGGGCAGCGTCGGCAACCCGCTCGACGAGCCGACGGCGTCGTACGTGGTGCTCGAGGGCGAGCCGGGTGGGGACCGGTCGGCGCCGTTCGCGCTGCAGGTCGTGCGCGTGCCCTACGACGTGGAGGCGGAGATCGCCGTGGCGCGCGAGGTGCGCATGCCGCAGCGCGAGGCGTACGCCGTGGAGCTGCGCACCGCCGTGTACCGGGGCCTGCACGCGGAGCGGGGACTGCGCGCGGAGGACGTCTGAGGGACCGGGCACCCCGGGCCGTCAGCGGTCGGCGGCGCCCAGGAACGTGCGCAGCGCCGAGACGAAGGCCTCGGGCTGCTCGGAGTGCACCCAGTGCCCCGCGCCCTTGAGCGTGACGAGGGTCGTGCGCGGGAACAGCCGCCGCATCGCGGGACCGTGCTCGGGCCGCACGTAGTCGGACCGGTCCCCCGCGACCCACAGCACGGGGTGGTCGAAGACGGCGTCGCCGGTGTCGGGGAAGCCGCCGATCGTCGGCAGCTCGCGGCGCAGCAGGTCGAGGTTCGCCTGCCACCGGAAGCCCTCGCCGTCGGCGCGCAGGTTCTGCAGCAGGAAGCCCCGCACGCGCGGGTCGTCCACGCGCTCCGCGAGCCGCTCGTCCGCCTCGGCGCGACGGGTCAGCGTGGCGAGGTCGAGGGCCGCGAGGCTGTCGAGCAGGTGGGCGAACTCCCCCAGCGAGCCGCCCGAGGCGGGGGCGATGTCCGCGACGACGAGCCGGTCCACCAGGTCCGGGTGGCGCAGCGCGAGCAGCATCGCGACCTTGCCGCCCATCGAGTGGCCGACGACGTGCACGGGGCCGTCGGCGGCGAACCCCGCACGCAGCTGCGCCGCGACCAGGTCGGCGGTCTCGCCGTAGTCGAACCGGTCGGTCCAGGCCGAGCGCCCGTGGTTCGGCAGGTCGACCAGCAGCGACCGGTACGCCGGCACGAGCGCCTTGGCGATCTGCGTGAAGTTGCGCCCCTGCCCGAACAGCCCGTGCAGGAACACGACCGGCGCCCCGTCGTCCCCGACGGTGGTCGTGCTGACGGCGCCGGGCGCGGTGCTGCTCACGGGCACCGAGCCTAGGCGCTGCCGACGGCGGATCCGCCGTCGGCAGCGCGGTCGCCGCACCCGTCCCCGCCGGACGCAGGGTGGGGGCATGAGCACCTCCACCGCCACCCGTCCCTACGACGACGAGCTGCTCGCGCGGCTCGCGTACGAGCGCATCGTCGTGCTGAGCACCGCGCTCGACGAGCACAACGGCCACCGCATCGCGGCCCAGCTGCTCCTGCTGTCCGCCGAGGACCCCCGCACCGACGTCACGCTGTGGATCAGCTCGCCCGGGGGCTCCGTGCCGGCGATGCTCGCGATCCACGACGTCATGCGCCTGATCCCGAACGACGTGCGCACGGTCGCCGCCGGCATGGCTGCCAGCGCCGGCCAGTTCCTGCTGTCGGCCGGCACGCCGGGCAAGCGGTTCGCGCTGCCGCACGCCCGCGTCCTGCTGCACCAGGGGTCGGCCGGCATCGGCGGGTCCGCCGTCGACGTCGAGCTGCAGGCCGACGACCTGCGGCACACCCGCGACACGGTGCTCGGCCTCGTCGCGCAGCACACCGGCCAGCCCGTCGAGCGGATCCGCGAGGACTCGCTGCGGGACCGCTGGTTCAGCGCGCAGGAGGCCCTGGACTACGGGTTCGTCGACGCCGTCGTCGACTCGCTCGCCGACGTCCGTCCTGCCACCGTCGCGCCGCGCGTGGGGGTGCGGCCGTGAGCACCTACACGATCCCCTACGTGACCGAGCGCCGTGCCGGCGTCGAGCGGACGTCCGACGTGTTCAGCCGGCTGCTGTCCGAGCGCATCGTCTACCTCGGCACGGAGATCGACGACGGCGTCGCGAACGTCCTCGTCGCGCAGCTGCTGCACCTGGAGTCGGAGAGCGAGCTGCCGATCCAGCTGTACGTCAACTCCCCCGGCGGGTCGCCGTCGGCGATGCTCGCGGTCTACGACGCGATGCAGTACGTCCGGGCGCCGGTCGCCACCACGTGCGTCGGGCAGGCGGCCGGTCCGGCGGCGGTGCTGCTCGCCGGGGGCGCCCCGGGGCGGCGCGCGATCCTCGCGCACGGGCGCGTGGTGCTGCACCAGCCCTCGACCCGCGGGCAGGGCACCATCCCGGACCTCATCCTCGCGGCGGACGAGGTCGTGCGGGTGCGCGGCCAGCTCGAGGAGGTGCTGTCGCGGCACACCGGCAGGGACGTCGCGACGCTGCGCCGCGACACCGACCGGGACCGGGTCCTCACCGCGGAGCAGGCGGTGGCGTACGGGTTGGTGGACGAGGTGCTGGCGACCCGCCCGCGCTGACCGGCACCGTCGGCGCCCCGTCCCGCCCACGCGACGGGGCGCCGGGCGCGACCTCAGGCGGCCAGCAGGCGCGTCCCACGCGGGGCACCGCCCGGGCGCGGGACCGTCACCGCGGGCTGCGGCGACGACGTCAGGGTCAGCACCGTCCGCCCGGCGCCCGAGCGGGCCGCGGGCGCGGCCAGCGCGTCCACGATGCCCTGCGCCAGGTCGACCAGCGTCAGGCCGAGCGCGTCGGTCAGCGCGGCGAGCACCTCCGACGACGGCTCCTTCAGCCCGCGCTCGACCTCGGACAGGTACTGCGGGGACAGCCGTGCCCGCTCGGCCACGTCCGCCAGGCGCAGACCCTGGCGCTCACGCTCCGCGCGCAGCAGGGCGCCGATGGTGCGACGCCAGGCCGTGGGGCGCCGACGGTGCGGGACGAGGGCGACGACGTCGTGCGGCATGGACCGACGCTAGCGGCGCCGACCCCGGCCGGACCGACCGCTCCGCTCAGGGCAGAACGCGCGCCGCACGGCGCAGACCGGGCGGACCGGCACGCTCCGGACCACGCTGGTGGTGATGCGGCTCTCCTCACCCGGACAGCCGCTCAGGTCGCCCGTCCAGGTGACGATGGGACGGCGAGTGATCGACCCACCCGAGGACGAACCCATGCACCGCGTACTGCCCCGCACCACCCGCCTCCTGACCCTCGCCACGACGGTCGCGGCCACCCTGCTCGCCTCGGTCGCGCTCGCCGCGCCCGCGCACGCCCTCACCGCGCCGGCGGACCGGTTGACCTCCGGCCAGCAGCTCGCCCCCGGCGGCGTGCTGCGGGCGGTCGGCAGCGCGCACGAGCTCGCCGTCCAGGCCGACGGCGACGTGACGCTGCGCCTGGCCGGGCGCGTGCTGTGGCACACCGGCACCACCGGCCACGCCGGCGCCCGCCTCGTCCAGCAGCCGTCGGGGGCGCTCGAGGTCGTCACCCGCACCGGGGCCGTCGTGTGGAGCACCGGCACCGCCGCGCCGGGCGCGCGGTCGGTCCTGAAGCCGGAGGGCGTCCTCTACACGATCGACACCGCGCACCGCGTCGCGTGGAAGAGCACCGTCGACGGTCCGGCGCTGCGGACGACCGGCACGGACCGGGTCCTCAGCGGCGGGCTGCTGCTGCCCGGGGAGTCGATCACCAGCCCCGACGGCACCGCGCGCCTGGTGATGGGCACCGACGGGACGCTCGCCGTCACCACCGGCGGACGCACCGCCTGGCAGGTCGTCACCGGCAGGCCGGGCGCGTCGGCCACCGTCACGACGGGCGGCGAGCTGCGCGTCACCGCGCCCGACGGCACGCGCGCGTGGTCGTCCGGGACCGCGTCCGCCGGCGCCCGCCTGGTCCTCAAGGACCACGCGCGGGCCTACCTCGTCGCGACGACGGGCGAGGCGGTCTGGTCCACCCCGACCCCGGCGCCCGCGCCCACGACCGAGCGCGTCCCGGCCGTCGTGCACCTGCCGCTGCCCGAGCCGCTGCCGCGCCCGTCCCTGCCCGGCTCCGGCAGCACCCTGAACGGGGGCAGCACGCTCGACGGCGGCACCGCCGAGCGGGTCCACCGCACCGTGCTGTCGTCCGCACCGCCGTACGTCGCCCCGTCCTCCCCCGTCGCCGCGGCCGCCCAGGCTGCCCGCGCGGCCGGTCGGACGGCGGACGCGGACCTGCTCGACAAGGCCGCGGCGCACGTCTCGACCCGCTGGCTCGGCACCGCCGACACCACGGCGACCGTCCGTGCGTACGCCGACGCGGCCCGCGCCGCACGGCGCACCCCGGTCTTCGTCACCTACGCCATCCCCGACCGCGACTGCGGCAACCACTCGGCGGGCGGCTTCGCCACCGCCGCCGAGTACTCCGCGTGGGTCGACGCCGTCGCGGCGGGGCTCGCCGGCGCACGCGCGGTCGTCGTCGTCGAGCCGGACGCGCTGCTGCACCTCGATCGCTGCGGCGACCGCGCCGAGCGGCTCGCGCTGCTCAAGCGGTCGGTGCGGGCCTACGCGGCCGCGGGCGCGGAGGTCTACCTCGACGCCGGCAGCAGCAACAGCTTCGGCTGGGGCACCGCCTCGCTGCAGGACATGGCGCTGCGCCTGCGGGCCGCCGGCGTGGACAGCGGCGCCGGCTTCGCCGTCAACACGTCGAACTTCCAGCGCAGCGACCACGAGGTCGCCTACGGCACCTACCTGTCCGCGCTGCTCGGCGGTGCGGCGTTCGTGGTCGACACGTCCCGCAACGGCAACGGTCCGCTCGCCGGGCCGGAGGGCACCGTGTGGTGCAACCCGGCCGGCCGTGCGCTCGGCACGCCGCCGGGTGCGACCGGAACGGGACCGCACGTGGCGAACCTGTGGATCAAGACGGTCGGGCTGTCCGACGGCACGTGCAACGGCGGTCCGGCCGCCGGGCAGGTGTGGGAGGAGTACCTGCTGGGGCTGGCGTCCGCCGCCGCGTGGTGAGGCCGTCGGCAGGCGGGTGACGGGACGGCCGTCACCCGCCCGCGGCGTCCTGCGCCACGCCCGCCACCGGCGTCGTGCGCGACCGCCCCGACGCGTCCTTGAGCACGACGTACGCGACGTCGACGTGCGGCTCCAGCGCGCTGAACTTGTCGTTCGGGGCACCGATGACGAGCTGGAAGCCCAGGCCGCGCCAGGCGCCGATCGCGCGGCCCGTGAACCGGGCGTCCGCCTTGATGAGCGCCTCGTCGAGGAACACGGGCGCGTAGCGGGGACGCTCCGCACCGGCGTCACCGAGCTGGTAGCGCAGCGCCGCGCCGACGATGAACGCGACCAGCTCCTGCGACTCACCGCCGGACTTCTCGCCGATGTGGTCGTACAGCGCGACGTGGTTGCCGTCGAGGTCGACCTTCTCCGCCGACAGGCGCACGTGCCGGCGCACGTCGACCAGGTCCGCGAAGTCCGGCGACGTGCGCCGGATGCGGTCGACGACCTTCGCCATGCGCGCGTAGCGGCGCTCCCGCTCGGCGTCAGTGGCCTCCGTGGCGAGCAGCTCGCGCAGGTCGCGCAGCTCCTTGCGGAAGCGGGCGACGACCGCGGACTGGGTGTCGCGGGCGTCGATGCGCAGCCGGTGGTCGTCGTCCGCGAACGGCAGGTCCGCGAGGATCTCGTTGACCGGGCCGATGCGCTCCTTGATCTCGCGCACGGACCGGGCGAGCGCGTTGTGCAGGTCCGTGAGGTCGTTGCCGGACAGGCGCAGCAGGCTCTTGCGCCACTCCGCCTCGAGCTCGTGCAGCCCGTTCGTCTCGAGCTCGGTGAGGATGCGCTCGAAGTCGGCGTACGAGGTGTCGGGGTCCGTGCCGAGGTTGGGGTCGTGCCAGCGCTCGACGAACGTCTCGAAGGTCCGCCGCAGGGCGTCGCGTGCGGTCGCGACCGCCTGCTGCGCCGCCTGGCGGTCCGCCCGCAGCACGTCGGCGGCGCGCGCGACGACCGCGTCGAACGCGGCGAGGACGGCGACCGGGTCGCCCTGCTCGGCCCCCGCCCGGGTGTCCGGCGCGTCGTCGAGCAGCCCGTCGAGGTAGGCGCGGTGCGCGGGGTCGAGGGTGGTGCCCGCCTCCTGCGCGGCGTCCAGCGCGAGCTGGGCGGCGTCGACCTCGTCGGTCGTGGCGGACCAGCGCCGCTCCAGGTCCTCGGCGTCGCCCTTGGTCCGCCCGAGCCGCTCGGTCAGGTCCTGCACGAGGACGTCGAGCTCCGCGGCGCGCCCCTGCAGGCGCACCACCTCCGGGTTGCCGGCCGTGACCTCGGTGACGACGCGGTCCCAGCGGGCCCGCTCGGCCTCCACGGCGTCCACGTCGACCTGCTCCCAGGTCACCTCGAGCACCGTCGCGTACGCGCGCAGCGCGGCCTCGTGCCGGTCCATCCGGGTGCCCGCCTCGGCGACCTGCGCCTCCGCGACGACCAGCCGCTGCTCCGCGCGGGCGACCTGCTCCTCCAGGTGCGCCAGGCGGCGCGTGTTCGTGAAGCCGAGGACGTTCGCCCACCCCTGCCCGCCGTGCGCGCCGCGGGTGCCCTCCGACACCTGCCCGGTACGCGTCAGCGCCTTCGCGTGCTGCGCCAGCTCGCCGGGGGTGTCGACGCACACGTACGCGTACCGCGACGCGAGCTCGCCCTTGAGCCAGCCGGTGAAGGGGCTCGTGCGGTAGTCGAGCCGGCCCGGGAGCGTGCGCGCGTCGACGCCCGCGTCGTCCCGCAGCCCCGTCGGGACGCCCTCGAAGCGGATGCGCCGCGCGACCGGGACGGTGTCGATCGCGCGCCGGAACGCCTGCAGGTGCGCCACGTCGATGAGCAGCAGCGTCGCGAACCCGCCCAGGGCGAGGTTGAACGCCTCCCGCCACGGCTCGTGCTCGGTGCGGACCTCGACGAGCTCGGCGACGAACGGCAGGTCGTCGACGGTGAGCCCGGCGGCGGCGGCGAGCGCGGCCCGCGCGGCGTGCAGGTCCTCGGGCAGGTTGTCGCGACGCCGTGCCGCGGCGGCCGCCTCGCCCCGCAGGGCGGCGAGGTCGGCGGCGGCCTCCTTGCGCTCCGACATGGCGTCGAACAGCGCCCGCCGGGCCGACTCCTTCGCGTCGGTGTCCTGCAGGGCGGCCTGCGCGCGCGCGACGAGGGCCTCGAACTCGGCCTGCGTCCCCACGCCCGCCCCGAGGGCACCGGTGAGCACCTCGTCGAGGCGACGCCGGGCCCGGCCGACCTCCTCCAGCCGGGACCCGACCACGCGCAGCTCGCGCTGGGCGCGGGCCAGCTGGTCCCCGCCGGACGCCCACAGCGTCTCCCGGACGCCGTCGAGCTCGGAGCGCGCCGCGTCGATGCGGGCGCTCGTCTCCAGGGCGAGCCGCTGGGCCTGCCCGTGCCGTCGCTGCAGGTCCGCCTCGACGTCGCGCACCAGCGCGAGGCGGCGCTCGTCACGCCACAGCGCGGCCGGCGAGCCGGCGTCCTCGAACCGGCCGATCGCCTCGATGACGCGCAGCCGCTCGGCGCCCGCCTCGATGGCCGCGCGGTGCTCGCGGATCGGCTCCAGCGCCCGCACCTGCTGCCGGGCCGTGACCATCTGCTCGCGGGTGCCGCTGAGCTTGTCGAACTGCTCGACCACGGCGTCGGCCGTCGCGAACGTGTCGGGCTCCTCGAGCACCATCGCCTTGTACAGGGCGTCGACGGTGGTGATCTGCTGACCGGCCTGGATGCGGCCGAGCAGCGCGACAGCCTTGCCGCCGTCCCCCGACGCGCCGATGCCGAGGGACGTGTGCAGGCGGGCGGTGAACTCCCGGTCGGTGTCGAAGCACGCGAGCCCCGTCGCGGTGACCGCCGGGCGCGCGAGCCGCTGCGCCGCGGCGGCCTCCAGCTCCCGCAGGTCGAACGCGCCGTCGACGGTCGCGCGGACCGCGACGACGTCCTCGAGCGTGCGGGCCGCCGACGGCACGTACCAGGCCCGCACGGCCGTCAGCTCGGCGCCGGACTGGTCCGCCCACGTCATGCCGATCGCGGTCCACGTGTCCCGGCCGTCGCCGCGCAGCACGCGCTCGCGCGTGCCGTCGTCCGTGCGGGACTCGTCGAGCTTGCCCCGCGCGTAGGACAGGATGTTGCGCTGGTCCTTGCCGCGCGGACGCCCGACGACGCCGCCGTTCGAGGCGCCGTTGAACGGCGTCGTGTGCGGCATGAGCAGCGCGATGTACGCGTCCATGAGCGTGGACTTGCCGGAGCCGGACCCGCCGGACAGCAGCGTCGCCGTCGACGCGAGGCGCACCCGGTGGTGCCCGTCGTAGCCGCCCCAGTTGACCAGCTGCAGGTCGCGCGCGACCCACTGCTGCCCCGTCGACGCGGACGGCACGAGCCCGAACAGCGTGTCGACCATCGTCATCGGGCCACCTCCGTCTGCGCGCGCAGCCACGTGCGCAGCTCGCCGAGCCGCTCGGTGCTCAGCACGATCTCCACGAGCGGCGACACGCGGTAGCGCCCCTCGGACTCCTCCTCGACGATGCCCTCCTTGGCCAGGCGCGCGACGGCGGCGCGGATCTCGCGCTGGTGGGCGGCGACGTTCGTGTCGTCGGCGTCGAAGTACGTCAGCGCGGTCTGCTCGATCTCCTCGACGTCCACCCGCACCGACGTCTGCCCGGCGCCCTGCCCGCGCTGGTAGACCGTGCGCAGGTGCACGAGGACGAGGGTCTCGGCGCGGCTGTAGGCGTCGTCGCGCAGCAGCACCGGCACGTCGAGCTCCGCCGAGCGCACCTGCTGCTTGTACGCGACGCCGCGCTCGTGGTCGACGACGAGCCGGACGAACAGGTCGTGCAGGCGCGACTCGACGACGTGCTGGTTCTCCAGGAGCGTGCGCCACTGGGCGGGGCTGCGCTCGGCCAGCAGGAACCGGCGCTGCAGCAGGCGCACGAGCACGCGCCGCACGTCGGCGTCGAGCGTGCCGGTGTCCCCCGCGAACAGCTCGGCGGGGTCCTCCTCCATGGGCACGGGGGCGATGAACGCCGCCTCGCGCTCCTCGGCGGCGACGTCGCCGGGCGCCTCCTCGACGTCCGTCAGGTCCGTCGTCTCACTCATCGTCGTCCCCGATCCGCGTGGTCACCGCGCCGAACGCCAGGCGCCGAGCCGTCCCGTCGGGGCGGACCGCGTCGACGAACGCGACCTCCCCGGTCTCCGTCATGCCGTGCCGGTGCGCGATCTCCAGCAGCCCGAGCAGGTCCACGGGCCGGCGCGCGTCCGACGGCGCCGACCGGAACGCGGCCGCGACGTCGGCCGTCCCGTCCGCGCCGGCGGACGCGTGCAGGTGCGCCTCCAGCTCCGCGTAGTGCGGCCCGCCCCACGCGCGCGCCTCGTCGTGCGCGGCGACCGCGTCCAGCTCGTCGTCCCAGTCCACCAGCGGCGCCGGCGGCTCCGGCGGCCGCGGGTCACCGACGCTCTGGCGCAGGTGCTCGACCTCGGCGACGGGCAGGCGGCGCAGCGGGTCGACCGGCTGGCCGCGGCGCGCGCCCGGCACCCACTCCTGCAGCCCGGCCATCACGTCGCGCAGCAGCGCGTCGACCTGCCGGTCGCGCAGCGGGTCGTGGTGACGCACCTGCGCCGTGATGACGTAGGACGCCTCCCGCTGCGCGGCGAACACCTGGTCCAGGCCCTGCTCGATGCGACGGACGATCTCGCGCAGCTCGGTGCGCTGCTGCGCCGGCAGCCGACGCGTGAAGCGGTGCCGCAGCACGACGTCGATCTGCCCCGCGAGCGCGTCGAGGCGCTGCGGGTCGCCGATGAGCCGCAGCGCCCCCGCGAACGCGCGCCCCTCGGCCGTCGACTCCATGACGTGCTCGCCGCGTTCGAGGTACTCGCGCAGCACCGCCCCCGTGGGGCGCTCGTCCTGGCGCAGGGCCGTCACGACGTCGCGCTGCATGGCCTTGATGGACTCGGCGACGCGCGCGAAGTCCGCGGGCAGCTCGCGCACGAGGTGCAGGACGTTCTCCGCCTCCTCGAGGAGCGTCTCGTCGTCGACCGGGTCGACCGTGCCGGTGCGCTCGAGCCGCGCGAGCTCCTCGCGCAGCCGCGCGATCTCGGCGTCGAGGCGTGCGATGCGCACGAGCACGTCCGGGTCGGCGTCCTGGGCGAGCCGCTCCACGGCGTCGAGGAGCGTGCGCACGCGCGACTGCGACACCCGCGCGCGGGCACCGCCGGCGCGTCCCGCGACCTCGAGGGCGCCGACGGCGTGCGCGGACAGCCGGTACGCCTCGACGTCGTCGTCGAGCACCTGCCGCACGAGCCACCCGGCGTCGGCCCACTGCCGGCACAGGTCGCGGGCCGACCCGGTCGGCAGGTCGTCGCCGTGCCCCGCGGCGCGCAGCTGGTCGAGGGCGTCGGCGATCTCGGTGTGCGCGTCGGCGACGGGCACGGTGGGGCGCTCGGCCGTGAAGAGGACCGACAGCAGGGACACCACGAGGGGTGCGTGCCGCTTGTGCAGCAGGTCCAGCATGGGGTTCCGGAACGCGCGCACGGCGCCCAGGTACGCCCCTTCGGCACGAGTGATCATCGGCGGACAGCGTAGGCGGCGCGCGGAGCGCCCCGGGACACGGGCCGGCGGCCGGGGGCGGCGGGACCGCTCAGAGGTGGGCGAACAGGACGCGCCCCCAGCGCGTCACCCGTCCGCGGCGTCCCGCGTCACCGGCTGGCGCAGGATCGTGCGCAGCCGCTCGGGCGCGGTCCGGCGCGCGTCGCTGAGGTAGACCTCGTGGTGCCGGCCCGTCATCCGCAGGCCGTGGTCCGGCACGAAGCGGTCGTGGATCTCCGCCAGCACGGGACCCTCGGCGTCGTAGGGGCCGACGTGCAGCGTCTGGACGCACAGGCCCTCGTCGAGCCGCTCGAGGCGCAGCGCGTCCAGCGCGGGGGCACCGCCCTTGGCGGCGACCGTGGCGCGCGCGTCCTCGACGTGCTCGGCGGTGATCCAGTCGGGGACCAGGATCATCGCGGTCCAGCTCCACCGGGACTTGTCGCGGGCGGTCGTGAACGCCGCCATGTCGTCGGCCCACCACAGCGCCTCGAGCGGCATCACGACGTGGTCGCGCCCGAGCTCGCGCCGGCTGAGGAACTTGAGCGTGTACGCCACCGGGTAGAGCGTGCGCAGGGCGTCCTGGTACTCCGGCGCCGTGTTGGGGTCCCCGTGGCCGTCGACCATGAGGTACTGCAGCGGCGGGACGGTGACGAGCTCCGGCGTGCCGCGCCGGGCGCGGTAGGCGGGGATCTCCCTCTTGAGGTCCAGCGGCACGACGCCTCCTCCTCGGCACGCGCCGCGTCACGCGCGCGGTGCGCCCGGCGCCAGCGTGCCCGACCCGCGCCCGCGGCACGAGGCCCCCGGGGCGTCGCTACGTCGCGACGCGGAGCCGGCGCAGCACGACCAGCCGCTCGGCGACGGGCGCGAGGTCCAGCCTGTTCACGGCGACGACGCGCCCGAGCGGCTCGGCCGGGAGCGCGTCGAGCCCCGCGACGGCCCCCGCCATGCCCGCCGCCATGGACGCCACCGTGTCCGCGTCCCCGCCCGCGCTCGCCCCCAGCACCGCCGCGCGCCACGGGTCGGCGTCGGCCCGCACCAGGCACGCGACCGCGGCCGGCACCGACTCCACGGCGGCGACCGACGTGCCGACCTCGTCGACGAGGCGGCGCAGGAAGTCCTCGTCGTCGGCGGCGGTGCGCGCGACCTCCACGGCGGCGTCGAGCGCGGCGAGCAGGCGCGGCCCGGCGGCGGGCGTGCCGCGACGGCCCGCCAGCGCCGCGGCCGCCCGGGCGACCGCGACGTGCCCGTCCAGGTCGGCGCCGGGCTGCGCGAGCGCGGAGCTGACGACCGCGGCCACGGCGGCGGCGCCCGCGAGCGCCTCGCTCGTGTGGTGCGACATGACGCACGTCTCCTCGACGGCGTCGACCAGGGCGTCGAGGTCCTCCGTCGGGACGACGACGCCCACGGGCGCCACACGCATCGCGGCGCCGTTCGTCCGCCCGGAGCGGCCGGTGGTGCGCGGGTCGGCGCCGGCCCGCAGGAGGGTCAGCGCGGCGGCCGTGCTGGGTCCGATGACCGCGTCCGCCCGGGGCCCCGCGGCGTCGACCCACGCGAGCAGGTGACGGACCACGACGTCCACCCGCGGGACGCCGCCCGTCTCGGTGAGCGCCGCGGCGAGCATGAGGGTCTGCTCGGTGTCGTCGGTGACCGTCCCCGTCGCCATGCCGCGGTCGGTGCCGGGCAGCAGGCGGTCGACGACACCGAGCTCGGCGGCGATGCGGGCGCGGGTCCAGCCCTCGACGGGCATGCCGAGCGCGTCCCCGAGCGCGACGCCGGCGAGGCAGCCGTGGGCGTGGTCCCGCAGCCGGTCGTCGCCCCCACCGCCCGGGCTCACGGCACCGGCTCCGGGGCGGGCGCCATGCCGGCCCGGGCGGCCCGGCCGCGGGTGGGCGTCGCCCAGCCCGCCCGAGCGCTCCCCCGGTACGCGGACCACGAGCCGACCGCGACCGCGGCACCCAGCAGCAGCCCGGCGACGACGTCCGACGGGTGGTGCACGCCCAGCAGCACGCGGTCCGCCGCGGTCACGGCCGCCACGCCCCCGCGACCGCCGGGACCACGACGCGTCCCCGACGCCCCAGGACGGGCCACGCGACGACCGTGAGCACGACGCCCGCGGTCGCGGCCATGTTCGCGTGCCCCGACGGGAAGCTGAACCCGTCCGCGTGCGCGAGCGGGTCGTGCACGGTGGGCCGCGCCCGCTGCACGAGCAGCTTCACCGCCGCCGTCGTCCCCCACGACACGAGCAGCGTGACGGCGCCCCACAGCGCACGCGTCGGCAGACCGTGCCGGCGCCACACCCAGCCGCACAGCGCGCACCCCGCGAGCACGAGCCAGACCGGCTGCGTCACCTCCTGCCCGACGACGAGCGCGTCGTGCAGGGCCGGCGCGTCGCGCGTCGCATCCGTCGCCGCCGCCACCGCCCGCACGTCGAGGCGGTGCACGGTCGAGGACTGCGCGCGCACCGCCCACGCGACGGCGGCCACGGGCAGCGCCAGCACCGCGGCCGACGCGACGGCGCGTGCCGCCCGCCGCCACGGCGACCCGGCCTGCCACGCCGCCCGCAGGTCCTCGTGCACCCGCGTCCCTCGCTCCCCCGCCATCCCGAGAGAGTAGGTCGGTCCCGCCGCACCGGCAGGTCCGGGGGCGGACGGCGCCGGCGCGGGCCCCACGCGGCGAGGCTCAGGCCCGCGTGCGCGCCACCGTCCGCGCGATGCGCACCGCGTCGATGCGCAGCTCGCGCAGCATGCCGCTGACGGGTTCGGCGCAGCCGGTGACGTACCGGCCCGGAGCGCGGACCGCGGCCACCGTGAGGCTGCCCCGCCCGATGCACCGACCACCAGCACCGGAGCCGTCACCATCGCCGACCTCCTCGTCGGTGCGCGCGGCCCGTCCCGCAGGACGCGCACCGGCTCCGTGACCGCCGTGCACCGCAGCGACGACGGCGTCGACGTGCCGACGGCCGTGCGGCACCCCATGCTGAGCACGCCGGCACCGACGCCGGCAGGGCCGGCACCGACGCCGGAGGTGGGACGGTCGACGATGACGAACCTGCGCATGATCGCCCTGACAGCGGCCGCCTTCGGCACCGTCGCGCTGCTCGCCGCCGTCGTGGCCGCGGACCCCGCGCTGTGGGCCTCGTGGCCCGGCGCCGTCCTGCGGTACTGCGGGTTCTGCACCCTCGCCGTGGGGCTGTACGCACTGGCGGGGCGACTCGACCGCCGGCCGGCGCGCCGCTGACGGGCGCCTCTGACCACCGGGCCCGCGACGAACGACGACGGCCCCGACCGTGTGGTCGGGGCCGTCGTCGTCGCTGTCTCAACGAGTGTCCGGAGGGGGACTTGAACCCCCACGCCCTATACGGGCACTAGCACCTCAAGCTAGCGCGTCTGCCATTCCGCCACCCGGACAGGTGGACCTCGGTGACCCTCGCGGGCCCCTCGGCGCGGCAGAAAACATAGCACGGCACGGGCGCGATCCCCGCATCGACCCTCGCGCACGGTCGCCGTCCTGCCGGCGGACGTGACGGGGCCGGACGGCGCACCGCCGCGCCGGTCGGGTGCGGCGGGGGCAGACTGCGGGGTGAGGGCATCGACGACGGGCGGAGGCGCTGCATGGCCGACGTGACGAACGCCTCGCGCCCGCGCGCGAGCGCGGTCAACCCCGTGGCGCGGCGGGTCGCGGGTGGACGCCGCAACCCGCACGTCGTGGGCGCGGACGAGCCCGCACCGCGCTGGCTGCGGCAGGCGGCCGGCGTGTCGTGGCGGCTGCTCGTGGTGGTGGCGGCGGTCGTGCTCGTGTTCTACGCCACCTCGCGCGTGCAGCTGCTGTTCGTCGCCGTCTTCCTCGCGCTGGTGTTCACCGCGGTGCTGCGCCCCCTCGTCGACGGCATGGGCCGGGTCATGCCGCGGGGCCTCGCGACGGCGCTCGCCCTGCTCGCCGGGATCCTGTTCTTCCTCGGCATGCTCACGTACGTCGGTTTCTCGATCGCGACGCAGTGGAACGACCTGGCGCGGCAGTTCGAGACCGGCATCGACCAGATCACCGACTTCCTCGAGAGCGGCGCGCTGCCCTTCACCATCACGAACGACCAGATCGTCGAGTGGATCGACAACGGGGTGGCGTGGGTGCAGGAGCACGCCGGCGACATCGCCTCGCAGGCCGCCGCCAGCGCGGGTTCGGTCGTCGAGGGCTTCACGGCCCTGGCGCTGGCGACGTTCTGCACCGTGTTCTTCCTCGCGCGCGGCACGCAGATGTGGACGTGGTTCCTCAACCAGCTGCCCATGCGGGTGCGCGAGACCTGGGTCACCGCGGGCGGGGCCGGGTGGTACACGTTCTCCGGGTACACGCGCGGGACCGTGATCATCGCCATCACCGACGGCGTCCTCGCGTTCGTGCTCCTGACGGTGCTGGGCGTGCCGCTGGCGGCGCCGCTGGCCGTGCTCGTCCTCATCGGCGCCTTCATCCCGCTCATCGGCGCGCCCGCCGCCATGGTCGTCGCGATGATCGTGGCGCTCGCCGCGAACGGTCTGTGGAGCGCGGTGTTCGTCGGGATCGGCATCGCGCTGATCGGTCAGCTCGAGGGGCACATCCTCCAGCCGCTCATCATGGGCAAGCAGGTGTCGCTGCACCCGGTCGTCGTCGCGCTGGCGGTCACGGCGGGCACGCTCACGGCGGGGATCCTCGGCGCCGTCATCGCCGTCCCCCTCGTGGCCGTCGCGTGGGCGATCTACTCCCGGCTGCGCACCCTCGACCCGCCGATGGACGAGGAGGACGCCGACGAGGAGGCCGAGCCGGGTGACGAGGTCCCGGACGAGGACGCGCCCGGCCCGCGCGGGACGCCGCTCACCTCGCCCTCGTCCTGACCGCGCGCCGTCACCACCGGCCACGGCTCGCCTGCTCCCGCCGGAGCGTCACTGGAAGTCCCGCGACGCGGTGCGCACCTTGAGCGACAGCGGGCTCAGGTGCTCGGCCACGAGGTTCGTCGCACCGTCCGCCTTCTCCAGCCGCCCGCGCACGACCATCGCCTTCGCGGTGCGTGCCGTGCGTCGGAACCGCTGCCACAGGCCCGGTGAGCACACGACGTTGAGCAGGCCCGTCTCGTCCTCGAGCGACAGGAACGTCACACCCTGCGCGGTGCCGGGGCGCTGCCGGTGCGTCACGACGCCCGCGACGGCCACGCGGCGCCCCTCGTCGGTGCGGAACACCTGCTCGACGCGCAGCACGCCGGCCTCGTCGAGGCCGTCGCGGACGAACTGCGTCGGGTAGGAGTCGACCGAGACGCCCGTCGCCCACACGTCCGCGGTGGCGACCTCGACGTCCGCGAGCCCGGGCAACGTCGGGGCCCGCACGCCGACGGCCACGCCGGGCAGCGTGTCCGGACCCTCCTGGGCGAGCGCCCCCGCCGCCCACAGCCCCGCGCGCCGGTCGACGCCCAGGCCGGCGAGCGCCCCGGCCGTCGCGAGCGCCTCGAGCTGCGCCGTGCTGAGCTGCACGCGCTGCACGAGGTCGTGCAGGTCCGCGAACGGGCCGTGCGCGGTGCGCTCGTCGACGAGCCGGCGCGCCAGGTCCTCGCCGATGGTCCGCACCGACGACAGCCCCTGCCGCACCGCGAGCGAGCGCGGGCGGTCCGCGCCGGTGCCCGTGCGCACGCCCGGTCCCGCGACCGGGCCGGTGCCGCTGGGGGCCGGGACGAGCCGCGGCTCGCCGCCCGGCGGGGTCGGGCCCACCCGCTCGACGACCGCGAGCGCGTCCGACGCCTGCACGTCGGGCCGCAGCACCTCCACGCCGTGCCGGCGCGCGTCGGCGACCAGGCTCTGCGGGGAGTAGAAGCCCATGGGCTGCGCGGCGAGCAGGCCGGCGTAGAACGCGGCCGGGTGGTGCACCTTGAGCCACGCGCTCGCGTACACGAGGAACGCGAACGAGTACGCGTGCGACTCGGGGAACCCGAAGTCGGCGAACGCCTTGAGCTTGTCGAAGATCTCCTCGCGCACGTCGGGCGCGATGCCGTTGCGCGCCATGCCGTCCATGAGCCTGCTGCGCAGCGCCTCCATGCGCTCCATCGACCGCTTCGAGCCCATCGCCCGGCGCAGCTGGTCCGCCTCGGCGGGCGTGAAGTCCGCGACGTCGATCGCCATCTGCATGAGCTGCTCCTGGAACAGCGGCACGCCGAGGGTCTTGCCGAGCGACTTCTCCAGCAGCGGGTGCAGGTAGCGCACCGGCTCGCGGCCCTTCACGCGCGCGATGTACGGGTGCACCGACCCACCCTGGATAGGCCCGGGGCGGATGAGCGCGACCTCGACGACGATGTCGTAGAACCGCCGCGGCTGCAGCCGCGGCAGGGTGCCCATCTGCGCGCGCGACTCGACCTGGAACACCCCGACCGTGTCCGCGGCGGACAGCAGGTCGTACACGTACGGGTCCTCGTACGGCAGCGCGTGCAGGTCGAGCACGACGCCCTCGTGCTTCTCGACCTCGGTGAAGCCGAGGCGCAGCGCGGTGAGCATGCCGAGACCGAGCAGGTCGAACTTCACGAGGCCCGCGTCGGCGCAGTCCTCCTTGTCCCACTGCAGGACCGTGCGCCCCTCCATGCGCGCCCACTCGACCGGGCACACCTCGATGACCGGGCGGTCGCACATCACCATGCCGCCGGAGTGGATGCCCAGGTGCCGCGGCAGCCGCAGGAACCGCTCGGCGAGGTCGATGACGTGGTCGGGGATGTCCTCGCTCTCGGCGGCGGACGGCGGCAGCACGTCCGGGACGACGTCGTGGCGGTCGGCGGTCGGCCGTCCGGGCACCTCCGGCGCCGGTCCGACGGGACCGGCCTTGGTCAGGTGCCACCAGGACGTCGGCCGCTCGGGGCCGCGCAGGCTCCCCCACCGCTCGATGGACCGGCTCCACGCGTCCTGCTGACCCACGTCGTAGCCGAGGGCGCGCGCCGCGTCCCGCACGGCCGAGCGCGGGCGGTAGGAGATGACGTTGGCGACCTGCGCGGCGTGCGTGCGGCCGTGGGTGGCGTAGACGTGCTGGATGACCTCCTCGCGGCGCGCGGACTCGATGTCGACGTCGATGTCCGGCGGGCCGTCGCGCTCGGGGGCGAGGAACCGCTCGAACAGCAGCCCGTGCCGCACCGGGTCGACCGCGGTCACGCGCAGCACGTAGCAGACCGCGGAGTTCGCCGCGGACCCGCGGCCCTGCGCGAGGATGCCGTTGCGCCGGCAGAAGTCGACGAGGTCGTACACGACGAGGAAGTACCCGGGGAAGCCGAGGTCCTCGATGACGCGCAGCTCGTGCTCGAGCTGCGCGTACGCACCGGGCACGCGCTCGGCGTCCGGCGGGCCGTACAGCTCGTGCGCACCGCGGCGGACGAGCTCGCGCAGCCAGCTCGCCTCCGTGTGGCCGGGCGGCACGGGGTACGGGGGCAGGCTCGGCGCGACGAGCGAGAGGTCGAACGCGCACTCGGCCGCCAGGTCGGCGGCCGTCGCCACCGCGTGCGGGTGGCGCCGGTGCAGGCCGAGCATCTCGGCGGCCGAGCGCAGGTGGGCGGTCGGCGCCGCGGGCAGCCAGCCGTCGAGGTCGTCGAGGGAGGACCGGGCGCGCACGGCCGCGAGCGCCTGCGCGAGGTCGGCGTCCCGCGGGGTCGCGTAGTGGACGTTGCCGGTCGCGACGAGCGGCAGGCCCGCGTCGGCCGCGAGCGCGGCCAGCGCGTCGGCGCGCTCGGCGTCCCACGCGTCGCCGTGCGCGGACGTCTCCACCGCCACGTTGTCCCGGCCGAACAGCGCGACGAGCCGGTCGAGCTCCCGGCGGGCCGCGTCGAGACCGCCGGGAGCGACGCCACCCACGCCCGAGGGGTCGCCACCCGCGAGCGCGCGCCGGACGGCGCCCTTGCGGCAGCCGGTGAGCACGAGCCACTGCCCGTCCGCGGTGGCGGCGAGCTCCTCGAGCCGGTGGTCGGCGGCGCCCTTGCGTCCGGTGCGCAGGTGCGCCTCGCCGATCGCGCGGGACAGCGCCCGGTACCCGTCGGGCCCGCGGGCGAGCACGAGCAGGTGGGTGGCGCGCGGGTCGGGCGTGCCGGTCGGGGCGTCGAGCACCGGCACCGGCGAGGCGCGGCGCTCGCGCGCGTGCCGGCGCCCGTCGGGGGCGGGCAGGTGCAGCTCGGCGCCGAACACCGTGGGCAGGCCGACCGCTCGTGCCGCCTGCGCGAACCGCACGACGCCGTAGAGCCCGTCGTGGTCGGTGAGCGCGAGCGCGCGCAGGCCGAGGCGGGCCGCCTCGGCGGCGAGCTCCTCCGGCTGGCTCGCACCGTCGAGGAAGCTGAACGCGGAGTGCGCGTGCAGCTCGGCGTACCGGGGCACGGCACCGGTGGGCACGGCGCCGGTGGGGGCGGGGCGCCGCGGCGTCTCAGTCATAGTCGGCCTCGCACGTCCACGCCCCGTCCGCCCACGTGAGCAGGACGGCGCCGCCGTCCTCGAACGCCACCTGCACGTGCGCACGCACCTGCGGCGGGGTACCGGGGTGGTTCCACCAGCGGTCGGTGAGCAGCCACGGACCGGCCCACCCGGCGACGGCGCGGGGACCCGCACCCGTCGGCGCCGAGGCGGGGGGCCACCGCACCGCCACGGGCGGCCCGCTCAGGCTCCCCCGGGGGTCGACGACCACCGGCGCGCCCGCGCCGTCGCGCACGTCGACGCGCACCGGCACGGTCAGGACCGTCGCCGGTGCCGGGTCGGGCAGCCGGCCGGGCCAGGGCAGCGCGGCCTCGCGCGGTGGTGCGCTCTGCTCGCCCCAGGGGCGCACGTGCACCTGGTCGTGCACGTCGCGCCCGCCCTGCAGCGTGGCGGTGAGGACGCCGGCGCCGCCGACGATGCTCTGGGCACGTTCCAGCGCCCGGTGCGCCCGCAGGTCACCGCCCGACGGCCCGCCCCACAGCCGGGTCTGCTCGGCGCCGGCCGGGGCGACGTCGAGCGCGGTGAGCACGAGCCGCACGAGCGCGACCGGCTGCTCGTCCTCCGGCTCGACGTCGGGCAGGTCGACGGCGGTGGCGGGGTCGAGCAGGTCGAGCAGGTCACCGGCCGTCCCCGCGCTCCCCCGCCGGTACGCACCGGCACCCCCCGGACGACCTCCCCGGGCCCGCGCCGGCCCGGCCGCGACCGCGCGGTCGCGCGCGGTCGCCACGGCGCCCGCCGTGAGCCACCCGTCGAGCTGCCAGCGGATGCGGTCGGTGATGCGTGCGGCGGTCAGCGCGCCCCAACCGCCCACGTCGGTGCGCCACGTACGCACCAGCTCGGTGCCCTCGTCGGTGCGCGCGGCGACCTGCAGCCGCCCGCACGTGACCGACCGCGCGACGAGCTCGGCGTGCAGCTGCTCGGCCAGCCGCCGGCCCGCGAACGTCGCGGCGTCGACGCGCTCGACCGGCGGGTCCAGGACCGCGACGACCTCGAGGTCGGCCTCGGGACGCCGCCGGGCCGGGGGACGCTCGTCGAGCCCACGTGCGAGCGTGTGCGCCCACGTGCCGAGCCGGCCGAACCGCGCGTGCACGTCCCCCGGCGGCAGCGCCGCGAACGCCCCGAGC
Source organism: Cellulomonas sp. JZ18 (assembly GCF_009720485.1). Classification (NCBI taxonomy): domain Bacteria; kingdom Bacillati; phylum Actinomycetota; class Actinomycetes; order Micrococcales; family Cellulomonadaceae; genus Cellulomonas; species Cellulomonas sp. JZ18. The sequence goes on along the minus strand of NZ_CP045245.1, from coordinate 1,705,807 downwards.
GTGCGCAGCCCGAGCCGGTGCAGCAGGTCGACGAGCCCGGCCACCTCCACCGCCGCCTCGGGTGTGACCGTCGCGTGCACGAGCTCGGTCACGCCGTGCGGGGCGAGGAACACCGGTGACGCGCCGGGCTCCACGACCGCGCCGGTGCGCGCCGCGAGGACCGCCGCGAGCAGCCCGTCGGCGGTCCCGACCCCGCACTCGTGCCCGGTGCCGCGCGCGACGGCGTCGACGAGCCGCTCCGCGAGCGCCTCCTCCGACCCGTGGTACCGCGTCGCGCCGTCGGCCGGCAGCAGGAGCAGCCCGGGACGCACGACCTCGACACCGGCGACGACGGTCTCCGCCGCGGCGGCGACCGGCTCGAACAGCCGCACGTCCCGCACGTCGTCGGCCGGCAGCAGCACGAGCCCGGGGCAGCACGCCTGCGCCTGGCGCCGGCGCATGCCGCGGCGCACCCCCTCGGCACGTGCGAGCGCGGACACGGCCGTGACGCGCCGGCCGTCGTGCACCGCGGCGGGCAGGTGCCCGGGCACCTCGTCCGCCACCGTCGCGGCGACCACCGGCCAGTCCGGCACCCACACGACCGTCGTCCTGGTCGTCATCAGCCCACCAGCCGCAGGCCGGCGGGGCGGTCCTCGGCGGTGCGCCGCGTGCGGCCGGGCCCTGCCGGCGCACCGTCGCCCGGCGGCGGGAACGGCAGCACGACGTCCACGGCGTGCGGCACGGCGGCGCTCCCCCGGCCGGTGCGCCGCACGCGCAGCTCGCGCGTGCGCAGGTGCCCGTCACCGGCGCCCACCCCCGTCCAGCGGGCGTGCTCGACCGTGAGCACGACGCCCGCACCGGGCCAGGCGACGGTCGGCAGCAGCACCGAGCCGCGTTCGCGCGCCCGCGCGGACAGCCGGCGCCGGTCGGCGTCGGTGAGCGCGGCCGCGGGGCCGACGAGCACCAGGTCGACGCCGTCGAGCAGGGCGGCCAGCACCGTCGCGGCGTCCGCCCCGGGCGCGGGGACCACCGCGAGCCGTGCGAGGTCGACGCCCGCCTGCGCCGCCGCGAGCAGCCCGAGGTCCGGCTGCCCGACCGCAGCCGCCCAGGCGCCGCCGGCGCACGCGTGGGCGACCACGCCGAGGGCGAGGGACGTCGACCCCAGCACCGCGGTCGTCCCGCCGCGGCGCAGGCCGTCGGGCAGCACGCGCGACAGCGCCGGCGGGACGGGCAGCGGCGGCCGCTCGGTGGTCAGCAGCGACGTGCGCCGGACCCCGTCCGGCACGCCGGCCGGCCGGTCGTCGACGCCCCCTGCGCCGGCGACCGACCGGGCCGCCGACCGGCCGGTCCCGCCCCCGGCACGGCACCGACCGCGGCACCGACCGCCGCGTCGACCGCGTGCACGGGTGCGCGGTCGTCCGTGACGTCGTGGTCCGCCGTGGCCGTGCGCGGGACGGGCACCGACCACGCCGCGTGGTGCCGGACCGTCCGCGCGCCCGTGCGCTGCTCCGCGGCCGCGAGCGCCGCACGCGCCCGCTCGACCCGCTCCGCGGTGCTCGCACCCACCACGTCCACCTCCCCGCACGCACCGACCGCGCACGCGGTCTTTCGAACACGTGTTCGATCATGCCAGTAGACGCCGACACCGCCGGGGTGTCAATCCGGGTGCACCCGGCCGGGCGACCCGCCGGAGCCCCGGGGCAGGGCACGACCACGCTCCCCCTCGTCGCGTGCCGCGCAGACCGTCGCACGGCCCGCCGACACCCGCCGTCGCGCCGACCGCGCGGCTACGCGTCCGCCCCCTCCGGGGGCCTCTCCCCGGAGGGTCCCTCCTCCGGCGTCGCCCGGGCTCGTCGCGTCCCGAGCGGCCGCGGGGCGTCGATCCCGTAGTGCAGCCCGACCACCCGCACGCTGAAGCAGACGGCGGCGGCCACGAGGGCCGCGGGCACGCCCAGCACCTCGTCCACCCCGCCGCGCGCGGCGAGCACGGCCAGCGTCGCGCCGACCAGGGCGGGGATCGCGTACAGCTCGTTGGTGAGCACGAACGGCACCCGCCGCACCAGCACGTCGCGGATCGTCCCTCCGCCCACCGCGGTGATCACCCCGAGCACCACCGCCTGCGCCGGTCCCGCGCCGGACGCGAGCGCCTTGCCCGCACCCGTGACCGCGAACAGGCCCAGGCCCGCGGCGTCGAGGACGTCGATCGTCCGCAGGAACCGCGTGAGCGGCCCGCTGAGCAGGAACGCCAGCGCACCGCCGGCGCCCGCGGCGGCGAGGTACCGCCAGTCCAGGAACGACGCCGGGGGCAGCGCGTCCAGCAGGACGTCGCGGACGATGCCGCCACCCACGCCCGTGACGGCGCCGAGCGTGACGACGCCGACGACGTCGACGTGCGCGACGCGCACGGCGGTCAGCGCGCCGTTCAGCGCGAACGCGAACGTGCCCAGCAGGTCGAGCACGAGCAGCACGGGCACGTCGGTCACGGCACGGGTCTACCGCACCGGGGCGGCCGGGGCCCGACGGCGGCGCCACGGTGCCGTGCGGGTGTGCCGTGCGGGTGTGCCGTGCGGGTGTGCCGTGCGGGTGCGCGTCCGGACGGCCGCCGGGAGGATGGCACCGACCGCCCGGCGACCGGTGCCGGGCCGACCCGGGAGGTCACGTGACCGCGTCGCTCACCCGCCCCGTCGCGCCGGAGCCCTACGCCCTGCTGCCCGCCGTCCCCGGCTTCACCGTGACCAGCGAGGACTGGGTGCACGGGGAGCGCGTCCCCGACGTGCACACCAACACCGAGGCCGGGCAGAACGTCTCCCCGCAGCTGTCCTGGTCGGGCTTCCCCGAGCAGACCCGTGGCTTCGCCGTGAACGTCTTCGACCCCGACGCCCCGGGCGTCGCCGGCTGGTGGCACTGGACCGTCCTCGGCATCCCCGCGTCCGTGACGTCCCTGGAGCGCGGTGCCGGCAGCGAGGACGGCGCCCTGCTGCCCGCCGGCGCGTTCCAGCTGCGCGGGGACGACGGCGTCGCGGCGTACCGCGGCAGCGCCCCGCCGCCCGGGGACCAGGTGCACCGGTACTACGTCGCCGTGCACGCGCTCGACACCGACGACCTCGGCCTGACGCCGGACACGCCGCCGGGGGCGGCCAGCGCCGCGCTCGTGTTCCACACGCTGGCGCGCGGCGTCCTCATGGCGACGTACCAGCGCTGAGGTGCGCCGGCAGGGGACGTCGGCACCGGCGGCTACCCTGCCTCGCATGACGACCGCCACGCTCGGCTCGCTCACCTGGGAGCGCGCCGTCGACCGCCCGGACCTGCTCGCCGACGCCACCGCCGCCGCCGTCGCCGCCTGGGCGGCCACGGACCCGGGCGTCGCGGACGCCGTGCTCGTCGCGGAGATCGACCCCGGGCTCGCGGACACGGCCGCGATGACCGACGCCTACGACCTGCCGCTGTCGGCCTCCGTCAACTGCGTCCTCGTCGGGGGCCGGCGCGCGGGTGAGGAGAAGGTGGCCGCGGCGCTGGTGCGCGCCACGACGCGCGCCGACGTCAACAACGCCGTCAAGCGCCTGCTCGACGTGCGCAAGGCCTCGTTCCTCCCGATGGACCGCGCGACCGCCGAGTCGGGCATGGAGTACGGCGGCATCACCCCGCTCGGGCTGCCCGCGGGGTACCGCGTGCTCGCCGACGCGGCGGTGGCCGCGGACGACGCGGCGTCGGGCGGCAGGGTGATCATCGGCAGCGGGGTGCGCCGCTCCAAGATCTCGCTGCCGGGCGCGCTCCTCGTGCGGGCGCCCGGTGTCGAGGTCGTCGAGGGCCTCGCGCTGCCCTGACCCGCGACGGCCGGTCGTGCGCGGGCCCGGCCCCGGGTCGTACCCGCTCGTACCGCCGTCGGTCACGACGGCGGCCGCCCCCCGCACACGACGCCGACGCACTGCGGCTCGTTGCCGTTCCCGCGTGCCACGTTCCCGCCCAGGTCCGTCACGCCGGGTGCGTGGATGCCCCAGCCCGAGCTGCGCCGCACGTCGTTGCCGCCCAGCGCGAGCGTGTCGTACGCCGGGTCGATGACGATGCCGTCGCCGTTCCACCGCAGCACGTTGTCCTGGATCAGACCCGGTCCGGACCCGCGGATGCCGGTCTCGTTCGCCCGGAACCTGTTGCCGACGATCGAGGCCCCCCAGTCGCCGAGCACCACGCCCGTGGTGTTCGCGACGAGCCGCGACCCGCTCAGCGAGAGCTGGGCCCACTCGGCGTCCACGGCGATCTGGGAGCCGGTGAACCGGCTGTCCCGGACGCTGATGTAGGCCTCGGCGATCTCGGCGCCGACCCCGATCGTGTTGTCGACGAACTCCGAGCCCACGACGTCCGCGCTCCCCTGGACGAGGAGGAAGACGCCGTGCCGGTTGCGCAGGAAGCGGCTGCCCGTGATCGTCGCGCCACCGCCGTCGTCGGTCACGACGCCGGCCCGGGAGTGCTCGGCGAACGTCGAGCGCTCGATCACGGCGTCGCTGTCCGGCGTCAGGACGCCGTCGCCGTTGCGCAGGAACGTCGAGCGCACGACCCGCAGCGGCTTGGCGAAGAACCCGCTGCCGGGCTCCCCCGAGACGTCCGCGCCGAGGCCGTTGTCCCGGACGACCAGCCGCTCGAGCGTGAGCACGCCGGTGGGTCCCCCGGTCTCGACCGGCAGCGAGCCGACGCCGGTGCTCCATCCCGCGACCGTCCCGTTGCGCACGACGGCCTCGCCCTCCCGCGTGACCTCGACGCCCCGCCCGCTGCCCAGCACCGGGCCGGGCCCGCGCAGGACGTGCCCGCCCAGGTCGAGCGTCACCCCCGGCGCGAGCCGGAGCCCGGGCCCGCCGGCCGGGCACGAGAGGTCGGCGGTCAGCACCGTGTCGACGGTGAGGGTGTCGCCGCAGGCGGGTGGCGGCGCGGCGGACGCCGGTGCGGCGCCGAGCGCGGTCAGCGCGGCGACGGCGAGGACGGACAGGCCGGTGCGGGTGCCGGTACGCATGGTTCCCCCTGGCGGCGCCCGGCGCCGGTGCCGGGCACCGTCCCCAGCGTCCTGCGGCGCCGCGGCCACATCAACCCCTGTGTCCCGTTCTCACCCGGTCCGGCCGCCGGTCACCGCCGCCGCCCAGGACGCGGGCTCCCGTAGCGCACCCTCCCGGTGTGCCGCGGCTCGTTCCCGTCGCCGCGGACGACGTCGCCCGCACGTCACCCGGGTGAGGCGTCAGACCCGCGTCGCCCAGAACGCGACGGCGGCCGCCGCCGCCACGTTGAGGGAGTCGACCCCTGCGGCCATGGGGATGCGCACGACCAGGTCCGACGCCGCGACCGTCCGCGGCTTGAGCCCGTGCCCCTCGGCGCCGAGGACCAGCGCGAGGCGCTCCGGCGGGTCGGCGACGAGCTCGTCGAGCGTGATCGCGTCGTCGGAGAGCGCGAGCGACGCGACCACGAACCCCTCCTCCCGCAGGACGTCGACGCCCTCGGGCCACGGGTCCACCCGGGTCCACGGCACCTGGAACACCGTGCCCATCGACACCCGCACCGACCGCCGGTACAGCGGGTCCGCGCAGCGCGGCGTCACGAGCACCGCGTCGACGCCGAGCGCGGCCGCCGACCGGAACGCGGCGCCGACGTTCGTGTGGTCGACGACGTCCTCGAGCACGGCGACGCGACGGGCACCGGCGCCGTCGCGGGCCGACGCCAGCACGTCGGCCACGGAGGGCAGCACGGGCCGCTGCATCGCCGCGAGGGCGCCCCGGTGCACGTGGAACCCGGTGATGGCCTCGAGCACGGGCTCCTCGGCCACGTACACGGGCACGTCGTCGCCGGGCAGGTCCGCGAGCATCACCTCGACGTCGCCCAGCCACCGTGGCGCGAGCAGCACCGACCGCGGCCGGTGCCCGGCGCGCAGCGCACGACCCAGGACCGTCGAGCTCTCGGCGATGTAGAGGCCGTTCTCCGGCTCCAGCCGTCGTCGCAGCGCGACGTCGGTCAGGGAGACGTAGTCGGCGAGGCGGGGGTCGTCGCGGTCGGTGACGGGTCGGACGTCGGGTCGTGCCACGGCGTCGATCCTCCCAGGGCCGCGGGGGTGCGCCGGACCGCGCGGCCGCCGAGCACGGCCATGCCGAACCCGACGGCGGCGACCACCGGCACCAGGACGAACGCCTGGTGGCTGCCCACCTGGTCGGCCGCCGCCCCGAGCGCGAACGGCGCCACGCCGACGGCCAGCGCGCCCGCGAGCGTCGCGTGCGACTGCGCGCGGTCACGCCGCCCGGGCGACGCGGCGAGCAGCAGCGCCACGGACAGCGGGTACTGCGCGCCGTAGCCGAAGCCGGCCACGACGAGGCCGGTGAGGGCGACGGCGGTGCTCGTCGCCGTCCAGAGCACGGCCCAGCCACCGACGGAGATGACGAACGACGCGGCGAGCAGGGTCGCCGGTGCGACCCGCAGCGACAGCGGACCGATCACGAACCGCATGGCCGTCATGCCGGCGGCGAGCCCGGCCGTCGTCGCCGTGGCGATCCCCGCGCCGGCCGACGTGCGCTCGAGCACGAGGTCCGTCGCCCAGAACGTCGTCGCGAACTCCAGCGACGTCGCGGCGACGAGCGCGGCCAGGAAGAACGTGCCGGCGTGCCGGCCCGGGCCGCGGCGGGCCGCCGCGGCCTCGTCGGCGGCGGCGAGCGGCACCGGCTCCGCGGGGTCGGCCGGTCCCGGCCGGTCGAGCGCGGGTGAACGCGGCAGCCGGAGGACCAGCAGCGCCGTCGCGACCCCCAGCGCCGCGGTCACGACGACCCCGGCCCGCCAGCCCCAGCCGATCGCGACGCAGGCGCCGACCGCCAGCGGCCCGAGCAGACCGATGCCCGAGCCGACGCCGTTCGCCTCGGCCAGGGCCGCCGACGACGTGGGCCCGTGGTGCGCCGCGAGCGCCACCTGCGCGGTCGCGATCAGCAGGTTCCCGCCCACCGCCGTGACGAGCATGCCGACCAGGGTGACCGGCAGCTCACGGCCGAGCAGCAGCCCGGCGAGCCCCACGGCGACGACGAGCGCCGCCACGACGAGCGTCGTCCGACGCCCGAGTGCCTGCGCAGCGCGCGGGATGAGCGGTGCGGCCACGAGCCCGCCGGCCGCCATGGCGGTGCCGTGCAGGCCCGCCTGCGCGGCCGAGACACCCAGCTCGTCGCCGAGCAGCGGGACGCTGGGGTTGAAGCTGTAGAGCAGCCAGCCCCACACCACGAACGGCGCGTAGAGGCCGAGCGTGAGCCGGTCCCGCACGAGCCGCGCGGCGACGGCGCTCACCGGGGCACGACCACCGTGGTCTGCGTGTCACCGCCCTCGGCGGGCAGGACGAGCTCGTGGCGCGCGCCGTCGACCTCGAGCACGTAGCGGCCCGGCAGGCCGCGCAGCTGCACGGTCCCGTCCGCGTCGGCCGTGACGTCGGTGGCGGCCAGCCACCACTCGCCCTTCACCAGGCCGCGCAGCGTCTCGTACGACGGCTTCGGTGTGCCGTCGGCCCGCACGAGCCCGCCGGGCGCGTTGAGCCACATGCCGTGGTCGGACAGGCCCCAGTACGTGATCGCGTCGACCTGCGGGTGGGCCACCAGGGTGCGGTAGTGCTCCTCGACCTCGCGCGCCTGGCGCTCCTCGCCCTCGGGCGTGCTCGGCCAGACGTCGACCTGGTGGTCGTTGAGGTCGTCGTAGTGCGCGGGCATGAGCTCGCCGGACAGGATCGTGGTCTCGGTGAAGTGCATGCGCAGGCCGAACCGGGAGAACCGCTCGAGCACGTCGAGCGTCTTGTCGCGGCCCCACGCGCCCTGGTGCATGTGGCTCTGCAGGCCCAGCGCGTCGATGCGCACACCGGCGGCGAGCGCCTCCTCCACGAGGTGCTCGTAGTCGGCGGACATGTCGAAGTCGTTGAGCAGCAGCATCGCCCCGGGGTTGGCGGCGCGCGCCTCGTCGAAGGCGAGCTGGATCATGCCGATGCGGCCGACCGTCTTCGCGACCCGCGTGACCGCGTTGTCGTCCTTGGTGAAGATCGGCATGATCACCACCTCGTTGATCGCGTCCCACACGTCGACGAGGCCGGCGAACTCGCTCGCGTCACGCTGCACGCGGGCCCGCAGGAGGCGCAGGACCTCCTCGTCCGGCAGCGGCTTCAGCCAGTCCGGCTGCACGGTGTGCCACACGAGCGGGTGGCCCTTCACGGTCACGCCGTGGTCGCGGTAGTGCTCGGCGGCGGCGCGCAGCGCGGCGGTCCGCGGGCTGCCCTGGGTCGGCTCGAAGGTGCCCCAGTAGAACGGCAGCGTCGCCAGGTTGAACACGTCGCGCCACAGCTCGTCGAACCGCGCGAGCAGCTCGTCCTGCCCCGGCGCGAGGGGGCGCCCGCCGGGCAGGGCGGCAGCGGCCCGCTCCACCTCGTCGAAGCCGATGTTGCCGAACCAGAACGCGTGGTCCTGCTGCTCGGCCCGCGCGACGGCACCGGCGAGCGGGCGCCCCGACGCGTCGGTGAGGCGGACCGTCAGGCTCCGGGTGCGGTGGGCGAGCGCGGGGTCCGCGACGACGGGGGCGTCGGCGCGGGCGGGCACGGCGGGCGTGGTCGACAACGTGTTCCTCCTCGAATCGTTCCAGGTCCAGCATGACCTGCGCAGACGCGGATGCACAAACCAGGGCTCGGGACGGGTCCGGGTTGCCCCGGTCGGCCCGTCGGCGGGTCAGTCCAGGGGTGCCGTGGCCGCCGCGAACTGGCTCGCGTAGAGGCGCGCGTACGCGCCGTCCGCCGCGAGCAGCTCGTCGTGGCTGCCCTTCTCGACGATGCGCCCGTGCTCCATGACGAGGATGACGTCCGCGTCGCGGATGGTGGACAGGCGGTGCGCGATGACGAAGGACGTCCGCCCGGCGCGCAGCGTTCCCATCGCCTGCTGCACGAGCACCTCGGTACGGGTGTCGACGGACGACGTCGCCTCGTCGAGGATGAGGATCGCCGGGTCGGCGAGGAACGCGCGGGCGATCGTGAGCAGCTGCTTCTCCCCCGCCGACACCGCACCGCCCTCGTCGTCGATCACGGTGTCGTAGCCGTCCGGCAGGGTCCGCACGAACCGGTCGACGTGCGTCGCGACGGCGGCCTCGACGACCTGCTCGCGCGTCGCCCCGTCGACGCCGTACGCGATGTTGTCGGCGATGGTCCCCTCGAACAGCCACGTGTCCTGCAGGACCATGCCCATCTGGCGGCGCAGGTCGTCGCGCGTGAGCGTGCGCGTGTCGACGCCGTCGAGGGTGATGCGGCCGGAGTCGACCTCGTAGAACCGCATGACGAGGTTCACCAGGGTCGTCTTGCCGGCGCCCGTGGGCCCGACGATCGCGACGGTCTGGCCGGGCTCGGCGACGACGCTCAGGTGCTCGATGAGGGGCGTGTCGGGCTCGTAGCGGAACGACACGTCCTCGAACGCGACGCGGCCGCGCACGGGCGGCTCGACGCGCACCGGCGTCGCCGGGTCGGGCTCCTGCTCGTCGGCGTCGAGCAGCTCGAAGACGCGCTCGGCGGAGGCGACCCCCGACTGCAGGAGGTTCGCCATCGAGGCGATCTGCGTCAGCGGCTGGGTGAACTGGCGGCTGTACTGGATGAACGCCTGCACCTCGCCGAGCGTCATCGCCCCCGACGCCACCCGCAGACCGCCGACCACGGCGATGACGAGGTAGTTGACGTTCGACAGGAACCCCAGCGCCGGCTGGATGATCCCCGAGATGAACTGCGCGCGGAAGCTCGCCTCGTAGAGCTGCTCGTTCCGCTCGGCGAAGGTGCGCGCCGCCTCCGGCTGGCGCCCGAACACCGTCACGAGCGCGTGCCCCGTGAACATCTCCTCGATGTGGGCGTTCAGCTGCCCCGTCGACGCCCACTGCTGCACGAACTGCGGCTGCGAGCGCTTCGCGATCGCCCCCGCGACCGCCACGGACAGCGGCACGGTCACCAGCGCGACGACCGCGAGCAGCGGCGACAGCCAGAACATCATGCCGAGCACACCCACCACCGTGAGCAGCGACGTCACGAGCTGCGACAGCGTCTGCTGCATCGTCTGGGCGACGTTGTCGATGTCGTTGGTCACGCGGCTCAGCAGCTCGCCGCGCGGCTGCCGGTCGTAGTACGACAGCGGCAGCCGGGAGAGCTTCTCCTCGACGTGCGAGCGCATGCGCCGCACGGTGCGCTGCACCGCGAGCGCGGTGAGCCGGCCCTGCAGCCACCCGAGCACGAACGACGCCAGGTAGACGACGAGGACGACCAGCAGGATCCCGCCGAGCCGTCCGAAGTCGACGCCGGTGCCGGGCACCACCCGGTCCATGCCCGAGACCATGTCGGCCAGCTGGTCCTGTCCGGACGCCCGCAGCGCGTCGACGGCCTCCTGCTGCGTCGACCCGGCGGGGACGACCTGACCGAGGGCCCGGGAGACCACGCCGTCGAACAGCACGTTCGTCGCGTCCCCGAGGAGCTTCGGGCCGGCGACGGCGGCGGCCACCGACAGCGCCCCGAGGACGAGCACGGCCACGAGCCGCGCACGCTCGGGCCGCAGCACGACGAGCAGGCGTCGCAGCGACCCGCGGAAGTCGAGCGACTTCTGCCCGGGCATCCCCAGCCCCATGCCCATCGGGCCGCCGCGCGGACCGACGGGGCGGGGCGGTGCACCTCCCGGAGGGACGGCCGCGGGTGCTCCCGAGGGTGCGGCACCCGTCGTCGTCCGGGGCCCCGGCGCCGCCGTCATGCCGCCTCCTGGGCGCTCAGCTGGGAGTGGACGATCTCCTGGTACGTCGCGTTCGACTCCAGCAGCCCCTCGTGCGTGCCGTCGCCGACGACACGGCCCTCGTCGAGGACGAGGATCCGGTCGGCGTGGCGGATCGTCGCGACGCGCTGCGCGACGACGATCACCGTCGCGTCGCGCGTCTCGGGTACGAGCGCGGCCCGCAGCGCGGCGTCCGTCGCGTAGTCCAGGGCCGAGAACGAGTCGTCGAACAGGTAGAGGGACGGGCGTCGGACCAGGGCCCGCGCGATCGCGAGCCGCTGCCGCTGCCCGCCGGACAGGTTGGTGCCGCCCTGCGCGACGGGTGCGTCGAGCCCCTCTGGCAGCGCCTCCACGAACGACCGCGCCTGCGCGACCGTCAGCGCGTGCCACAGCGCGTCGTCGTTTGCGTCGGGCCGGCCGAACTGCAGGTTGCTGCGCACCGTGCCGGAGAACAGGTACGGGCGCTGCGGCACGAGCCCGATGCGGGCCCACAGCGCCTCCGGCTCGGCCTCCCGCACGTCGACGCCGTCCACGAGCACCTGCCCGCCCGTCACGTCGTACAGGCGCGGCACGAGGTGGAGCAGCGTCGTCTTGCCGGCGCCGGTCGAGCCGATGATCGCGGTCGTCCGGCCGGGCTCGGCGGTGAAGGAGACCCCCTGCAGCACCGGGTGCTCGGCGCCGGGGTACCGGAACTCGACGTCGCGCAGCTCGAGGAGGCCGGTCCGCGGGCCGGGCGTCCCGTCCGCCGACGCCACGGACCGGGTGGTGGCGAACGGCACGGGCTCGGCGGGCGGGACGACGCTCGGGCTGGTGTCCAGCACCTCGGTGATCCGCTCCGCGGAGACGACGGCCCGCGGGACCATCACCGTCATCATCGAGGCCATCATCACGGCCATGAGCACGAACATGATGTAGCTGAGGAACGCGACCAACGAGCCGATCTGCATGTCGCCCGCGTCGACCCTGCGGGCGCCGAACCACACCACGGCGACGCTCGAGGCGTTCATCACGAGCATGACCGCGGGGAACAGCAGGGCCATGAGCAGGCCCGTGCGCAGCGACGCCTCGTAGAGCAGGTCGTTGGCGACCTCGAACCGGTCGCGCTCGCGCCGCTCGCGCACGAACGCCCGGACGACGCGCACGCCCGTGAGCTGCTCGCGCATGACGCGGTTGATCCCGTCGATGCGCTCCTGCACCCGCCGGAACCACGGCACCATCCGGCGCACGACGAGCGCCACGACGCCGACCAGCACGGGCACGACGACCAGGAGCAGGCCCGACAGGACGACGTCCTCGCGCAGCGACATCGCGACACCGCCGACGAGCATGAGCGGCGCCATGACGAGGAACACGAACGTCATCAGCACGAGCATCTGCACCTGCTGCACGTCGTTCGTCGTGCGGGTGATGAGGGTCGGCGCGCCGAACCGTCCCATCTCCTGCTGGGAGAACGCCTGCACGCGGTCGAACAGGCGCGCCCGCACGTCCCGTCCGAAGGCCATCGCCGTGCGGGCACCGAACCACACGGCGCCGATCGCGGCGACCACCTGCACCAGGCTCACGGCGAGCATGACGCCGCCGATCCGCCAGATGACCGCCGTGTCGCCCTGGGCCACGCCGTCGTCGATGATGTCGGCGTTCAGGCTCGGCAGCCACAGGGTCGCGAGCACCTGGACGAGCTGGAGCACCAGCACCGCGAGCACGGCGCCCCGGTAGGGACGCAGCTGCTCGCGCAGCAGCCGCAGGAGCACCGTGCGCACCTCCTCACGTGGACCGCGTCACACGCTCCCACGTGACGTGCGCGAGGCAACAGTCCTTCTCCGGCCGTCCGCTCTCAGCGGACGCCGGTGCAGCGGCCGCTCAGTCGCCTCCGGGTGCGGCCCCCCGACCGCCGGCAGGTCCCCCGCCGGTCCCGCGATCCTCCGGCCCGTCCACGCCGGGGCGCTGGCCCCGCTCGGCGGCGGGGTCGAAGCGCAGGCCCGACAGCGTGCCGGCGCTCGTCGCGTCCGCGGTCGCGGCGGCCGACTCCCGACGTGCCTCCGCGAGCGCCTCGCCCGGGTCCGTCAGGGACACCGGTGGCAGGTCGTCCGCGGCGAGCGGGGAGTCGCCCGCGGGACGCGTGGCGTACCGGTCGCCGTCGCCCTCGCCGCCTCCGGTGAACCCCTTCGAGAGCCACCCGAGCGCGCCGCTGAGCTCCGCCGGCAGGAACCAGAGCTTGTTGGCCGGGCTCGCAGCCACCTTCGGCAGCGTCTGCAGGTACTGGTAGGCCAGCAGCTTGGGGTCGGCGTCACCGCGGTGCACCGCGTCGAACACCTGCAGGATCGCGCGCGACTCCCCCTCGGCGCGCAGGATCGCCGACTGCGCCTCGCCCTCCGCACGCAGGATCGCCGCCTGCTTCTCCCCCTCCGCGGTGAGGATCTGGGACTGCTTGACGCCCTCGGCGGTGAGGATGGCGGCGCGCCGGTCACGCTCGGCGCGCATCTGCTGCTCCATCGACCCCTGCACGGACGCGGGCGGGTCGATCGCCTTGAGCTCGACCCGGTTCACGCGGATGCCCCACCGCCCCGTGGCCTCGTCGAGCACGCCGCGCAGCTGCCCGTTGATCTGGTCGCGGCTCGTGAGCGTCTGCTCGAGGTCCATGGACCCGATGACGTTGCGCAACGTCGTGACGGTCAGCTGCTCGATGCCGGTGATGTAGTTGGCGATCTCGTAGACCGCGTCCTTCGGGCTGGTCACCTGGAAGTAGATGACGGTGTCGATGCTCACCACGAGGTTGTCGGAGGTGATGACGGGCTGCGGCGGGAACGACACCACCTGCTCGCGCAGGTCGACGCTCGCGCGCACCCGGTCGATGAACGGGATGAGCAGGTGCAGCCCGGCGTCGAGCGTCGAGCTGTAGCGGCCCAGGCGCTCGACGATCATCGCGACGGCCTGCGGCACGATCCGCACCGCCCGCACGAGGGCGACCACGACGAAGAGCAGGACGAGCGCGAGGACGACGACGAGGGCGACCTGCCCGGCGTCGATGTCGGACATGGCGGCCTCCGCGGACTGCCGCCCGGCCGGGCGGCGGGCACGGCCCGGGTCCCGGGCCCCTGGTCAGGCGGGAGCGGCACCGGCGGCCGAGGGGCCGTCGGTGCGCGGTGCGGAGGCCGCGGCGGTGACCACGGCCGTGGCCCCGTCGATGCGGACGACCGTGACGGAGGTCCCGGCGGGCAGGCTCGCGCCGTCGACGGTGCGCGCGGTCCACACCTCGCCCCCCAGCTTGACGCGGCCGGTCACGCCGTCGACGTCGAGGACGACGACGGCGGGGCGCCCGACCAGTGCGGCCGCGTTCGTCTCCTGCAGCACCACCCGCGACCGCAGGTGCCGCAGGAGCCACGGGCGCAGCGTGACGAGCAGGACGACGGCCGCGACGGCGGCCACGAGGAGCTGGACGGCCACCGGCGCGCCGAGCGCGTACGCGAGCGCCCCGGCGAGCGCACCCCCGGCCAGCATCACCAGCACGAGGTCGAGCGAGACCATCTCCAGCACCCCGAGCAGGAGCGCCGTGCCGACCCACCACAGCCAGCCCATGCCGTCACCCCCGGCCGGTGGCCCGTCGTCGGGCCCCAGCACGATGGTAGGACGCGCACGCCCGCGCGGCCTGGGGGACGCCGGCGGGGACCTGCGGCGTCAGCGCGCCGTGCCGGCCCCCGGGGCCGCGTGCGCCGCCCACCGCCCGTCACCGTGCTCGAGGCGCAGCGGCACGTCGAACGTGCCGGACAGGTTCTCGGCGGTGAGCACCTCGCCGATCGGCCCCGCCGCGTGCACACGGCCCGCGCGCAGCAGCAGCAGGTGCGTGAAGCCGGGCGGGATCTCCTCGACGTGGTGCGTGACCAGCACGAGGGCCGGCGAGCGGGGGTCGCGCGCGAGCTCGGCGAGCGCAGCGACCAGCTCCTCGCGACCACCGAGGTCGAGGCCCGCGGCCGGCTCGTCGAGGAGCAGGAGCTCGGGGTCGCTCATGAGCGAGCGTGCGATCTGCACGCGCTTGCGCTCGCCCTCGGACAGCGTGCCGAAGAACCGCTCCGCGAGGTGCGCGACGCCGAACGCCGCGAGCAGGTCGTTGGCCCGCGCCTCGTCGAGCTCCTCGTACGCCTCCCGCCAGCGACCCGTCACGCCGTAGGCCGCGGTGAGGACGACGTCCTTCACGGTCTCGCCGGACGGGATGCGGTCGGCCAGCGCGGCGCTCGACAGGCCGATGCGCGGCCGCAGCTCGAACACGTCCGTCGCGCCCAGGCGCTGACCCAGCAGCGTGGCCGTGCCGCGCGTGGGGTGCATGCGCCCCGACGCGACCTGCAGCAGCGTGGTCTTGCCCGCACCGTTGCGGCCCAGCACCACCCAGCGCTCGCCCTCGCGCACCTGCCACGTCAGGTCGTCGAGGATCGTCGTCGTCCCCCGGCGGATCGTCACGGCCTGCAGGTCGAGCACGCTGGTCATGTGCACAGACCCTAACGTCCGCGCGCGCCCCGCCGGGGACGGCAGGGCGCGCGCGTGCGTCACGTCGCGGACGTCACAGCTCGATGGAGTACATCGTCGACGAGTGCACGACCTCGTAGCCGAGGCGGGCGTACAGGCCGTGCGCACCGGACGGGTTGGCGGTGTCGACGCCGAGCTCGGCGTACTCCACGCCGTCGGCCGCGTACGCCTGCATCGCGGTCGCGAGCAGCGCCACCGCGATGCCGCGTCCGCGCCACGCGCGCCGCACACCGAGCAGCTCGGTGTAGCCGGAGCTGTAGCCGGCGACGGGCCAGTCCTGCTCGTACCGCCCGGACAGCGTGTAGCCGACGACCTCCCCGTCGTCGTCGAGCGCGACGAAGGACCACGCCGGGGCGAACATCGCGCGGTGCTGCTGCCACTGCTCCGGGGTGCGCGGCTCGCTCCCCCAGTGGTCGGCGAACGCGTCGTTGTGCGCGAGCCGCACCGCGTCGTCGAGCGCCTCGGACCACGGCACGACGCGCACCCCGGCGACATCGGGCACCGGCGGCAGCTCCCCCTGCACCGACCGGCGCATCTCGGTGTAGTACCGGACGGGCGCGAACCCGGCCGCACGGTACAGCCGGGCGGAGCCGGGTGCGGTGTCCTCGAGGTACGCGGCGATCCGCGCCGGCAGCTCCTTGCCCGACGCGGCCAGGACCTGGCGTGCGCGGCCGTCGAGCCAGGCGACGAGAGCGCGCCCGACGCCGCGGCCGCGCCACAGCGGGTGGACGCCACCGGACACGAAGGCCCGGACGACCCGGGAGTCCCCCGGGGCGGAGTCGACCTGCGCCCACGCGCGCATCTGGCCGTCCGCGTCGACACCGACCAGCGTGTCGCGCGACAGGTCGCGCCACTGCGCGGACATCTCCTCGGCCAGCTCCTCCGCCGACGTGCGGAACGGCTGGCCGTCCGCCTCCTCGACGAGCTGCACGAGCCGGGCGAGCTCCTCCGCGTCGGCGACGGTCAGCGGGCGCCACGTCAGGCCGAGCGCGGCCGGGGGCAGCGGCGCGACGTCCGGGGCCGCGACGCGCTGTGCGAGCGGGAGTCGCGGGGGCGCGGCGGCCCCGTCGATCTCGTCGGGGCGGGACGTCGTGACGTCGGCGTCCGTGCCGGCGGGGGCGCGCGTGGCGTCGGCGGTGTCGGTCATCCGCCCAGGGTCGCGCGACGCCGGGCGCCGCCGCCAGCGCATTTGCGGCGGCGCGCGCTCAGGCGTCGATGCGCGACCGGTCGAGCGCGTGCGCGCCCGCGACGATGAAGTCCTTGCGCGGCGCGACGTCCGAGCCCATGAGGAGCTCGAAGATCTCCTCGGCGCGCTGCGCCGCCTCGACCGTCACACGCCGCAGCGTCCGGTGCCGCGGGTCCATCGTCGTCTCCGCGAGCTGGTCGGCGTCCATCTCGCCGAGCCCCTTGTAGCGCTGGATGTCGTCCTTGTACCGGCGGCCCGACCGGTCGAGCTTCTTCAGCGTCGCCGCGAGCTCCGCCTCGGAGTACGTGTAGACGTACTCGTTCTTCCGCGAGCCCGCGCCGATGATCTCGATGCGGTGCAGCGGCGGCACGGCCGCGAACACGCGCCCGGCCTCGACGAGCGGACGCATGTACCGGAAGAACAGCGTGAGCAGCAGGGTGCGGATGTGGGCGCCGTCGACGTCGGCGTCGGTCATCAGGACGACCTTGCCGTACCGCGCGGCCTCGAGGTCGAACGTGCGCCCCGAACCGGCGCCGATGACCTGGATGATCGCGGCGCACTCGGCGTTCTTGAGCATGTCGCCCACGGACGCCTTCTGGACGTTGAGGATCTTGCCGCGGATCGGCAGGAGGGCCTGGTAGTCCGAGCTGCGCGCCAGCTTGGCGGTGCCCAGCGCGCTGTCGCCCTCGACGATGAACAGCTCGCTGCGCTCCACGTCGTCGATGCGGCAGTCGGCCAGCTTCGCCGGCAGCGACGAGGACTCGAGCGCGGTCTTGCGGCGGGAGATCTCCTTCTGCTTGCGCGCGGAGATCCGCGCCCGCATCTCGCCGACCACCTTGTCGAGGAGCGCCGCGGCGTGCGCCTTGTGCTCGCGCTTCGCGGACGTCAGCAGCTCCGTGAGCTGCTGCTCGACGACCCGGGCCACGATGCCGCGCACCGGCGCGGTGCCCAGCACCTCCTTGGTCTGCCCCTCGAACTGCGGCTCGGCGAGACGGACGGTCACGACGGCGGTGAGGCCGGCGAGCACGTCCTCCTTCTCGATGCGCTCCGAGGAGTCCTTCGACGAGACCTTCAGGCGCCGGGCGTTCGCCGTGACCTGGGCGCGCAGCGTCTTGAGCAGCGCGGCCTCGAACCCCGCGAGGTGGGTGCCGCCCTTGGGCGTCGCGATGATGTTGACGAAGCTGCGGACCTCGGTGCCGTACCCGGTGCCCCAGCGCAGCGCGACGTCCACCTCGCACGTGCGCGCGACCTCCTGCGGCGTCATGTGGCCGCGGTCGTCGAGCACCGGCACCGTCTCGGTGAAGGTTCCCGCGCCGGTCAGGTGCCAGACGTCGGTCACGGGCGCGTCGGGCGCGAGGTGGTCGACGAAGTCGACGACGCCGCCCTCGTGCAGGAACGTCTCCTCGTGCGGCCCGTGCTTGCCGGGGGTGCCCGGGATCCCCCGCTCGTCGCGCACGGTCAGCGCGAGGCCGGGCACGAGGAAGCTCGTCTGGCGCGCCCGCGTCACGAGCTCGTCGTACGAGAACACCGCGGACGGCAGGAAGATCTGCCGGTCGGCCCAGTAGCGCACGCGCGTGCCCGTCCGCGCCTTCGCCACCTTGCCGACGACGGCGAGCTCCGAGCCGGAGACGAACGGCTCGAACGGCGAGTCGGGGCTGACGCCCGCGCTGTCGTCGAACACGCCCGGCTCGCCGCGGTGGAAGCTCATGCGGTGCGTGCGGCCGTGCCGGTCGACCTCGACGTCGAGGCGTGCCGACAGCGCGTTCACGACGGAGGCGCCGACGCCGTGCAGACCGCCCGACGCGGCGTACGAGCCGCCACCGAACTTGCCGCCCGCGTGGAGCTTGGTGAACACGACCTCGACGCCCGTGAGACCGGTCTTGGGCTCGACGTCCACGGGGATGCCGCGCCCGTTGTCCCGCACCTCGACGGACTGGTCGGCGTGCAGCACGATCTCGATGCGGTCGCCGTGGCCGCCCAGCGCCTCGTCGACGGAGTTGTCGATGATCTCCCAGAGGCAGTGCATGAGCCCGCGGCTGTCGGTCGTGCCGATGTACATGCCGGGGCGCTTGCGGACCGCCTCCAGCCCCTCGAGCACCGACAGGTGCCGAGCGGTGTAGCCGGGGGTCGAGGAGGTCGTCGTCACGCGGCGATGGTAGCCGTGCCCGCCGACAGGACCCGCGGCGCCATGCCGCTGCGCCGCACGGGTACGCGCCGGACGTGGCACAGGTCACGATCGGGTGACGTCCGGTCACGATCTTGTACGCAGAGAGCGAACCTCCCCCTCCTGGCGACATGCTTCCGCGATCCCGATGGTTGTATGGAGACGTGACAGGGACGACCATCGACAACACGGCCCCGCTGACGGCTGCCGACCGCTGCGACCGCTGCGGCGCGCAGGCGTACGTCCGCGTCGTGCTCCCGGTCGGCGAGCTGCTGTTCTGCGCGCACCACGCGCGCGAGCACGCACCGAAGTTCGCGGCCGTCGCGACGCATGTGCAGGACGAGACCGACCGCCTCCACGCCGAGTACGGCTCGGGGGCGAAGGCTCTGTCCTGAGCCCGAGCGCCACGGCGCACCACCGACCCCACGAGGGCCCGGACCACTGGTCCGGGCCCTCGTGCTCTTCCCGGCGCTCGCGACGCCCACCCTGACGCGCGGCGGTGCCGCGGCCCGCGCTCGGCCGCGCCGCCACCAGGCGCACCGACGACGACGGCCCCGCCACCGCAGTGCGGTGACGGGGCCGTCGTGGTCGGGAGAGCGGGGTCTCAGTCGAGGTAGTCGCGCAGCACCTGCGAGCGCGACGGGTGCCGCAGCTTCGACATCGTCTTCGACTCGATCTGGCGGATGCGCTCACGCGTGACGCCGTAGACCTTGCCGATCTCGTCGAGGGTCTTCGGCTGACCGTCCGTCAGGCCGAAGCGCATCGAGACGACGCCGGCCTCGCGCTCCGAGAGCGTGTCGAGGACCTGGTGCAGCTGCTCCTGCAGCAGCGTGAAGCTGACCGCGTCCGCCGGGACGACGGCCTCCGAGTCCTCGATGAGGTCGCCGAACTCGCTGTCGCCGTCCTCGCCGAGCGGGGTGTGCAGCGAGATGGGCTCGCGGCCGTACTTCTGGACCTCGACGACCTTCTCGGGCGTCATGTCCAGCTCCTTGGCCAGCTCCTCCGGCGTGGGCTCGCGGCCCAGGTCCTGGAGCATCTGGCGCTGCACGCGGGCGAGCTTGTTGATGACCTCGACCATGTGCACCGGGATGCGGATGGTCCGGGCCTGGTCCGCCATGGCGCGCGTGATGGCCTGCCGGATCCACCACGTGGCGTACGTCGAGAACTTGTAGCCCTTGGTGTAGTCGAACTTCTCGACCGCACGGATCAGACCGAGGTTGCCCTCCTGGATCAGGTCCAGGAAGAGCATGCCGCGACCGGTGTAGCGCTTGGCCAGGGAGACGACGAGCCGGAGGTTCGCCTCGAGCAGGTGGTTCTTGGCACGACGCCCGTCCTGCGCGATCCACTGCAGCTCACGCCGCAGCTTCGGCTCGATGTTCGGGCTGTTCGCGAGCTTCTCCTCGGCGAACAGGCCGGCCTCGATGCGCTTGGCGAGCTCGACCTCCTGCTCGGCGTTGAGCAGCGCGACCTTGCCGATCTGCTTGAGGTAGTCCTTGACCGGGTCGGCGGTGGCACCGGCCGTGACGACCTGCTGCGCCGGTGCGTCGTCGTCGTCCGCGTCGGAGTAGACGAAGCCGATGTCCTCGCTCGTCTCCTCCTTGGCGGCCGGACGCGCCTCGGCGGGCTCCTCGCTCGTCTCGGTCTCGCTGTCGTCGTCCGACTCGGTCGCGTCGTCGTCCGTCGCCTCGACGTCGACGATCTCCTCGACCTCGTCGATCTGCACCTCGGCGTCGTCGATGTCCTCGACGTCCTCGGCCGTCTCGTCGTCGGCCGGTGCGGCCTTCGTCGGCGCCGTCTTCGCGGCGGCGGACTTCGGGCCGGTCGACTTCGTCGCCGGCTTCGTCGCCGCCTTCGTGGTCTTCGGCTTGGTCGCGGTGGCCGTCGCGGACTCCGTGCGCGTCCCCTCGGCGACCGAGGCACGCGCGGCGGGGCGGGACTTGGCGCTGGTGGCGGCGACCGCACGACCGGCCGAGCCGAGGTCGTTCACCGTCACGCCGGCGGTGCCGAGCCCGCGCACGACGGCGCGCAGGCGCTTGGCACCCTCGACGCCGGCGGCCTCGCAGGCGGCACGCACGGAGTCGGTGTCGACGCTGCCGTGGGTGTGCCCGCGCCTCACCAGCTCCTGGAGCGCCGGGTGCTGGAACTCGCGCGGGAGTGCGGGATGCGGGGTCTGGGACGTCACGAAGGACCTTTCGTCAGCACGGCGACCGGATCCGGGAGAGGGCCCGCAGGATCGGAAGTCAGACGGATATTGTACCGACGACCGGCCGGGCGCAGAGCGCGGCGCCGCGCGGCGCGCGGGGACGCACCGGGGGTCGAGGGTTTCAGGTGTGACAACGCGCCCGGCACCCGGATGATTCCCGGCGGCGACCGTCTCAGCGTGCGGCGGGCTTGACCGTGAGCACGGGGCAGGGCGCGTCGAAGAGCACCCGCTGGGCGTTCGCCCCGAGGATGAGCTTGCCGACCGGGCTGCGACGACGCAGACCGAGCACGACCAGCTGCGCGCCGACCTCCTCGGCGGTCGTGATGAGGTCGTCGGCGACGTCACCGCCGGTGAGCAGCCGCACCTCGTGCGCGACACCCAGGCCCGTCAGCTCCCGCTGGACGCCCGCGAGGGCCTCCTCCGTCTCGGTGCGCCGCTCCGGCCCCTCGTCGAGACGGACGCTCGCGACCACGACGACCGGTGTGGAGCGCAGCCGCGCCTCGTCGACCGCCGCATCGAGCGCTGCACGCCCCTCCGGGGTCGCCAGGTAGCCGACCACGATCCCCATACCGCACCCTCCCTCACGGACCACGCTGGCCTCGGGCGCGAGGCTACCGGAGCGGCGGCCCGGCCACGACCGGCGGGGACGGTCAGCCCTCCCGGCGGACCCAGCCCGGCGGCAGACCGGCCTCCAGCGTGCGCGCCAGGAGCAGCGCGAGCCGGTACTCGCCGTCCCCGGCGAGCGCGCGGTCGAGCAGCAGCGACGCACGCGCGCCGTCCCCCCGCCACCACGCCAGGAGCCCGAGCAGCGTCAGAGCGGGCGGCTGCCCGCCCGCTCGGCCGTGGGCGACCACCTGCTCGAGGACCACCTCGTGCCGCCGCGCCGACGGCGGGGGCGCGACGCCGACGTCCGGGTCGACGACGCGCGCCATGGCGTCCCCGAGGAGGCGGTCGTCCGCGGCGCGCACCTGCGGGGCCGCGAGCGAGCGCTCCGGCAGGCGTCCCGTCCCGGGTACGAGCGTGACGAGCACCGCGTCGCGCACCCGACGGTCACGAAGCCCCGCCTCGACGCGCCCCAGCCTGCTGAAGGTCGTGCGGCCGCCCGGCCCTCGCGCGTCCGTGGCGGTCCCCCGGACGCCCACCGCCGGTGCGGGACGAGCGACCGCGTCCCCGACCTCCTCGCGCCAGGCGCGCAGCGACGCGAGGCGCCACGCAGCCACCGCGTCGTCACCGTCCGCCGCAGCACGCAGCCGGGCCGCGTCCCAGCGACCACGGGCTCGTGCCACGGACCTGCGTGCCTCGGCGGGGGCCGACGGGATGCGCGCCAGGTCCTCGCGGCGGTCCACCACGACGGAGCCGGCCAGCACCATCTCGGCCCCGACCCGCGTGCTGCGCAGGTCGTCCAGCGGCCTGCCCCCGGGCGGGCAGCAGCCGGGCGGGCACGCCAGGCAGCGGTACGCGCCCGCGGACACGAGGAGCGCCTCCAGCGGCCCGACGGGCACGTCGCACGCCTCGGCGAGGTGCGCGGCCCCCTCCCGCGCCAGCCGCTCCCCCGCGTCCCGCTCCGTGTACGCGACGAGCAGGACGCGGGTCGCGCCGTCCCGGTCCAGGTGCCCGGCGAGCGCGCGGGCGACCTGCGGTCCGTGGGTCGGGTGCGCGAGGTCGTCGAGGTCGACGCGCACCACCAGACCGACGCGTCCGCGCGGGCCCCGAAGGGCCACGGCGACGGCGCTCTCGTGCGGGCGGAACCCGAGGCGGTGGGGGACGTAGGCGAGGAGCTCGCGCGGGTCGTCGAGCCGGAGCGTGAGGTGGTCCATGACGTCAGCGCACCGCAGGCGGCGCCGTCGCGGGGGCGTCCGGGGCTTCCTGTGGGTCGTCGGCCCCGGCACCGTGGGGTGTGGTCGGTTCGCGCGTCCCCGCTAACCTGTGCGCCGTGCCGCTCCCGACGTCCCGGCCCGCGCTCCGCGCGGGCGTCGTCCCCCTCGTGGCGGCCGGTCTCCTCGTGGCGTGCGGCCCCGACCCGTCGCCCGCCCCCACGGTCACCGGGAGCCCCGCGCCGAGCGCGTCGCCCACGCCGTCGGAGAGCCTGCTCACCGACGAGATCGCGGGACACAGCGCGGTGGGCCGCCTGGCCGACGGCTTCCCCGCCGACCTCGTCCCGGTGCCGGAGGGCGCCGAGGTGCTCGTCTCCTCGGCGGTCCCGGGCGCCGACGGCACGCTCGACATCAGCCTCAACGTCCGCACGCAGCAGGACCCGCAGGCCCTGCTCGAGGCGGTGCGCGCTCCGCTGCTCGCCGCCGGGTTCAGCGAGGCCGCACCGGCCGCACCCGAGCCGGGGCTCGCGGCCCAGGTCACCTTCACGCGGTCCGCGGGTGCCGAGCTGCTCGTCGTCGGCGTCCTCGACCGCGAGGGCACCCGGACGATGACCCTGGGCGGCACCGTTCGCCCGGCCATCCCCTGAGCCGACGCCTAGGGTGGGCGCCGTGACGGACGCTCCCCCCAGCCGGACCTCGTCCACCTGCGCGCGGGTGTCGACGCCGCCCTCGACCGGCACGTCGCACGGCTGCGCTCCGTCGTCGCAGCCGTGTCCGGGGACGGGGCGCCGCTGGTCGACGCGGTGGAGCGCATGGTCGCCGGGGGCAAGCGGCTGCGTGCCGCGTTCTGCTACTGGTCGTGGCGGGCGCACGGCGGCGAACCCGGTTCGCCGGCCGAGGCCGCCGTCCTGCGCGCCGGCGCCGCGCTCGAGCTCTTCCAGGCCGCCGCGCTGTTCCACGACGACGTCATGGACGACTCCGACACCCGCCGCGGCCAGCCGGCCGCGCACCGGACGTTCGCGGCCGGGCACGCCGCGCGCGGCCTGCTGGGCGACGGCGAGCGCTTCGGCGCGGCCGCCGCCATCCTGCTGGGCGACCTCGCGCTCGTCGCGAGCGAGCAGGAGTGGGCGGAGGCCGAGCGTGACCTCCCCGAGGGCACGGCACGCACCGCACGCGCCGTCTTCGACCTCATGCGGACCGAGGTCACGGTCGGCCAGTACCTCGACGTGCTCGCGCAGGCGCTGCCGTGGGGTGACGACGCGGGCGACGAGCGCCGCGCGTGGGAGGTGCTGCGGGCCAAGTCGGCGCGCTACAGCGTCGAGCACCCGCTCGTCCTGGGCGCCGCCCTCGCCGGCGCCGACGAGGCCGCGCTCGAGGGGTGCCGCACGGTCGGGCTGCCGCTCGGCGAGGCGTTCCAGCTGCGCGACGACCTCCTGGGCGTCTTCGGCGACCCGGCGGCGACGGGCAAGCCCGCGGGCGACGACCTGCGCGAGGGCAAGCGCACGGTCCTGGTGGCGCGGGCCCTGCACCGCGCCCGCAGCGCGGGCGACGAGGCGACGGTGGCCGCCCTGACGACCGGGCTCGGGGACCGTGGTCTCGACGACGCTCAGGTGCGCACCCTGGCCGCCAGGATCGCGGCGACCGGCGCACCGGACGAGGTGGAGCGGCTGATCGAGGAGCTCACGGCCCAGGCGTTCGCGGCCGTCGAGGCCCGCGGCTGGCCCGAGCCTGCCCGCAGCCAGGTGCTCGCGCTGGCCCGGGCGGCCGTCGACCGCCGGGCCTGACCCGCACGCGCTCGACGACCGGACGGCGGTGCCGCCGGAGGGTCAGAGCAGCGCCTGGGCGATCCGCCGCACCTCGGTCTTGCGGCCCGCGCGCAGCGCGGCGACCGGCGTCGTGCCGAGGGCGTCGTCCGGGGTGAACAACCAGACGACGGCCTCGTCGTCCGTGAAGCCGCTGTCGGCGAGGACCGTCAGCGTGCCCTGCAGCGCGGCCAGCACGGTCCACGCGGGCTCGTCCTCCGCCCGGCCGGGCGCCGCGGGGTTCGCCAGGTGGCCCGGCACCAGGAACGCCTCGGGGACGCTCAGCACCGCGGGGTCGCCCCGGCGCACCCCGACGATGCGCCGTTCCTGCAGCATCCGCCGGACCTTGCCGGCGTCGGTGCCGAGCCGCTCGGCCACGTCGGGGACGGTCAACCAGGCGTCGACGAGGTCGTCGGGGTGCGGTGCGCTCACCCGGTCAGCGTACGACCTGCACCACCACACGCCTGTAATTCACCGGCCTCGCTTTCCCTGCCCGCGCTCGTCCTCTAGCGTCGTCTTCTGTCACACCAGTCACATGCGCCACAGGAGCCTCCTGTCGCCACATCCGGGGGGAACCCGATGCCCGCAGCCGCACGTCGTCGCGCACACCCGGTGGCCCGCGTCGCCACCGGGACGGGCGCCACTCTCGCGCTCGCCACGGTCGCGCTCGCCGCGACCGGCACCGCCGGCCACGCCGCCGACAGCTACACGGTCCGGGACGGCGACACGCTCTCGGCCATCGCCAAGCGGACCGGCACGACCGTGCGCGCGCTCGCCGCGGAGAACGCGCTCGCCGACCCGTCGCGGATCCGCGCCGGGCAGGTGCTGCGCCTGTCGTCCGCCGCTGCGGCCGCGGCCCCCGCCCCGTCGGCCGCGGCGACGTCCGCCGGCGCGACCTACACGGTGCGCAGCGGCGACACCGTCTCCGCCATCGCCGCGCGTCACGGCACCACGGTCCAGGCCGTCGTCGCCGCGAACGGGCTGGACGCGCGCGCCTTCATCCGCGCCGGGCAGACGCTCGTGGTCCCCGGGGCCGCCGCGTCGACCGCGGCCACGGCCCCCGCGGCCGCCGCGGCCACGGGCGGCACCTACACGGTCCGCACCGGTGACACCGTCTCGGCCATCGCCGCGCGTCACGGCACCACGGTCCAGGCCGTCGTCGCCGCGAACGGGCTCGACGCGCGCGCCTTCATCCGCGCCGGGCAGACGCTCGTCGTGCCGGGTGCCGCCGCGCCCGCAGCGGCCCCTGCCGCGGTCACCTCGGGCCTGGTCGGGAACACGTTCGCCGGGCGGACGTACCCGGAGCACGTCGTCGCCTCGGCCAACCAGAACAAGGCCAGCCTGCTCGCGACGGGGGTCCCCTCCCGTGACGAGATGCGCGCCAAGGTCGCCGCGACCGCGCGCGCCATGGGCGTCGACCCGGCGCTGGCGCAGGCGATCGCGTTCCAGGAGTCGGGGTTCAACCACACCGCCGTCTCCCCCGCGAACGCGATCGGGACGATGCAGGTCATCCCCTCGTCCGGGGAGTGGGCGTCGCAGATGGTGGGCCGTCCGCTCAACCTGCTGCACCCCGACGACAACGTCGTGGCCGGCGTGGCGATCCTGCGCTCGCTCGTGCGCACGTCCCCGGACCTGCCGACGGCCATCGCCTCCTACTACCAGGGCGCCTCGTCGGTGAAGCGCAACGGCATGTACGCGGACACCCGCCGCTACGTGGCGAACGTGCAGACGCTCATGACGCAGTACCGCTGACCGGCACGGCTCCCGGGATACCGCGGCACCCGCCCGTAGACTTCCGCGCGTGGGAGCCACCGTCACCGATCCGCTCGTCGGCCGTCTGGTCGACGGCCGGTACGAGGTCGTCTCGCGCATCGCGCGCGGGGGCATGGCGACGGTGTACCTGGCCGTCGACCGGCGTCTCGACCGCGAGGTCGCGCTCAAGGTCATGCACCCGCACCTGGCGGAGGGTGCGTCCGGCAGCGCGTTCGTCGCCCGGTTCCGGCGGGAGGCGCGCACCGCGGCACGGCTGACGCACCCCGGCCTGGTCGGCGTGTACGACCAGGGCGTCGACGGCGACACCAGCTACCTCACGATGGAGTACGTCGACGGCAGCAACCTGCGCCGCCGCATCGAGGAGCAGGGGGCGCTGACCGTCCGCGAGGCGCTGCGCGTGCTGGAGGCGGTGCTCGACGCCCTGGCCGCGGCCCACCGCGCGGGTCTGGTCCACCGTGACGTGAAGCCCGAGAACGTGCTGCTCATGAGCGAGGACGACCGGGTCCGCCTCGGGGACTTCGGGCTCGCGCGCGCCGTGAGCGAGGTGACGTCGACGACGACCGGCACGGTGCTCGGCACCGTCGCGTACCTGGCGCCCGAGCTCGTCACGCACGGCGCGAGCGACGCGCGCACCGACGTCTACGCGTGCGGCGTCCTGCTGTTCGAGATGCTCACGGGGCAGCAGCCGTTCACCGGTGAGACGCCGATCCAGGTCGCGTTCCAGCACGTGAACGCGGACGTTCCCGCACCGTCCTCGCGCGTGGACTGGCTCCCCTCGGAGGTCGACGAGCTCGTCGCCGCGCTCGCCGCGCGCGACCCGGACGACCGCCCGGTCGACGCGACGGCCGCGTGCCAGCTGCTGCGTCGCACGCGCGCCGGCCTGGACGACGCGACGCTGGACCGCCGGGCGGACGTCGCGGTCCCGGCCGTCCCGGCGCCGCACGGCGCGGCGGACGACGACGACGAGCGCACGGCCCTCACGGCGGCCGTCACGACGCGCCTCGGAGTGGCGGACCGTGCCGGTGGCACGGTGGCGCTCCCGCTGGGCCTCGGCGGCGCGGCCACGGTTCCGGCGGCCGTGGACACGGGGCCTGCGCCCGCGCGACGCCGACGGTGGCTGGTGCCCGCCCTCGTGGCGGGCGTGCTCGTCCTCCTGGGGGTCGGCACCTGGTGGTACCTCGAGCACGGTCCGGGCGCGTACACCGCCGTGCCGCAGGTCGACGGGGTGGCCGAGACCGACGCGGTCGCCGCGCTCGAGGACGCGGGTCTGCTGCACGAGCGCCGCGAGGCGTTCGACGACGAGGTGCCGGCAGGGTCGGTGATCGGCACCGACCCCGCGGGCGGGGACCCGGTCCGCAAGGACGGGACGGTCACGTACACGGTGTCCAAGGGCGTGGACCTGGTCGACGTGCCCGCCGGGCTGCTCGGCGCCGAGCAGGCCGCTGCCGAGGCAGCGCTGGAGGAGGCCGAGCTCGGCGCGGCGTACGGCGACCCGGAGCACAGCGACGACGTGCCCCGCGGCTCGGTGCTGCGGGCGACCCTGCCGGACGGCACCCCCGTGACCGACGGGACGCGCGCCAAGCGCGGCACGGACGTCGTGCTCGTGCTGTCGGACGGCCCCGCACCCGTGACCGTGACCTCGGTCGTCGGCATCACGGTCGACGCGGCAGCCGAGCAGCTCGCGTCCGACGCGCTCACCGTCGAGCCCGTCGAGGCGTTCTCGGACACCGTGCCGGCCGGCGCCATCATCGCGCAGGAGCCGCGCGCCGGTGCGACCGCCCACCGCGGCGACACGGTGAAGGTCACGGTCTCGAAGGGGCCGGAGACCGTCGCGATGCCGGACCTGACGGGCAAGCAGTTCGACGCGGCGGCGAAGGAGCTCGAGGGGCTGGGTCTGGGCGCGCGGCGCGAGAACGTCCTCGGAGGGCTCTTCGGGACGGTCCGTCAGCAGAGCGTCCCGGCGGGCGAGCAGGTGCGCAAGGGCACCGAGGTCACGCTGACCGTCGTCTGAGGCGACCGGGCTCGCCGCGCGACGTGCCCGCCACCCGGTCGCGCCCACCGGCGGCGCGCGTGGTGGCGTAGCGACTGCTCCGACCCACGACGAGGGGCCCCGACCGACGGTCGGGGCCCCTCGTCGTGCGCAGGGAGCGTGCGGCTCAGGCCCGGCGGAGCAGCTCCACCACCTGGAAGGCCATCTCCAGCGACTGCTGGTGGTTCAGCCGCGGGTCCACGAGCGTCTCGTAGCGCCGGGCGAGCCCCTCGTCGTCGATCTCCTCCGAGCCGCCGAGCACCTCGGTGACGTCGTCGCCGGTGAGCTCGACGTGCAGCCCGCCCGGCACCGTCCCGAGCGAGCGGTGCACCTCGAAGAAGCCGGCCACCTCGTCCATGACGTCGCTGAAGCGGCGCGTCTTGTAGCCGGTCGCCGACGTGATGCCGTTGCCGTGCATCGGGTCGCACACCCACGTGACGGGACGCCCGTCGGCCGTCACCTTCTCGACGAGGGCCGGGAGCAGCTCACGGACCTTCCCGGCACCCATGCGCGTGACGAACGTCAGGCGCCCCGGCTCACCCGTCGGGTTGAGCCGGTCCATGAGCGCGATCGCGTCGTCACCGGTCGAGCTGGGACCGAGCTTCACGCCGATCGGGTTCTGCACCCGCGAGAAGTAGTCGACGTGCGCGCCGTCGAGCTGCCGCGTGCGCTCCCCGATCCACAGGAAGTGCGCCGAGCAGTCGTACGGCAGGCCCGTGCGGGAGTCGACGCGGGTCAGCGGCCGCTCGTAGTCGAGGAGCAGGCCCTCGTGGCACGCGAAGAAGTCGACCGTGCGCAACGCGTCGAAGTCCGCGCCGCAGGCGGCCATGAACCGGATGGCCCGGTCGATCTCCGCCGCGATCTCCTCGTAGCGCGCGTACGCCGGGTTCGTCGTGAAGCCGCGGTTCCACTCGTGCACGCGCAGGAGGGACGCGAAGCCGCCCGTCGTGAACGCCCGGATGAGGTTCAGCGTCGAGGCCGACGTGTGGTACGCCTCGAGCAGCCGCTGCGGGTCCGGCGTGCGGGCCTCGGGCGTGAAGTCGTACCCGTTGATGATGTCGCCCCGGAACGCCGGCAGCGTCACGTCGCCGCGCGTCTCCTCGTCGGACGACCGGGGCTTGGCGTACTGCCCCGCCATCCGGCCCATCTTCACCACCGGCAGGCTCGCGCCGTACGTCAGCACGACCGCCATCTGCAGGATCGTCTTGATCTTGTTGCGGATGTTGTCCGCCGTGGAGTCGGCGAACGTCTCCGCGCAGTCGCCGCCCTGCAGGACGAACGCCTCGCCGCGGCCGGCCGCCGCGAGCTGCGCCCGCAGCGCGTCCGCCTCACCGGCGAACACGAGCGGGGGC
Source organism: Cellulomonas sp. JZ18 (assembly GCF_009720485.1). Taxonomy (NCBI): domain Bacteria; kingdom Bacillati; phylum Actinomycetota; class Actinomycetes; order Micrococcales; family Cellulomonadaceae; genus Cellulomonas; species Cellulomonas sp. JZ18. The sequence continues at coordinate 1,676,224 of NZ_CP045245.1, read as the reverse complement.
AGCGTCGCCAGCCGGTCACGGACCCGGCGCAGCTCGGCCTGGTCCGGCCAGCGCGGCTGCTGGAGCGCGGTCAGGCCCTCCCAGGCGTCGAGGCCCTCGACGACCCGCGGGTCGGGCTCGACGCTCATGCGTGGCTCGCCGGCACGAGGGGCTGCCCGATGTCCTCGAGGAGCGCGCCGAACCAGGGCTGGGAGACGTCGAACGCCTTGCCGCCGGCGATCCGGGGGAACTCGATGGCGCGCAGCCGGTCGCCCTGCTCCTCGTCGTGGCCGATGACGCCGGACTCGGCGCGCAGCGCGCACTCGACGGCCAGGTCGGTCATCGACTTGATGAGGCGGAGGTCCTCCGCGTTCGGCGCCGCCGCCCGCGAGTAGTAGCCGGACTTCTGCACCATGACCTTCTCGGCGCCGAGCTTCGCGGCGAACTGCTTCGCGAACCACTGCCCCGGGTTGATGGTGTCCAGCTTCACGTGGCCGAACGGGTCCCGCTGCACCGTCTCGCCCGCCGACTCGAGCTGCTCGACGATCTCGTGCATGCCCGCACCCTCGGACAGGAAGATGTTGACGTTGCCCTGCTCGTCCATCACCTTGCGCAGGCGCTCGGCCTCGGCGTCGATGTCGAGCGCGAGCTCCGGCAGGAAGACCGCGTGCACGTCCCAGCGCTCGCGCGTCAGGCCGATGCCGGGGACCCACTCCTGCTGGTCGAGCCACCTGCGGTACTCGGCCGCGGCGGCGGCGGTGAGCCACCCGCAGTGCCGGCCCATGACCTCGTGGACGATGAGCATGCGCGGACCGGAGCGGTGCTCGCCGATGATGTTCGCCGCGAACCCGGCGGCCTCCTCGGCCGCGGTCCACGCGCCGAGCGACTGGCGGATCGGCACGACGTCGTTGTCGATCGTCTTGGGCAGGCCGACGACCGTGAGCTCGTAGCCGTTCTCGTGCAGGTAGGCGGCGAGGTCGGCCGCCGTGGTGTTCGTGTCGTCGCCGCCGATGGTGTGCAGGACGTCGACGCCGTCCGCCTTGAGCTGCTCGGCCGCGACCCGCAGCGGGTCCTCGCCCTCCTGCACGAGGCCGCGCTTGACGCAGTCGGCCGCGTTCGTGAGCTTCACGCGCGAGTTGCCGATCGGCGAGCCGCCGAACCGGTGCAGCACGCCCGCCTTGGCGCGGACCTCGGGCGTCACGACGACCTTCTCGCCCAGCAGCAGGCCGTGGTAGCCGTGCTGGTAGGCGATGATCTCGACCTCGGGGGCGATCTCCGTGTAGCGCTCGATGAGCCCGCCGACGGCGGAGGACAGGCACGGAGCGAAACCGCCGGCGGTCAGGAGGGCGACGCGACGGACCGACATGGGAGACACCTCTCGTTGGTCGAGCACGGAACGGGGCGCCCGCGTCGGCGGGCGCGCCCAGCGCGCCTCCCCCGTGGGGCCGGGGCGCGGGACCGAGGTCCGGGCGGGGCGGCGGGAGCGTGCGACGCGGTGGGCGCACCGGCGCGGTGCGCTCGGGCCCGGCGCGCGGCCGGGACCGTCGTCATCCTACTGACGTCGCGGGACCGTCCTCGGGAGGGCCCGGAACCTGGACATCGGGGCGGGGCGGCCTCCGGGGGCGTCGGGCAGCCGCCCGTCGCCGCTGGCCGACTCGGGGTGGCCGGTCGCGATGCGCGCCTTCTGCGTCGCGGCGTACACGTCCACGTACTCCTGGCCCGAGAGGCTCATGATCGCGTACATGATCTCGTCGGTGACCGAGCGCAGGATGAAGCGGTCGTTCTCCATGCCGCGGTAGCGGCTGAAGTCGAGCGGCTCACCGATGACCACCCCGATCCGCATGACCTTGGGGATCTTGCGTCCCAGCGGCTGCGCGACGTCGGTGCCGACCATCGCGACCGGCACGACGGGCGCGCCCGACTCGAGGGCGAGCCGCGCGATGCCCGTCTTGCCGCGGTACAGCCGCCCGTCGGGGCTGCGCGTGCCCTCGGGGTAGATGCCGAACAGCCCGCCCTCGCGCAGGCGCTTGAGCCCGGTGCGCAGCGCGGCCTCGCTGGCCTTGCCGCCGCCGCGGTCCACGGGGATGGTGCCGACGCCGCGCATGAACCCCGCCGTGAGGCGTCCCTTGAGCCCGCGTCCGGTGAAGTACTCCTGCTTGCCGATGAACACGATCTCGCGCTCGAGGACGAGCGGGAGGAAGAACGAGTCGATGACCGCGAGGTGGTTGCTCGCGAGGATCGCGGGACCGTCCGCGGGGACGTGCTCCGCCCCGCGCACCCAGGGCCGGTACACCAGGCGCAGCAGCGGTCCGACGAACACCCGCTTCATCAACCAGTAGAACAACGTGTCTCCTCGTCCCGACGGCCCCCGCCGACGCCGCGTGGGCCCGTGGTCACGGGCGCCGTGCCGACCGGCCACCGACCCACGGGGGTCGGCACGCCGGGTCCGACTCTAGAGTGCTCCCATGGCCGCACGCCCCGACGACGCCGCCGGTGCCGACGACACGTCCCCCGCGGAGGGCTCCGCACCGGACGAGCGCGCGCGGGCGCAGGACGCCGACGCTCCCCGGGACGACGCGGCGCCGGCGCCCGGCACCGGGGACGCGACCGGGCAGGACGACGAGGCCGTGTGGGCGTCGATCGTCGCGCGGCTGCAGGACGTCGACCGCGCGGGCGACGCGGAGGGCGCCGGAGGCGCGACGGGGCCCGGTCGCGTGGTGCGTCCCGCCGCTGCCGAGCCCGCCGCCGAGGCGCCGCCGGACCCCGCGCCGCGACTGACGGGCCGCGACTGGGAGGGCTCGGACCAGTACGACGCGGCCGAGGAGGCCGTGGACGAGGCCGAGCACTTCGTGCCGCCCGATCCCGGGCCCGTGCTCGGCGGCGACCCGCTGCTCACGATGGCGTGGGCCGCGGCCGTGGGCGTGCCGCTGTTCCTCCTGGTCGTCGTCGTCGTGTGGCGCGACGCCCCGCCGCTGCTCGTGCGCACCGCCGTCGGCCTGTTCGTCGTCGCGGTCGGCGTCCTGGTCTGGCGGATGCCGCACCGGCGCGACCCGTCCGACGACGACCCGGGCGCGGTGGTCTGAGGACCGTGGTGAGCCGGGGTCAGACCCGGGCGAGGTCGGCCGCGCCGACCATGCCGGCGTCGTTGCCCATCGACGCGATGACGATCGCCGCCTCCGGCCGGTGGCCGCGCGCCGACAGCTGCTCGCCGAAGGCCTTGCGCGCGGGCACGAGCAGCAGGTCCCCGGCCGCGCTCACGCCGCCGCCGATCACGAACATCTCGGGGTCCAGCAGCGCCGCGACCGTCGCCGCGCCCTCGCCGACCCAGCGGGCGACGTCCGCGAGCAGGTCGACGGCCAGCGGGTCGCCCTCCTGGGCGCAGTGCGTGACGAGCGGACCGGTGATCTTCTCCGGCCGGCCGCCGGCGAGCTCGACCAGCCGCGCGGCACGGTCGGGCTGGGTGATGGCCGCCGCCTGCGCGTCCCGCACGAGGGCGGTGCCGGACACGTACTGCTCCCAGCAGCCCTCGTGGCCGCAGCCGCAGTAGTGCCCCCGGGCACGACGCGCATGTGGCCGATCTCGGCGGCCACCCCCCACGCCCCGCGCACCAGCCGGCCGTGGGTCACGACCGCACCGCCCAGCCCCGTGCCGAGGGTGAGCATGACCATGTCCTGCACGTCGCGCGCGACGCCGTAGCGGAACTCCGCCCAGCCGGCGGCGTTCGCGTCGTTCTCGACGACGATGCGCACGCCCGGGTCGCCGATGAGCGCGGCGACCTTGTCCCGCAGGGGTAGTCGCGCCACGCGATGTTCGGCGCGAACAGCACGCCCGACCGGTCCGCGGCCACGAACCCGGCCGCGGCCAGACCCATCTCCCGGACCTCGTACGAGGCGGAGAGCTCCCGGTACACGTCGGCGATCGCGGCGTCGATGCTCGCGACGTCGTCCGGGTCGGTGTCCCGACGCGTCTGGGCGACGATGACGCCGTCGTCGTCCACGACCCCGGCCGCGATCTTCGTCCCGCCGATGTCGACACCGATCGCGTGCATGTCCTCGTCCGCTCCTGCCGTCGTCCGCGCCCACGACCCCCGCGAGCGCCCGGCCCACGCTAGCGGTTCCGGGTGCGGGCGTACGCACGCGGCCACGCGCACGAGGCCCGTCCCCCGTACCGGCGGACGGGGGACGCGACCCGCGCGGGTGCTGCTGTCCAGGGCGGAGGTCCCCTATGCTCGTCGCACCCGTCGCCCCCCTGCCACTGGAGTCAGCATGGACGAGGTCCACACCCCCCTGCTCGTCGAGGTCGACGCCGCCGACAACCTCAACGACCTGCTCGCCGCGCGGGTCCGCAGCACCCCGGACCGGGTGGTGGTCGAGCGGGCGACCGCGTCGGGCACGTGGGAGCCGATCACGGCGCGCGAGTACGACGCGCACATCGTCGCGGTCGCGAAGGGCCTCGTGGCCCGAGGCGTGCAGCCGGGCGACCGCGTGGGGATCATGTCCCGCACGCGGTACGAGTGGTCCCTGCTGGACTGGGCCGCCTGGGCCGTCGGCGCCGTCCCCGTGCCGCTGTACGAGACGTCGTCCGCGGAGCAGGTCGCCTGGATCCTCACGGACGCGGACGTCAGCCTGCTCGTCGTGGAGGCGCCCGCGCACACCGCGGTGGTCGCCGAGGTCCGGGACCAGGCGCCGTCGCTGCGCGACGTGCTGGTGATCGACGAGGGCGCGGTCGACGCGCTCGTGGCCGCGGGCGCCGACGTGCCCGACGACGAGATCGTGCGGCGCAGGGGGCTCGCCGCGCGGGACGACGTCGCGACGATCATCTACACCTCGGGCACGACGGGCCGGCCGAAGGGCGTCGAGCTCACGCACGGCAACTTCTCGCTGCTGACGACGAACGCCGTCGAGAAGCTCGGCGTCGTCGTCTCGACGCCGAACGCCCGCACGTTCCTGTTCATGCCGCTCGCCCACGTGTTCGCGCGGTTCGTGCACGTGCTGACGATCCCCGCGGGGGCGGTGCTCGGGCACTGGCCCGACACCAAGACCCTGGTCGAGGGCATCGGCACGTTCCGGCCGACCTTCATCCTGTCCGTGCCGCGCGTGTTCGAGAAGGTCTACAACTCGGCCGAGCAGAAGGCCGCGGCCGGCGGCAAGGGCGCGATCTTCCAGCGCGCCGCGAAGACCGCGATCGTCTACTCGCGCGCGCTCGACACGCCCTCCGGTCCGAGCCCGTGGCTGCGCCTGCAGCACAAGGTCGCGGACGTCCTCGTCCTGTCGAAGATCCGCAAGGTCCTCGGCGGCCAGGTCGAGTGGGCGATCTCCGGAGGCGCGCCGCTCGGCGAGCGGCTCGGCCACTTCTACCGGGGCGTCGGCCTGAAGGTGCTCGAGGGCTACGGCCTGACGGAGACCACCGCACCGGCCACCGTCAACCTGCCCGAGCGCACGAAGATCGGCACCGTCGGCCCCGCCCTGCCCGGCACCTCGCTGCGCATCGCCGCCGACGGCGAGATCGAGATCAAGGGCATCCAGGTCTTCCGCGGGTACCACGCCAACGAGGCCGCCACGGCCGAGGCGCTGCACGACGGCTGGTTCCGGACCGGTGACCTCGGCACGCTCGACGAGGACGGGTACCTGCGGATCACGGGGCGCAAGAAGGAGATCATCGTCACCGCCGGCGGCAAGAACGTCGCCCCGGCCGTGCTCGAGGACCGCCTGCGTGCGCACCCCCTCGTGAGCCAGGTCGTCGTGGTCGGCGACCAGCGTCCGTTCATCGGGGCCCTGATCACGCTCGACCCCGAGGGGGTCCCCGGCTGGCTCTCGGCGCACGGCAAGCCGCCGATGTCCCTGGCCGAGGCCGCCCAGGACCCCGACGTGCTCGCCTCGCTCGACAAGGCGGTCGAGCGGACGAACCGGGCCGTCTCGCGCGCGGAGTCGATCCGCAAGTACCGGATCCTCGACCGGGACCTGACCATCGCCGACGGGTACCTCACGCCGAAGCTGAGCGTGCGCCGTGCGGAGGTCCTCAAGGACTTCGCGGCCGACGTGGAGGCCCTGTACCAGTCCGCCGGCGAGCACTGACGGACCACGGCGCCCCCGACCCCTGCCGGGGTCTCGGGGGCGTCGTCGTGCCGGCGCGCGTCAGCGGCGGCGCAGGCGCGCGACGAGGACGGCCGACGGCAGCACCCACGCACCGTCGGCCTCGACGTCGTGCGCGACCTCCCGGTCGCTCGTGACGACGACGAGCACCCGCCCCGGCGGCTCCGCGGCGACGAGACGCCGCAGCAGGTCGTCGGCGGTCTCCCCCGCCGAGAACAGGACCCGCACGTCGCGGCGCGCGGCCTGCGCGGCGTACCCCTCGACGCCGTCGAAGCAGCAGGTCACCTCCGCCCCGGTCGGCGCGGACAGGTGCGCGAGGGCGTCGACGAGCAGGCGGCGCTGGTCGGCGAGCGGCAGGGCGGGCCACGCCGTCTTGCTCACGTTGTACCCGTCCACGAGCAGGTGGGCGCGGGGCATGCGCAGCAGGTCGTCGACGAGCGCGGGGTCGTCCACGGAGCGCCCGCGCGAGGTGGGCCGGGTCGCGGTCCCGGCGGCGGCCGGCGCGACGAGGTCCGCCGGGCCCCGTCCGACGGGCGGCAGCGCGAGCTCGGCCCGCAGGCCGGCGGCCGCGTCGACGAGCGTGTCGAGCAGCAGCCGGGTCCGGGCGTCGGTGAGCTCGCGCCCCGTGCGGGCCTGGTCGCGTGCCGCGCTCCGCTCGGCGGCCGCCGCGCGGCGGTCCTCCTGCGCCCGTCGCACGTCCTCGGCTGCGGCGCTGCGCTCCTGCGCGGCCCGGGACGCGTCGGCCGCCGCCTCCTGCGCGAGCCGGCGCGCCTCGCTGCGCGCGCGGTCGGCGTCCGAGCGCAGGCGACGCAGCTCACGGCGCAGCGCGGCCACCTCCTCGCGGGCGGCGCGCTCGTCCTCCCGGGCGACGCCGAGCGCGGCCCGCAGCTGCTCCACCTCGCGGCGCAGGGCGTCCACGCGGTCGTTCCCGCCGGGCCCTGCGACCTCCTCCTCCCCGACGACCGCCGGCAGGAGGTGCTGCCACGCGCGCCCCGCCAGCCACGCCGCGGCGGCCGCCTCGAGACCCGCCGGCGCACCGCCGGACCCGACGTCGTCCCCGGACCCCTCCTCGGCCGCGCCGACGTCCTCGTGCGCAGCCGCCCAGGCCCGTGCCACCCGCGCACGGAAGGCCGCGTCGTCGCGCAGGGCTCGCCACAGCGGCCCCGCACCCGCGGACGCCCGGCGGCGGGGGGCGAAACGCCGCACCGCCTGCAGGGCGGCCGGGACCTCGGCGGGCTCGGTGCCGCCGAGCACGTCGGCGGCGACGCGCACGAGCAGCGCGCGCAGCGCCTCGGGCACCGGCTCCTGCGCCGCCTCCGGGAGGTGCTGCGCTCCCGGCGAGGGCGCAGCTCCCCGCTCCGCGCCCGCGTCACCCGCCGTGCGTGGTGCGTCGTCGGCGGGGGCATCCCGTCAGCCTAGGGGCGGGGCGGCCGGGCGGTGCGGGGCGGCGCGGCGGCGCGGTGCTGTCGGACCCCGTCGGTACCGTCCCGCCCATGTCGAGCGTGCGCCGCCTGCGACCCGTCTGGGCCGAGGACCCGGGGGCCCCGCCGCCCCCGTCCGGTGCGGCCCCTCGGATCGCGGTCCAGCCCGGGCTCGACGAGCTCGGCACCCCGCTGTCCGACGTCACGTTCGTCGTCGTCGACCTGGAGACCACCGGCGGACGGGCGGGCCAGGACGCCATCACCGAGATCGGCGCGGTGAAGGTGCGCGGTGGCGAGGTGCTCGGAGAGTTCCAGACGCTGGTCGACCCCGGCGGCCCGGTGCCTGCCTTCATCCAGGTGCTCACGGGCATCACGACGTCGATGCTGCTCGGCGCGCCGCGCATCGAGGAGGTGCTGCCGAGCTTCCTGGAGTTCGCGCGCGGGTCGGTGCTCGTCGCGCACAACGCCCCCTTCGACGTCGGCTTCCTGCGCGCCGCGGCCGCCCGTTCCGGGCGCGCCTGGCCCGGGTTCCAGGTCGTCGACACCGTCCGGCTCGCGCGCCGCGTCGTCCTGCGCGACGAGGCGCCGAACCACAAGCTGGGGACGCTCGCCGCACTGTTCGGGGCCGAGGTGACGCCCAACCACCGGGCGCTGTCCGACGCGCGGGCGACGGTCGACGTCCTGCACGCGCTCCTCGGCCGGCTCGCGCCGCTCGGCGTCACGCACCTCGAGGACCTCGCGGGCGCAGCCGACCCCGTCCCGTCGGACGTGCGGCGTCGCCGTTCCCTCGCCGACGCGCTCCCCGACGCGCCGGGCGTGTACCTCTTCCGCGGCCCGCGCGAGGAGGTCCTCTACGTCGGCACGTCGACGACGTCGCTGCGCCGCCGCGTGCGCACCTACTTCACGTCGTCGGAGAAGCGCGCGCGGATGACCGAGATGGTCCGTCTCGCGGTGCGCGTCGACCCCGTCGTGTGCGCGACACCGCTGGAAGCGCGCGTGCGCGAGCTGCGCCTCATCGCCGAGCACGCCCCCCGCTACAACCGGCGCTCGCGCGCGCCGGAACGCATGCCGTGGGTCCGGCTCACCGACGAGGCCTTCCCGCGGCTGTCCGTCGTGCGGGACGTGCGCGCGGGCACGGCGCACATCGGCCCCTTCTCCTCGCAGGCCGCCGCGCAGCAGGCCGTCGAGGCGCTGCACGAGACGTTCGCGGTCCGCCGCTGCACGCGACGTCTGCCCCTCGTCCCCGCGTCCGACGCCCACGCGTGCGTCCTCGCCGAGCTCGGCCGCTGCGGCGCGCCGTGCGTCGGCGGCCAGGACCACGACGCGTACGCGGCGGTCGCCGACGACGTGCGGCAGGCGATGACCGGCGACCCCGCCGCCGTCGTCGCCGCCCACGCCGCACGCATCCGCACGCTGGTCACCCAGGAGCGGTTCGAGGAGGCGGCGACCGTGCGCGACCGGCTCCTGGCCTTCGCGCGGGGCGCCGCACGCGCCCAGCGGCACCGGCCGCTGGCGCAGTGCCGGGAGCTCGTCGCGGCGCGGCGGGACGACGACGGCGGCTGGGAGCTGGTCCTCGTGCGGTACGGCCGCCTCGCCGGCACCGCACGGGTGGACCGTCGCACGGACCCGCGACCGGCGGTCGCGACCCTGCAGCGGACGGGCGAGCACGTCGCGGCGGCGACGGCACCGTCGACGGCCGCGCACCCCGAGGAGACGGACCTGGTGCTGGCCTGGCTGGAGCAGCCCGGCGTGCGCCTGGTCGAGGTCGACGGGACCTGGGCCTCCCCCGCCCGCTCCGCCCAGTCCGTGCGCGACGCCGTGGCCGCGGTCGCGGTCGACCTCGTCACCCCCCGGCCGCCGCTCCTCGACGACGTGCCCGGCGGTGCCGGCGCGACGGACCTCTCCGCACCCGTGCGCGGGGCGCAGCGCACGGCATGATGGCTCCCATGCTCACGGCCATCGTCCACATCGACTGCGACGCCGCACGGATCCCGGAGGCCGCCGCGCAGATCGCCGAGATCGACGGCGTCAGCGAGGTGTACTCGGTCACCGGCGAGGTCGACCTCATCGCGCTCGTGCGCGTGCGCGAGCACGAGACGCTCGCCGACGTCATCGCGGACCACGTCAGCAAGGTGCCGGGGGTGCTGCGGACGCAGACCTACATCGCGTTCCGCGCGTACTCGCGGCACGACCTGGAGCAGGCGTTCGCGCTGGGCCTCGAGGACTAGCCCGAGCTCCGCGGGCTCCCGCGGGGCTGGCGCGTGCTGCCCAGCGGGGTCCCGGCGCGAGCGCGACCACGCCGACGCGGCGCCGACGTCAGAGGGCGGCCGCGGCCCGCCAGCGCTCGAGCACGTCCGCGGCGCGGCCCTCGTCGATGGACCGCTCCACGATGGTGCGAGCGGCCAGCAGACGCTCGACCAGCGAGCCGTCCGCCGTGCCGGGCAGCGTGCCGTCGGCTACGAGCGCGGCGGCCGCGTTGAGCGCGACCGTGTCACGCACCGGCCCACGCTCGCCGGCGACGAGCGCGCGCACGACCTGCGCGTTGACCGCCGCGTCGCCGCCACGCAGCTGCGCGATGGTCACGGGGGCGACACCGACGTCCGCCCACACCACCAGCTCCTCGCGCACCTGCCCGTCGCGCACCTCCCAGAACCGGGTCGGCCCGGTCGACGCGACCTCGTCCAGCCCGTCCGCCTCGCCGCGGAAGACCAGCGCGTCGCGACCGCGGCGCGCGAGCACACCGGCGACGAGCGGCGCCATCCGCGCGTCGGCCACCCCGATCGCACTCGCCGTCGGCTGCGCGGGGTTCGTGAGCGGGCCGAGGAAGTTGAACGCCGTCGGGATGCCGAGGTCGCGCCGCGGCACGCCCGCGTGGCGCATCGAGGGGTGGAAGGCCCCGCGAAGCAGAACGTGATGCCGACCTCCGAGGCGAGCGCCGCGACGCGCTCGAGCGGGAGGTCGAGCCGGATCCCGAGCTCCTCCAGGACGTCGGCCGTGCCCGTCGACGACGACGCCGCGCGGTTGCCGTGCTTGACGACCGTCAGGCCGGCACCGGCCACGACCAGCGACGCCATCGTGGAGATGTTGACCGTGTGCAGCCGGTCCCCGCCCGTCCCGACGACGTCGACCGAGCGGCCGGGCACCTCGAACCGCCGCGCGTGCACGAGCATCGTCTCCGCGAGCCCGGCGAGCTCCTCGGACGTCTCCCCCTTCGCCCGCAGGGCGACGAGGAACCCGGCGACCTGCGACGGCGACGCCTCGCCGCTCATGATCCGGTCCATCGCCCACGCGGTGCTCGCCGCGTCGAGGTCCCGCCCCTGGACCAGCGCCGTCAGCAGGTCGGGCCAGGTGGTCGTCGCGCTCATCGAGCGGCGGCGCGCTCACGCACGAGCCGCGCGACGGCGTCGTGCAGCACGACGGGGTCCAGCGGCCGGCTGACGACGGCGTCCGCCTGCGACCAGGAGGCGAGCCAGGCGTCCTGGGGGCGCCCGGTCAGCACGAGCACCGGGGGGCAGTCGTACACCTCGTCCTTGAGCTGGCGGCACAGGCCCATGCCGCCGACCTTGTCGGCCTCGCCGTCGAGCACGAGCAGGTCGAGCCCGCCCGCCTCCGCCGCCGTGATCGCGGCGGCCGCGGTCGCGACCTCCACCCACGCGACGTCGGGCTCGCCCCTGCCCAGCCGGCGGCCGACGGCCAGGCGCACCTGGTCGCGCGCGTCCACGTCGTCGCTGTACAGCAGGATGCGCGGCCCTCGCGCGACGTCCCCCGACCCTGCGGTGCTCATGGCTCGGCCCCTCACTCCTCGTCGACGTGCTCCGGGAGGATCTTGGCACGACCACCCCCGCGCGCGGGGAGGGTGCCCGCCGCGCCGCCCGCAGCCCGTCGTCGGGGCCCGCGGACGCCGTCGGCCGGACCACCGGGAGCGGCACGAGGTGACGGTGTGACATATACCCACCCGCCGCACCCGGGCCCTACGACCCACGCATGCGCGGCGTCAGCCATAATGGCGACGTGTCGACCGCAACGGCTGCCTCGCGCCCCGCGCCCCATGTGACCGTGAACCGCCCGAACCCGGTGTCGGTCGGCACCATCGTGTGGCTGGCCAGCGAGCTCATGTTCTTCGCCGGGCTCTTCGCCATGTACTTCACGATCCGGCAGGCGGTTCCCGAGGAGTTCGCGCTCCAGACGGAGAAGCTGAACCTGCCCTTCGCGCTCGCGAACACCACCGTCCTGGTGCTCTCGTCGGTCACCTGCCAGATGGGCGTGTGGGCCGCCGAGCGCCTGCAGCCCGTGCGCAGCGGCTCGCTGCTCCAGTTCTGGCGCTGGGGCATGAACGAGTGGATCACGCTCACCTACGTCATGGGCGCGATCTTCATCGGCGGGCAGATCTACGAGTACGCCGAGCTCGTCCACGAGGGCCTGACCATCTCGTCCTCGCCGTACGGCTCCGTCTTCTACATGACGACCGGCTTCCACGGCCTGCACGTCGTCGGCGGCCTGCTGGCCTTCCTGTTCCTGCTCGGCCGCTCGTTCACCGCGAAGCGGTTCACGCAGCACGAGGAGACGACGGCGATCGTCACCTCCTACTACTGGCACTTCGTCGACGTGGTCTGGATCGCGCTCTTCGCGGTCATCTACCTGGTCCGATGACGACGGCGGCGTCGTCGCCGCCACCGCCCCCACCCGCACATCCCCGACAGCGAGACGAGGACCGATCCGTGAAGGCACTCGCAGCCCGCAGGCACGACCGGCGGGCGCCGGCCGTGCTGCTCCTGCTGGCGCTGCTGCTCACCGGCGCGCTGTACGCCGTGCTGGCGCCGACCTCCGCAGACGCCGCCGCCCCTGCCGCGACGGCCGACCAGGTCGAGCTCGGTGAGAAGCTGTTCCAGGCCAACTGCGCGACCTGCCACGGGCCGGACGCGACCGGCACGGACGAGTACCCGTCCCTCGTGGGCGTCGGTGCCGCCGCCGTCGACTTCCAGGTCGGCACCGGGCGCATGCCCGCGCAGATGAACGGACCGCAGGTCCAGGCCAAGCCCGTCCAGTTCGACGAGGAGCAGATCGCCGCCCTCGCCGCCTACGTGGCCTCGCTCGGCCCGGGCCCGTCGGTGCCCACCGCGGACCAGGTCGACCCCGCCCAGGGCGACCCCGCGAGCGGCCAGTCGCTGTTCCGCACGAACTGCGCCATGTGCCACAACGCCGTCGGCGCCGGCGGCGCCCTGACGCAGGGCAAGTACGCGCCGAACCTCTGGGCGACCAGCCCGACGCACGTCTACGAGGCCATGGTCACCGGCCCGCAGTCGATGCCCGTCTTCAACGACGCCACGCTGACGCCGGACCAGAAGCGCGACATCATCGCGTTCCTCGAGCTGCAGGGTGACGGCTCCCCGGGCGGCATCGACCTCGGCAGCCTCGGCCCGGTCAGCGAGGGCCTGTGGGCCTGGGTGGTCGGCATGGGCCTCCTCATCGGCGCAGCAGTCTGGATTGGAGCACGGTCCTCGTGAGCACCCCCCACGGTCACGGCCACGACGGCGGGCACGACGCCGCCGACTTCGCGGGCTCGGACCTCGTCCTGCGCGAGGGCGACGCGACGCCGGAGAAGTTCGAGAACCCCGGGTTCGGCCCGCACCGCCCGCGCAAGGGCGACGTCGACCCGGCGGCGAACAAGAAGTCCGAGCGCCAGGTCGTCGCGCTGTTCACGATCTCGATCCTGGGCACGATCGGCTTCATCGTCGCGTACTTCGCGCTGCGTCCGGGCGAGACGGTGGACTCGATGCGGGTCTCGAACCTCGCGCTCGGGCTCGGCCTCGCCTTCGCCCTCCTCGGCATCGGCCTCGCGGCCGTCCACTGGGCGAAGACGCTCATGAACGACCACGAGAAGTTCGAGCACCGGCACGCCCAGCGCAGCACGGACACCGTCCGTGCCGAGGCCGTGCAGGCGCTGAAGGACGGTGCCGAGGACTCCGCGATCGGCCGCCGCGGCGTGCTCAAGGGCGCGCTCGTCTCCTCGCTCGCGCTGTTCCCGCTCACGATCGCCCTCCCGCTCATCGGCGAGATCGGCGAGGACTGGAACATCAACAAGTTCAAGCGGACCCTCTGGGCGCGCGGCAAGAAGCTCGTGCTCGACCCGACGGGCGAGCCGATCAAGGCCTCCGACGTGACCATCGGCTCCGTCGTGCACGTCATCCCCGAGGACCTCGACGAGGCCGAGGCGCCGCTGGACGAGAAGGCCAAGGCCATCGTCCTGCTGATCCGTCTCGACCCGCGCGACATCGTCTCCGAGCAGGGCGAGGGCTGGTCGTACGACGGCATCGTCGCCTACTCGAAGGTGTGCACCCACGTGGGGTGCCCCGTCGCCCTCTACGAGCAGCAGACCCACCACCTGCTGTGCCCGTGCCACCAGAGCACGTTCGACGTGGCCGACGCCTGCAAGGTCGTCTTCGGCCCCGCCTCGCGGCCGCTGCCTCAGCTGCCGATCACCGTCGACGACGAGGGCTACCTGGTCGCGCAGAGCGACTTCCACGAGCCCGTCGGTCCGAGCTTCTGGGAGCGACTGCGATGAGCACCACCACCACCGCGCCCTCGCGCGGCGCCCGCGCCGCCGCAGGGACCGCGGACTACCTGGACCAGCGGACCGGCATCGGCACCGCGGTCAAGGAGTTCGCGCGCAAGATCTTCCCCGACCACTGGTCGTTCCTGCTGGGCGAGATCGCCCTGTACAGCTTCATCACGCTGCTCATCTCGGGCGTGTTCCTGACGATGTTCTTCGTCCCGAGCATGACCGAGGTGCACTACCACGGCCCGTGGCCGGCGCTGGACGGCGTCGAGATGTCGGAGGCCTTCGCCTCCACGCTGCGGCTCTCCTTCGAGGTCAGCGGCGGTCTGCTCATGCGGCAGATCCACCACTGGGCGGCCCTGATCTTCGTCGCGTCGATCGTGACGCACATGATGCGCGTGTTCTTCACGGGCGCGTTCCGCAAGCCGCGCGAGATCAACTGGCTGGTCGGGTTCATCCTCCTGATCCTCAGCCTCGCCGCCGGCTTCTCGGGCTACTCGCTCCCGGACGACGTGCTCTCCGGCAACGGCCTGCGCATCACCGACGGCGTCGTCCGCTCGATCCCGATCATCGGCAGCTACCTGTCGTACTTCATCTTCGGCGGCGAGTTCCCGGGCCACGACATCATCCCGCGCCTGTTCACCGTGCACATCCTGCTCGTGCCCGGCCTGATCCTCGCGCTCATCGCCCTGCACCTGTTCTTCGTGGTGCTGCACAAGCACACGCAGTACCCGGGCTCGGGGCGCACGAACGCGAACGTCGTCGGGTACCCGCTGTTCCCGATCTACGTCGCGAAGGCCGGCGGCTACTTCTTCATCGTGTTCGGCGTGATCGCGCTCATGGGCGCCACGATGTCGATCAACCCGGTCTGGAACTACGGGCCGTACGACCCCTCCCCCGTGTCCGCCGGCGCCCAGCCGGACTGGTACATGCTCTTCCTCGAGGGATCGCTGCGTCTCATGCCCGGCGGCGGCACGGAGTTCGTCATCGGGGGCGACAACGGGTTCACCGTCTCGCTCAACGTGCTCGTGCCCGCGGTGGTCGTGCCCGGCGTGCTGTTCATGCTGCTGGCGCTCTACCCGTTCGTCGAGGCGTGGGCGACCGGCGACAAGCGTGAGCACCACGTGCTGGACCGTCCGCGCAACCGGCCGTTCCGCACCGCGTTCGGCTCCGCGCTGCTCATGGCGTTCTTCATCCTGGTGCTCGCCGGGTCGAACGACCTCATCGCCACGCACTTCCACCTGTCGATCAACGACATCACGTGGGTGTTCCGGATCCTGTTCTTCGTGGGTCCGTGGGCGACGTTCGTCATCACGAAGCGCATCTGCCTCGCGCTGCAGCGCAAGGACCGCGAGCTCGTGCTGCACGGGCACGAGACCGGTCAGATCGTGCGCTTCGCGTCCGGCGAGTACATCGAGGTGCACAAGCCCCTCGACGCGCACGAGCGGTGGCTGCGGGTCCAGCACGACCCGGTGCGTCCGCTGGAGATCGAGCCGGCGGAGGACTCGCGCGGTGTGCGCCGGCCCGGTTACCGCAAGGACCGCATGCGGCAGCGGATCTCGCGGATGTTCTACGAGGACCGCGTGGAGCCGGTGACGCCGGCCGAGCTGGAGGCGGCGCACGCCCACGGCGGCAACCACGACTCCCTCGGCTCGGTGCACCAGGAGCACGCCCAGGTGGGTGCCGCGGCACCCGCCGGGGAGCCGGCCCCGACCGGTGGCGGTACGCGCCTGGTCGCGCCGGTGGACGAGACGGGCGACGACGCGCGGAAGAAGTGACCCCGCGCGACCGTTGACCAGGTCGGACATGTCGCACGCGGTGTCCTCCCGCTCCGGTGGGAGGGCACCGCGTCGGCATACCAGGACGCCGCAGCACGCGGCTGCGGCCCGACGCAGGAAGGCAACAGATGGCTGACTACACGCTTCCGGACCTGCCCTACGACTACGCGGCGCTCGAGCCGCACATCTCCGGCCGGATCATGGAGCTGCACCACGACAAGCACCACGCCACCTACGTCGCCGGCGCCAACACGGCGCTGGAGAAGCTCGCTGCGGCGCGCGAGGCCGACGACCTGGCCGCGGTGAACCTGCACGAGAAGAACCTCGCCTTCAACCTCGGCGGGCACGTCAACCACTCCGTCTTCTGGCAGAACCTCTCCCCGAGGGCGGCGACCGTCCGACGGGCGAGCTGGCCGCGGCCATCGACGAGTTCTTCGGCTCGTTCGACGCCTTCCAGAAGCACTTCGCGGCCAACGCCGTGGGTATCCAGGGCTCGGGCTGGTCCGTCCTCGCGTGGGACTCGGTGGGCCAGAAGCTCGCGATCTTCCAGCTCTACGACCAGCAGAGCAACTTCCCGCTCGGCGTCGTCCCCGTCGTCATGCTGGACATGTGGGAGCACGCGTTCTACCTCGACTACGTCAACGTCAAGGCGGACTACGTCAAGGCGTGGTGGAACGTCGTCAACTGGGCGGACGCGGAGCAGCGCTTCACGCGCGCCCGCTCGCAGACGGCCGGGCTCATCGTCCCGACGGTCTGAGCCGACCGCAGTCGCACGACGGCCGCGTCCCCTCGGTGGGGCGCGGCCGTCGCCGTTCCTACGCCCGGTCCGCGCGCTCGACGCGTCGGTGACGACGCACCCCTCGCGCCGTCGCCACCGTCCTCACCGGACGTGCCGCACGACGGCGAGGCCGAGCTGCTCGTCGACGGTCCGGGCCCCGTCGGGGACGAACCCGTTGCGCTCGTAGAAGCGCCGCGCCCGGGGGTTGCTCTCGGCGACCCACAGCTGGCCGGGCTCGTGCGGCGGGACGACCACGTCCAGCAGTGCCTGACCCGCGCCGGTCCCGTGGTACGACGCGAGGACGTACAGGAGGTACACCTCCCGGACCCGCACCGGCTGGTGCTCCCCCACGTGCCGGCTCGCGGCCGCGAAGGCGAGCCCGACGATCCGGGCCCCCGACTCCACCACGGGCACGACCCCGTCGCCTGCGAGCCAGCGACGCCAGGTCGCCGTGCGGCGCTCCTGCGTGTCCGACCGCCAGTGGCCGGCCGGCAGCAGCGTCGCGTACGTCTCCACCCACGACGCGTGGTGGACGGCCGCACAGGCGGCGGCGTCGTCCGGGGACGCGCGACGGACGGACCACGGGGGCGACGAGCCGGGCACGCCCCCACCCTGCCGTACCGGGATGCATCACCGCGACGTGGTGACGAACGCCCCACAGTGCGTAGCGAAAGACGGCGACGGCCCGCCACGACGAGTCGTGACGGGCCGTCCGCGTGCGTGCCGCTGATGCCTCAGTGGGCGTGCTGCCCCCGCGAGAACTCGAACACCCAGCCGACGAGGCCGATCGCCCCGAGCAGCAGGGCCGGGGCCATGAGCCACCAGCCGACCGCCATCGAGAGGAACGCGACCGAGGCCGCGAGACCGATCACCAGGGGCCACCACGACCACGGGCTGAACACGCCCTGGTTGCCGGCGCCCTGCTCGATCTCACCCAGCTCGTCGTCCTCGGGACGGGCGTCGATGCGCCGCGCCAGCAGGGCGAAGTAGCCGCCGATCATGCCGACGAGCCCACCCACGAGCGGGATGCCGACGGTGCCGACGGCCTCCCCGCCGCTCCAGAACGCGTAGATCAGGCCGACCGGGATGAAGAACATGATCCCGTAGAGGAAGAGCCGCGCCTCGAACTTCATCGCTCGTCCTCCTGCCGGTCCTGCACGTCCTCGATGCTGTCCTCGACGACCGTGGCCGAGGACTTCTGCTCCTCGCCGCTGCCGCTGGCGACCCGCTGCTCCGCCTGCTCACGCTGCCCCGTGCGCTCCGACGTCCAGTCGAGCGGCCCGGGATCGGCCGGCTCGACCTGGTCCATCGCAGCCACCTCGGGGTGGTGCAGGTCGAACGCCGGGCGCTCGGAGCGGATGCGCGGCAGGGACGTGAAGTTGTGCCGCGGGGGCGGGCAGCTGGTGGCCCACTCGAGGGAGCCCCCGTAGCCCCACGGGTCGTCGACGGCCACGAGCGGCGCGCGACGCCACGTCACGTACACGTTCCAGAGGAACGGCAGCGTCGAGGCCGCGAGGATCACCGAGCCCACCGTCGACAGCTGGTTCATCCACGTGAAGCCGTCCGCCGGCGAGTAGTCCGCGTACCGGCGCGGCATGCCGACCACACCCAGCCAGTGCTGGACCAGGAAGGTCATGTGGAAGCCGATGAACAGCAGCCAGAAGTGGATCTTGCCCAGGCGCTCGTCGAGCATCCGCCCGGTGAACTTCGGCCACCAGAAGTAGAAGCCGGCGAACATCGCGAAGACGACCGTCCCGAACACCACGTAGTGGAAGTGCGCCACCACGAAGTAGGTGTCGGACAGGTGGAAGTCGAGCGCCGGGCTGGACAGGATGATCCCGGTCAGACCGCCGAAGAGGAACGTGACGAGGAACCCGATCGACCACAGCATCGGCGTCTCGAACGTGAGCTTGCCGCGCCACATCGTGCCGATCCAGTTGAAGAACTTCACACCGGTCGGCACCGCGATGAGCATCGTCATGAACGAGAAGAACGGCAGCAGGACCGAGCCCGTGACGTACATGTGGTGCGCCCACACCGTGACGGACAGCGCCGCGATCGCGATGGTCGCGTAGACGAGGCCCTTGTAGCCGAAGATCGGCTTGCGGCTGAACACCGGCAGGATCTCGGTCACGATGCCGAAGAACGGCAGCGCGATGATGTACACCTCGGGGTGCCCGAAGAACCAGAACAGGTGCTGCCACAGCAGGGCGCCACCGTTCTCCGGGTTGAAGATCTGCGCGTCGAGGCGCCGGTCCGCACCGAGCGCGAACAGCGCGGCGGCCAGCGGCGGGAACGCCATCAGCACGAGCAGCGACGTGATGAGGATGTTCCAGGTGAAGATCGGCATCCGGAACATCGTCATGCCGGGCGCGCGCATCGTGACGATCGTGGTGATGAAGTTGACGGCACCGAGGATCGTGCCGAAACCGGTCAGCGCGAGGCCGAACACCCAGAGGTCGCCCCCGACGCCCGGTGAGTACACCGTGCTCGAGAGCGGCGTGTAGGCGAACCACCCGAACGACGCCGCACCCTGCGGGGTGAGGAAGCCGCCGGCGGCGATGAGGCCGCCGAAGAGGTACAGCCAGTACGCGAACATGTTGAGCCGCGGGAACGCCACGTCGGGCGCACCGATCTGCAGCGGCATGACGATGTTGGCGAAGCCGGCGAACAGGGGCGTCGCGAACAGCAGCAGCATGATCGTGCCGTGCATCGTGAACGCCTGGTTGTACTGCTCCTTGGACTGGAACAGGTCCATGCCCGGCGTGAACAGCTCGGCGCGGATGAGCAGCGCCAGGATCCCGCCGATCGCGAACCACACGAACGACGTGATCAGGTACATGTAGCCGATCGTCTTGTGGTCGGTGGAGGTGATCCACCGGACGACCGTGCGGCCGAGCGTCTGACGGCGCGGCGCCAGACCCGGGATCCGCTCTGCCTGGGCGACCATCAGTTCTCGTCCTCCCCCGCGACCTCGTTGAGGTTCTGCTGACGGCTGTACTCGAGGCTCAGCGCACCGGTCTGGCCCTTCTCGCGGAGCTCGTCCATGTGGGCGTCGTACTCCTCCTGCGAGACGACCGCGACGTTGAAGAGCATCGAGGAGTGCTCCTCACCGCAGAGCTCCGCGCACTTGCCGCGGTAGAAGCCCTCACGTGTCGGGGTCACCTGGAACGTGTTCGTGACGCCCGGGATCATGTCCATCTTGTAGAGGAACTCGGGGATCCAGAACGAGTGGTTGACGTCGCGCGACTCGACGATGAACTCGACGCGCTGGTCGACCGGCAGGTAGAGCGTGACCTGACGGTCGAGGGTCTCGGGGTCCTCGCCGACGGCGCGTGCGTGCTGACCGGTCTCGTAGACGTCGTCGTCGAGGTAGTTGAAGTCCCAGCTCCACTGCTTGCCGATGACCTGGATGTTCACGTCCGGCTCGGCGGACGTGTCCTGCATCGCCATCGTGTCGCGGTTCGTGTAGTAGAAGAGCACGCCGATCATGACGATCGGGAGCAGGACGTACATGACCTCGAGCGGCACGTGGTAGCGCAGCTGCACGGGCAGGGTGTCGTCGTCCTTGCGCTTCCGGTAGACGGCGACGCACCAGAGGATCAGGCCCCAGGTGATGATGCCGACGATCAGCGCGGCGATCCAGGAGCCGACCCAGAGCTGGACGACACGACCGGTCTGGTCGGTGACCTCCTGGTCGGAGTCGCCGGGGAGCCAGCCACGCTGGACCGTCTCGGAGCAGCCGCTGAGCACCAGCACGAGGGCCGAGGCCAGCAGGGCCGCGGTCACGCGCCGGGCGCGGCGGGGGGAATCCGGGTGCACGGGGGCCTTCCACTCGCGTCCCTGCCGACCACGCCCCGTACCGGCGCGCGGTCGTGCGGGACCTTCGTCCTCGACCCGTGCAGCCTAGCGCGCCCCACGCGGGGTGACGTGCCGCGGCGCTCCTTTGGCGACGCGGTGTCAGCACCGTCACACGTCGTCCCCGGGGGCGTCCGGCACTAGCGTGCCGGACGTGAACGCGTCCGCGCCCGCCGCCCGCGCCGTCCTGGACGTCGCCGGGCACGCCCCCCTGCGTCCTCGCGCCCGAGCGGCCCTGCTCGAGGCTCTCGACCAGGGCTGGGCCGACCCGCGCCGGCTCTTCGCCGAGGCACGCCGTGCCCGCATGCTCCTCGACGGCGCGCGGGAGGCCGTCGCCGGTGTCGTCGGCGCCCGCACCGAGGAGGTGGACCTCTTCGGGACGCACACGGCGGCGCTGCACGGGGCCGTCCGCGCGGTCGCGCGGGGCCGGCGCCGGCAGGGTGCGGACGTCGTCGTCGGCGCCGTCGAGCGCGCCGCCGTGCACGCCGCCGCGGCGTTCGTGGCCGCGCGCGGTGAGGGCACCGTGACGACGGTCCCGGTCGACCGCGCGGGACGGGTCGACCCGGAGGCGTTCGACGCGGCCGTCGGGCCGGGCACGGCCCTCGCCGCGCTGCAGCACGCGAACGGCGAGGTCGGCACGCTGCAGCCCGTCGGGCCGGTCCACGACGGGCTGCGCCGGCGGGGCGTCCCCCTGCTCGTCGACGCCGGTGCGAGTCTCGGGCACGTCGACGTCGGGGCGGCGTGGGACCTGCTGGCGGCGGACGCCGGCGACTGGGGCGCACCTCCCCTCGGCGTCCTCGTGACGCGCACCGGTGTGCGTCGCTCCCCCGACTGGCCGGAGGACGAGGACCGCTGGTCGCCCGGCGGCGTCCCCGTCCCGCTCGCCCTCGCCGCCGCCGTCGCGCTGCAGGACGCGGTCGCCGACCGCGCGCGGGCGGACGCCCACCGGCGCGCGCTGGTCGACGTCGTGCGGGCGCGGGTGGCCGCCGAGGTGCCCGACGTCGACGTCGTCGGCGACCCCGAGGCGCGGCTCCCCCACGTCGCGACGTTCTCGTGCCTCTACGTCGACGGCGAGGCGCTCGTGACGCAGCTCGACCGGCTCGGCCTGGGGGTCGGCTCGGGATCGGCGTGCACGTCGGGGGCGCTGGAGCCCAGCCACGTGCTGGCGGCGATGGGTGCGCTCACGCACGGCAACGTGCGCCTCTCGCTGCCGGTCGACGTGCGCGAGCAGGACGTGCACCGCCTCTGCGACGCGCTCCCCGGTGTCGTCGCGCAGGTCCGGGCCGCCGCCGGCGCGGTCGGGCTGTGAGCGGGCCGGGCGGCGACGCCGCCGAGGTCGACGCGCGGGGGCTCCGCTGCCCCGCGCCGGTGCTGCGCGCCGCGGCCGCAGCGCGCACGCTGCCCGCCGGCGCGCTGCTGCGCGTGACCGCCACCGACCCGGCCGCGGCCGTCGACCTGCCCGCCTGGGCGCGCATGCGCGGTCACGAGCTCGTGACGTGCGAGGGCACCGGCGACCTCGTCGTCGTCACGGTCCGCCTGACCGGCTGAGGCCGGCCGGCGGACGCCCCGCACGCGCACGGGCCCGCGACCGGTGTCCGGTCGCGGGCCCGTGGGGCAGGGCGCAGGGGCTCAGGCGAACGAGCCACCGCAGGCGCAGGAGCTGCCCGCGTTCGGGTTGTCGATCGTGAAGCCCTGCTTCTCGATCGTGTCCGCGAAGTCGATCGTGGCGCCCTCGAGGTACGGCACGCTCATGCGGTCGACCACGACCTCGACGCCGTCGAAGTCGCGCGTCGCGTCGCCGTCGAGCAGGCGCTCGTCGAAGTACAGCTGGTAGATCAGGCCGGAGCACCCGCCGGGCTGCACCGCCACGCGCAGGCGCAGGTCGTCACGACCCTCCTGCTCGAGCAGGGCGCGCACCTTGTCGGCCGCCACGTCCGTGAGTTGGACGCCGTGGGTCGCGGTCTGCGTGGTCTCGCTCATGTCACTCCCGGTTCAGCCAGAGACGGTCCTCGACGGTCGCAACACCGCCGACCGGGCCGTTGTTCCCGCCCAGCGTACGCCCGCCGCACCGCGCACGGCGGTGACCTGTGTCGCAGCGCGCCGACGGTCAGGCCGGCGACCACGTCCGGGCGACCCGGGCGGCCCGGGCAGCCAGCGTGCCGGCCGGGTCGGCCAGCGCGGCCGCCACCTGCTCGGCGCCGTCGGCCACCGCGTACGCCGCCGCGACGCCCGCCGCGGACAGCTCGCGCCGGCCGACCAGCACCTCGCCGGCGACCACCACGGTCGGCACGGCGAGCGGGAGGGCCCGCGCGGCGACCTCGGCCACGACCTTGCCGTGCAGCGACTGCCAGTCCGTGCGCCCCTCCCCGGTGACCACCAGGTCGTGGGCGGCGATCCGGTCCGGCAGCCCGAGCGCGTCCGCGACGAGGGAGGCGCCGGGGACGAGGCGGCCGCCGAGCAGCGCGAGCGCGAACCCCACCCCGCCCGCGGCCCCCGCCCCCGGCAGAGCCGTCCAGCGCGAGGCGCCCGACCGTGCGCCCGGCCGTGCGCCAGGCCGTGCCGCCGGCGGTGCGAGCAGGTCGCGGCGGACCGGGTCCGGTCCGAGCGCTGCCGCCGCCGCGTGCGCGAAGACCCCGAGGGCCCGTTCGAGGTCCTGCGCCTGCTCGGGCGTCGCCCCCTTCTGCGGTGCGAACCCGGCGGACGCCCCCTGCAGACCGAGCAGCGGGACGTCGACGTCGACGGCGGCGACCAGGTCGACGTCCCGCAGGGCGTCGCGCAGCGCGGGCAGCCACCGCAGGTCCTGCTCGCGCACGTCGTGCAGCGCACCCCCGCCGCGGCGCAGGACGGCCCCCGCGGTGCCGACCGCCCCCTCCCCGAGCAGCGTGTCCGCCAGCTCGGCCAGCAGACCGGCACCGGCGTCGTTGGTGGCCGAGCCGCCCAGGCCCACGACGACCCGCCGCGCCCCGCCGGCGAGGGCGGCCGCGAGCAGGACGCCCGCGCCGGCGCTCGTCGTGCGCGTCGGGTCGCGCCGCGCGGGCGGCACCAGGTCGAGCCCGAGCGCGTGGGCCGACTCCACGTACGCCGTCGTGCCGAGGCGGAGCACCGCGGCCGGCACGCGGTCGCCGAGCGGACCGGTGACCGTGACC
Source organism: Cellulomonas sp. JZ18 (assembly GCF_009720485.1). Classification (NCBI taxonomy): domain Bacteria; kingdom Bacillati; phylum Actinomycetota; class Actinomycetes; order Micrococcales; family Cellulomonadaceae; genus Cellulomonas; species Cellulomonas sp. JZ18. The sequence continues at coordinate 1,652,616 of NZ_CP045245.1, read as the reverse complement.
GCGTCGACGTCGCCCCCGAGGCTCGTGCGCAGCGTGGCGACGAAGCCCGGACCCCCGTCGGCCATCGGGCAGGTGGTGACCTCGTCGTGCGGGGCCCCGCCCCGCCAGCCGGCCGCGAGGGCGTCCGCGGCCTGCGCCGCCGTCAGGGCGGTGCCGAAGCAGTCGGGGGCGAGGAGCACGCGCACCGGGCGATGGTGGCACGGCCGGGGGCCGCCCGGTCACGTCGACGCACACGCGCCGAGGACCCGGGCGAGGCCCGCGCAGCGCCCGCGTCCGGACGGGACGGACGGCCCTGCGCCCGGGCGTGACGCGTGTGGGATCATCGCGCCGTGAGCCTCACCCTGCCCACGACCGGGACGTTCGCCGAGCCTGCTCCGTCCGCGCTGCTGCTGCTGGGACGAGGCGCCGACCTCGCCTCGGAGCGGGGCGTCGAGTGCGCGGGCGCGCTGCCGGACCCGAGCGACCCGACCCTCGTGGAGCGGGCCCGCGTCGCGCGTGCCGCGCTCGGCGAGCGGGCGTTCGTGCTCGGCCACCACTACCAGCGCGACGAGGTCATCGCGTTCGCGGACGTCACGGGTGACTCGTTCAAGCTCGCGCGGGAGGCGGCGGCGCGTCCCGACGCCGAGTTCGTCGTCTTCTGCGGCGTGCACTTCATGGCCGAGTCCGCCGACATCCTCACCGCCGACTCCCAGCAGGTCGTCCTGCCGGACCTCGCCGCGGGCTGCTCCATGGCCGACATGGCCGCGATCGACCAGGTCGAGGACGCGTGGGACGTGCTGGTCGACGCCGGTGTCGCGGACGACACGGTGCCGGTGACGTACATGAACTCGACGGCCGCCATCAAGGCGTTCACGGGTCGGCACGGCGGGACGGTGTGCACGTCGTCGAACGCGCACGTGGCCCTGCGCTGGGCGTTCGAGCGGGTCGGGGGCGTCGCCGGCCGCGGCAAGGTGCTGTTCATGCCCGACCAGCACCTGGGACGCAACACCGCCGTCCTGCAGCTGGGGCTCTCGCTGGACGACTGCGTCGTCTACGACCCGCGCAAGCCGGGCGGCGGCCTGACGGCGCAGCAGCTGCGTGACGCGCGCATGATCCTGTGGCGGGGGCACTGCTCGGTGCACGGGCGCTTCTCGGCGCGCAACGTCGAGGACGTGCGGGCCGCGGTGCCCGACGTCACGGTGCTGGTCCACCCGGAGTGCCGGCACGAGGTCGTCACGGCCGCCGACATGGTGGGCTCGACGGAGTACATCATCAAGGGCCTCGACGCCGCCGCGCCCGGCTCGTCGTGGGCGATCGGCACGGAGCTCAACCTGGTGCGCCGCCTCGCGCAGGCGCACCCCGAGCTGTCGGTGCACTACCTCGACTCGACGGTGTGCTTCTGCTCCACCATGAACCGGATCGACCTGCCGCACCTGGTGTGGTCGCTCGAGGAGCTCGTCGCGGGTCGGGTGCCGAACCGCATCGTCGTCGACGCCGACGACGCGCACTGGGCACGCGTCGCGCTCGACCAGATGCTGGCCCTGCCGGGCCACTGACGTCGGCGCCCGGCGGGACCGCCGGGCGAGCGGGAGGACGGAGAGGCGCATGAGCACGCAGAGGCCGCTGCGCGTCGGCGTCCTGGTCTTCGACGGGGCCGAGGAGCTGGACGTCGTCGGGCCGTGGGAGGTCCTCGCGGCGTGGGCGGCGCACAGCGCCCTGCGGCCGGAGGTGGTCACGTTCTCGCCCGACGGCGGCGGCGTGCGCTGCGCGAAGGGGATGAGCATCGTCCCGGGCACGAGCGCGCAGGACGTCGGCGCGCTGCACGTGCTGGTCCACCCCGGCGGCCCCGGCACGCGCACGCTCATGACCGACGAGCAGCACCTCGCGTGGGTCCGGGGCATGCGGGCGACGACGCCGCTGCTGGCGAGCGTGTGCACGGGCGCGCTCGTGTACGCGGCCGCCGGCGTGCTGGCAGGACGGCCCGCCACGACGCACTGGGCGTCCCTGGACGCGCTCGTGGCCGCGGACCCCAGCGTGCTCGTGGACACCGAGGCGCGCTTCGTCGACGACGGCGACGTCGTGACGTCGGCCGGGGTGTCCGCGGGGATCGACATGGCGCTGCACCTGGTCGCGCGGCTCGAGTCGGCGGACGTGGCGCGCGGCGTGCGGCGCGGCATCCAGTACGACCCCGCTCCCCCGGTCTGAGCCCGCCGGCCGGCCGCCGCGCCGGGTCGGCCCCCGCTCGGCCGCAGCGCCCGGCCGGTACCGTCGCACCGTGACCCGCACGCTGCAGCTCGCGCTCGCCGTCGCGCGCCCCCGCCGGCCCGTGCCCGGCCGGCACGTGCTCGAGCCGTCCGTGACGCACCTGCGCGTGCGCCTGGGCGACCTCGACCTCTACCGGCACGTCAACAACGGCGTCTACCTGCAGATGATGGACGTGGCGCGGACGAACTACCTCGCCGACCTGGGGGCGTTCGGGCTGCTCGCGTCGCGCGGCTGGTACCCCGTGGTGGCCGCCTCGACCGTGAAGTACCGCCGGTCGCTGACCTGGCGGCAGCGATTCGCGATCACGACGCGGGTGCTCGGCTGGGACGAGCGGGTGGTGTACCTCGAGCAGGTCTTCACGCGCGGCGAGGACCACGTGGCCCGTGGTTGGGTGGCCGGTCGGTTCCTGGCGCGGGACGGCACGCGCGTCCCTGCGCGGGACGTCGTGACGCTGCTCGACGCGGCGCAGGGCGAGAGCCCGCAGCTGCCCTCCGACGTGACGGCGTGGGCGCGTGCCGTGGACGTGGCGCACCGCTGACGTGCGGTCGCGGTGCGCCGTCCCCGCCGGCTCCGGTCCGGCGCGGCGGGGACGGCCCGGGCGTCAGGCGTCCGGTGCGAGGGTCAGGCGCGCGGTGCGAGCGCCGCGAGCAGCAGCGCCTCGGCGAGCACGACGTGCTCGAGCTCCCCGAGGTGCACCGACTCGTTCGCACCGTGCGCGCGCGAGTCGGGGTCCTCGACGCCCGTGACCAGGATCGCGGCGTCGGGGTAGACGTCGAGCAGGTCGCTGATGAACGGGATCGAGCCGCCGACGCCGACGTCGACCGACGGCGTCCCCCACGCCTCCCCCAGCGCCCACCGCGCGGTGCGCGCCGCCGTGGAGTCGCCGGCCGCCTGGAACGGGCGCCCGAGCTCGCCGTCGTGGACGGTCACCCGCGCGCCGAACGGCGCGTGGGCGAGCAGGTGGTCCTTCACCGCGGCGAGCGCGGCGGCCGGGTCCTGACCGGGCGCCAGCCGCACGGAGAGCTTCGCGGACGCGCGCGGCGTGATCGTGTTCGAGGCGCTCGCGACCCGCGGTGCGTCGATACCGATGACGCCGATCGCCGGCCGCGTCCACAGGCGGGCGGTGAGGGGGCCCGTCCCGGCCAGGCGCACCCCCGGCAGCACACCGGCGTCGGCGCGCAGGGCGTCCTCGTCCATGTCGACGGTGGGGTCGTCGGCCCGCACGAGGCCCTCGACCGCCACGTCGCCGTGCTCGTCGTGCAGCGTGGCGAGCAGGCGCGCGAGCAGCGTCGGCGCGTCGAGCACGGGCCCGCCGAACATGCCGGAGTGCACCGCGTGGTCGAGCACCGCGACCTCGACCACGAGGTCGGCGAGGCCGCGCAGCGACGTCGTCAGCGCCGGGACCCCGACCTTCCAGTTGCTCGAGTCGGCGACGACGATCACGTCGGCGGCCAGCAGCTCGCGGTGCGTGCGCAGGAAGTCGACGAACGTCGGCGACCCCACCTCCTCCTCCCCCTCGACGAAGACGGTGACGCCCACGGCGAGCTCGTCCGCGAGCACGCGCAGCGCGCCGACGTGCGCCATCACGCCCGCCTTGTCGTCCGCCGCACCCCGCCCGAACAGGCGCTCGCCGCGCTGGGTCGGCTCGAACGGCGGCGTCTGCCACTCGTCGGCGTCGCCGGGCGGCTGGACGTCGTGGTGGGCGTAGAGCAGGACGGTCGGGGCGCCGGCGGGCGCGGGGCGGCGCGCCACGACGGCCGGGGCGCCGGGCGACCCGTCCGCGCGGGCGACGCGCAGCACCTGGACCTCGGGCAGGCCCGCGCCGCGCAGGAGCTCTGCGACGGCCGACGCCGACGCCTCGACGTGCGCCTGGTCGAACTCGGCGTTGGAGACGCTGGGGATGCGGACGAGCGCCTCGAGGTCGGCGCGCACGTCGGCGAAGAGGTCGGCGGTCCGCGCGCGCAGGGCGGCCACGCGGTCGGCGGGCAGCGGGGACGGGGTACCGGTGGGTGCGTTGCTGGGCGTCACGTCCCGCCACGCTACTCGACTACCCTGGGCGGGTGTTCGGACGCAAGCAGGACCCCCGCTGACCGCCCCGGCGACGACGCCGGAGAAGCCGCCGACCGACGAGGTCCGCGCCGGCAAGGGCCGTCCGACGCCCACCCGCAAGGAGGCGGAGGCGCGCAACCGCCGTCCGCTGGTCCCCGAGGACCGTCGCGCCGCCGCCCGCTCGGCCAAGCTGAAGGTCCGCGAGCAGCGGGAGCTCGAGTACCAGGCGATGCGCACGGGCGACGAGCGCCACATGCCGCTGCGTGACCGGGGCCCGGTGCGCCGCTACGTGCGTGACCACGTGGACGCGCGCTGGAACCTCGGCGAGTTCTTCCTGCCGACGGCCGCCGTGTTCCTCGTGCTGCAGATGGTCACGGCCGCGACCGCCCCGGACGTCGCGCTGGTCTCGATGCTCGTCCTCTACGTGTTCATCCTGGCGATGATCGTGGACGCGTGGCTGCTGTGGCGGGGGCTCAAGCGCCGGCTGAACCGGCGGTTCGACAGCGCGGAGGTCCCGCGCGGCATGGCCATGTACGCCGTCCTGCGCGCCTTCCAGGTCCGCCCGTCGCGTCTGCCGAAGCCGCAGGTCAAGCACGGGCAGTACCCCTCCTGAGCGCCCCCTCCTGAGCCACCCCTCCTGACCGCACGGCGGGCACCGGCGGGGCCCGTGCCCGCGGCGTGTCAGCGGGCGACGGGCTCGGCGGGGACGTCGGGCGTGCCGCTCGGCCGTGGCACCGGCACGGTGAGCCGCGGCAGCAGCACCTGCACGAGGGGCCCGATCGCGAGCGCGTAGGCGAGCGTCCCGAACCCGAGGACGCCACCGAGGGCCCACCCGACGGCCACGACGACGACCTCGATCGACCCGCGCACGAGCCGCAGGGGCCACCCGGTGCGGGCGACGATGCCGGTCATCAGGCCGTCCCGCGGCCCCGGCCCCAGCCGCGCCCCCACGTAGAGCGAGGTGGCGAGCGCGTTCGTGACGACCCCGAGGACGACGAGCCCCACGGCGAGCGGCAGGGGCAACGGGTCCGGCAGGTGGGCGGCGAGCGCGAGGAACGGGTCGAGGAGCGCCCCGATGACCACCACGTTCGCGACGGTCCCGATGCCGGGACGCTGCCGCAGCGGCACCCAGCAGGCGAACACCAGGAACGACAGCGCGACGGTCACCGTCCCGAACGACCAGCCGGTGACGCGGACGACCCCCTGGGAGAGCACGTCCCAGGGCATCGACCCGAGCTCGGCGCGCACCAGCATGACGATGGACGCCGCGTACAGGACCAGCCCGCCGAGCAGCTGCACGCCCCTGCGGACGGCGTGCGGGTGACGGGCGGGGTCGGTGGTCACCACGCGGTGCCTCCCGGGGGTAGGGGCCGCGAGGGCGGCGGTGGACGGTGCCCGAGGCCGTCGGCCCGCACGACGCGCACGAGCGCGACGACGAGGGCGACGACCCCGGCGGCGGCGAGGACGACGAGGAACAGGGCCATGGTGAGACCTTGGCGGCCGAGAGGCCTTGTCCTCCATAGCCACTTCGAGGATAGTGGCCGTGTGGCCGCCCCGTCTCCCGTCGACCGCCGCGTCAGCGGCGCACGCCTGCGCGTCCTGCTCGGGGCGTGGGAGGGCAGGGGTCCGGCCTACCAGGCCCTCGCGGACGGGGTGCGCGCGCTCGTGCGGACCGGTGCCCTCCCGCTCGGCACGCGCCTGCCGGGCGAGCGCGAGGTCGCGGACACGCTCGGCGTCTCCCGCACCACCGTGACCGCGGCGTACGACCTGCTGCGGGACGAGGGCTTCCTCGTCAGCCGCCGCGGCTCGGGGACCGTCACCACGCTGCCGCCCGGCGCGGGCGACCGCGCACCCGCGACCCTCGGCACCGTGGACGACGGGCTCGTCGACCTCTCGGCGGCCGCCCCGACGGCTCCCCCGCAGCTCGCGGAGGCCTGCGCCGCCGCGCTCGACCAGCTCCCCCGGCACCTGGACCACACCGGGTACCTGCCGCTCGGCCTGCCCGCGCTGCGGCAGGCGGTCGCGGACCGCTACACGGCGCGCGGCGTGCCGACGCGGCCGGACCAGGTGCTCGTCACGACGGGCGCCCAGCAGGCGATCCACCTGCTCATGACGACCCTCGCCGGGCCCGGCGACCGCGTCGTCGTCGAGCACCCGACCTACCCCCACGCCATCGACGCGGCGCGCGGTGCGGGCGCGCGCCCGGTCCCGGTGCCGGTCGGGGCCCACGGCCTCGACGTCGACCTGCTCGCGTCGACCGTGCGGCAGACCTCGCCCCGGCTCGTCTACCTCGTGCCGGACCACCACAACCCCACCGGCACGAGCCTGGACCTCGAGGCGCGCGCCCGCGTCCGCGACCTCGCACGCCGCACACGGACCGTCGTCGTGGGCGACGAGACGCTGACGGACCTGACCCTCGACGGGCCGCCGCCCCGCCGTTCGCGGGCGGTCCCGCCGACGACCTGGTCGTGTGCGTCGGCTCGGCCTCCAAGTCCTTCTGGGGCGGCCTGCGCGTCGGCTGGGTGCGCGCGCACCCGGACCTCGTCGGCCGGCTCGCGCAGCGGCGCGCGCACGTCGACATCGGGTCGTCCGTGCTCGACCAGCTCGTCACGGCCGCGCTCCTGAGCCGTGCCGAGGAGGTGCTCGCCGCGCGGGTCGACGCCGTGCGCGCGCAGCGCGAGGTCCTGCTCGGCGCCCTCCGCGAGCGGCTGCCGTCCTGGCGCGTGCCCGTGCCGGCCGGGGGCCTGTCCGCCTGGGTCGACCTCGGCGCCCCCGTGTCCTCCGCGCTGAGCGCGCTCGCGCACGCGCACGGCGTCCGCATCGTGCCGGGGACGGCGTTCGGCGTGGACGGCACGTTCGAGGACCGCCTGCGGGTGCCGTTCTCCCGTCCGCCGGCCGAGCTGCGCCGGGCGGTGGACGGCCTCGCCGCCGCGTGGGCGGTCCTCGACCCGTCGGGGTCCTGGGGTGCGGCGCGCCCGGCCGCCGCGCTCGTCTGAGCTGCGAGCGGTCCCGCTCTGCGGCGGGTCAGACGGGCGGCAGCCGCAGCGGCGCGCCCGCCTCGTCGCCGTCGTGCTCGAGGACGACGCTGCGCACGCCCTGTGCCGCCAGCCCGCGCCAGTGCTCGCCGAGCCACTGCTCGGCCTCGAACCGCGCCAGGAACACCGGGCTGGTGGGACGGTCCACCTCGGCCCCGGCCTCGGTGCGCAGGCGCCAGCGCCAGCGGGGACGCAGCGTCATCGGCGCACCGCCGGCGGGTGCACGGCGGCCGGGGCGAGTGCGCGGGCGATGCGCGCCGCGTAGCCCGGCCCCTCGTAGACCAGACCCGTGTAGCCCTGGACGAGCGTCGCGCCCACCGCGACGTACTCCCGCGCGTCCGCCGGGCCGCTGATGCCACCGACCCCCACCACGACGGCCTCCTCGCCCAGGCGGGTGCGCAGCCGCGCGACGACGTCGAGGCCCCGGGCCAGCACCGGCGGACCGGACAGGCCACCCGGACCGAGGTCGTGCCCGACCGTGGTGTTGACGGCGACGACGCCGTCGAGCCCCAGCTCGGCGACGAGGTCGGCGACCGCGTCGACGTCCTCGTCGGACAGGTCCGGGGCGATCTTCACGAGCACGGGCACCGGGGCACGGCCCGCCCGGGTCGTCGCCTCGTCCGCCGCGACGCGCGTCGCCTCGAGCACGGGACGCAGCGCCTCCACGGCCTGCAGGTCGCGCAGGCCCGGCGTGTTGGGCGAGGACACGTTGACCACGAGGTAGTCCGCGTAGGGCGCGAGCCGGCCCGCGCTCGTGGCGTAGTCGGCCGCCGCGAGCTCGGGGGGCGTCACCTTGGTCTTGCCGATGTTGACGCCGACGACGAGCCGGCGCCCGCCCGGCGTCGCGCGCAGCCGGCGCAGCCGCGCGGCGACGGCGGCCGAGCCGTCGTTGTTGAAGCCCATCCGGTTGCGCAGCGCGCGGCGCTCCAGCACGCGCCACAGCCGCGGCCGCTCGTTGCCCGGCTGCGGCTCGGCGGTCACCGTGCCGACCTCGACGAAGCCGAAGCCGAGCATGGTCATGCCCCGCACGCCGTGCCCGTCCTTGTCGAAGCCCGCCGCGAGCCCGAACCGGGAGGGGAAGCGCCGCCCCCACAGCTCGATCTCGCCGCCGGGCGGCGGCGCGAGCACCGCGCGGACGACGTGGGACAGCCCGGGCACGGCCGCGACGGCACGGATCAGCCCGAAGGCGAGACGGTGCGCCTGCTCGGGGTCCAGACGGCGCAGGACGAGGTCGAAGAGCAGGCGGTACACGCGACCAACCTAGTCGAGGCCGCGCCCGCCGTCCGGCGCGTCCGCCTCGCGGGCCGCGGGCGCCCGTCCGGTCCGCCACAGCCACACCAGCCCGAGGAGCGGCAGCACGAGCGGCACGTACCCGTAGCCCCGACCGAAGCCGGACCACACCGTCTCGTCCGGGAAGTCTCCGACGTCGACGAGCGAGAGCGTCCCGACGACGAGCACGCCGGCGGCCTCGACGAGCACGGTCGCCCAGGCGAGCCGGCGCCGGTCGGTCGCGAGCGCCACGGTGGCCACGACGTACACGACGCCCGCGACGAGCGAGAGCACGTACGCGAGCGGCGCCTCGGCGAGCTTCGTCGTCACCTGGTAGAGGCCGCGCGCGGTCGCGGCGAGCGCGAGCACGCCGTAGACGGCCACGAGCAGACGGCCCGGGCCGGCACCCGTCCGGGCGCTCACGACGCACCCCAGATCTGCACGAGCCGGTACTGCAGGAACGCCACGGTCAGCGAGGCCACGAGCAGGACGACCGAGCTCCACCGCGTGCGCTCCGCGAACGCCCACGCCGCCGCGATCGGCAGCACGATGAGCTGCGTGGCGACGTAGCCCCAGAAGAGCACGCCGTCGACGTCGCCGCGGCCCGTCACGAGCAGCACGCCCGCGACGAGGGCCTGCACCACGAGCAGCCCCTCGACCACCGCACCGCCCCACAGCTGGCGCAGGACGACGGCCCGGTCCCGGACGACGAACCAGGCCGCCCACGCGGCGAGCGCGACGCACGTGGCGGCGACGAGCCAGGAGACGGGGGCGAGCACGGTGCCCCACCGTACCCGCGGCCGGCAGGCGCCCGCGCAGGCACGACCCGCACGCGCCGCACCGGCGTCTACGATCGGGGCGTGATCTCGCTGACCAGCCAGGACCCCGCCCGCCTCGCCGTCGACGCCCTCGTGGTCGCGACGGGCACGCGCGACGGCGCCGTGCAGCTGCTCGACGGCGACGCGCTGCCGGCCGACCTGCGGGCGGCCCTGCTGCGCGACGCGCGCACGCTGGGGCTGACCGGCACGCCGGACGAGGTGCGCCGCCTGCCCGCGACGGGCCTCGCGGCGGCGGTGCTCGTCCTCACCGGCGTCGGCCCGGTCGACGGGCTGGGGCCGGAGACGCTGCGCCGCGCCGCCGGCGCCGCGACCCGCGAGCTCGCCGGGACGGGCTCCGTCGCGCTCGCGCTGCCCGCCGAGCGTGTGGAGGACGTGGCCGCCGTCGCCGAGGGCGCGCTGCTCGGTGCCTACGCGTACACGCGCTACCGCACCGGCGACGGCCCCGAGACCGCCGCGCCCGCCGCGCGCGTGCAGGTGGTCACGCCCCGCGCCAAGGACCGGGCCGCGACGCAGGCCGTCGCGCGCGCCGAGGTCGTCGCCGCCGCCGTGCACGGCACGCGCGACCTGGTGAACACCGCGCCCAACGACCTCTACCCGGCGGCGTTCGCCGACCTGGCGAAGGCCGCGGTCAAGGAGGCCGGCATCCGGGGGCTGAAGGTCTCGGTCCTCGACGACAAGGCGCTCGCGGCGGGCGGCTACGGCGGGCTCGTCGGCGTCGGCCAGGGCTCGGCGCGCGGGCCCCGGCTCGTGCGGGTCGCCTGGGCCCCGTCGCGTGCGCGCGGGACGGTCGCGCTGGTCGGCAAGGGCATCACGTTCGACTCCGGCGGCATCTCCATCAAGCCGGCCGCGGGCATGGAGGCGATGAAGTCGGACATGGCCGGCGCCGCCGCGGTCCTGCACACCGTGCTCGCCGCCGCCCGACTCGGTTTGCCCGTCGCCGTCACGGGGTGGCTCTGCCTCGCGGAGAACATGCCCTCCGGCACGGCCCAGCGCCCCTCCGACGTCCTGACCATCCGCGGCGGGAAGACGGTCGAGGTGCTCAACACCGACGCCGAGGGCCGCCTCGTCATGGCGGACGGGCTCGTCGCCGCCGTCGAGGAGTCGCCGGACGCCGTCATCGACATCGCCACGCTCACCGGTGCCCAGATGGTCGCGCTCGGCAACCGGGTCTCCGCCGTCATGGGCACCGACGACGTGCGGGCGGAGGTCGTCGCCGCCGCGCAGGACGCGGGCGAGCAGTTCTGGCCCATGCCGCTGCCGGCCGACCTGCGCGCCGGGCTGAAGTCGAAGGTCGCCGACCTCGCGAACATCGGCGACCGCTTCGGCGGGATGCTCACCGCCGGCGTCTTCCTGCAGGAGTTCGTCGGCTCCACGCCGTGGGCGCACCTCGACATCGCGGGCCCGGCGTTCAACGAGCGCAGCGCGTACGGCTACACGCCGGTCGGCGGGACCGGCGTCGGCGTGCGCACCCTCCTGCGCCTGCTCGAGCAGCGCGCCTGACGAGAGGCCCGGTGCCGGGCACGCCCGGCACCGGGGCGGTGCGCGAGCGGTCAGCCGCGCTCGGCCGCCCGGCGCTGCCGCTCGATGCGCTGCCGCGCGTTCCAGTCGCGCACGCGCTGCGGGTAGCCGGTGCGCTGCACGTCGTACACCGGGATGCCGAGCTCGCGGGCGAGGGCACCGGCCGTGCGCTCGTCCGGCACCTTGCGCCGGGTCCACTCCCCGTCGGTCGCGACGAGCATGATCGTCGTCTGCGTGACGTTCGTGCGCGGCTCGACGTACGCCTCGACGCCGACGCGCGTGGCGACGAAGTCGGCCAGGTACGCGAGCGTCGCGGCGCGCGCCTGCTTCTCCGGGACCGCGTCCGGGGCGGGCGCGGGCGCGCTGCGGCGACGACGGGAGAACAGGCCCATGCGCGGCACCCTACCCAGCGCGGCTGGACGTCACCTGGACGCCCTTCACCCGTTCCGACCCCGGCCGAGTCATGGGACGACTGTCGCCCGACTCACACGACGCGCGTCGGCGGCGGGTTCGTCCGCACGCAGGGAGGATGCCAAGATGGGGCGGCAGCCCGATCCCACAGCCTGCGAGGAGTAGCACGTGGCCGACACCGGCACCGCTTTCGACATCGTCGTCCTGGGCGGAGGCAGCGGCGGCTACGCAGCCGCGCTGCGCGCCGCGGAGCTCGGCAAGACCGTCGCCCTGGTGGAGGCGGACAAGGTGGGCGGCACGTGCCTCCACCGGGGGTGCATCCCCACCAAGGCCCTCCTGCACGCGGCCGAGGTCGCGGACGTCGCACGCGAGGGTGAGGCGTTCGGCGTCCACACGCACCTCGAGCGCATCGACATGAACGGCGTCAACAAGTACAAGGACGCCGTGATCGGCCGGCTCTACAAGGGCCTGCAGGGACTCATCAAGTCGCGCAAGATCGAGGTCGTCGAGGGCTGGGGCAAGCTCACCGGCCCGAACACCGTGCAGGTCGGCGACCGCACGCTCACCGGTGAGCACATCGTGCTCGGCACCGGCTCCTACGCCCGCTCGCTGCCCGGCCTGGAGATCGGCGGCCGCGTGATGACGTCGGACCAGGCGCTCACGCTCGACTTCGTCCCGAAGTCCGCGATCATCCTCGGCGGTGGTGTCATCGGCTCCGAGTTCGCGAGCGTGTGGAAGTCCTTCGGCGCCGACGTCACCATCATCGAGGCGCTCCCCCACCTCGTCCCCAACGAGGACGAGGCCCTGTCGAAGGCGTTCGAGCGCGCGTTCCGCAAGCGCGGCATCAAGTTCAACCTCGGCGTCCGCTTCTCCGGCGTGACCCAGGACGACAACGGCGTGCACGTCACGCTGGAGGACGGCAAGACGTTCGACGCCGACCTCCTGCTCGTGGCCGTCGGCCGCGGGCCGAGCACCTCGGGCCTGGGCTACGAGGAGCAGGGCCTGACGATGGACCGCGGCTTCGTCATCACCGACGAGCGCCTGCACACGGGCGTCGCCAACATCTACGCGGTCGGCGACATCGTCCCGGGCCTGCAGCTCGCGCACCGCGGCTTCCAGCAGGGCATCTTCGTGGCCGAGGAGATCGCGGGGCTGAACCCGCCGGTCATCGTCGAGTCCGGCATCCCGCGCGTGACGTACTCCGAGCCGGAGGTCGCGTCCGTCGGCCTCACCGAGGCCAAGGCGATCGAGGTGCACGGCGCCGAGAACGTCGAGACCCTCGAGTACAACCTCGGCGGGAACGGCAAGAGCCAGATCCTCGCCACGCAGGGCTTCGTCAAGCTCGTCCGCCAGAAGGACGGCCCGGTCGTCGGCGTGCACATGATCGGTGCGCGCGTCGGCGAGCTCATCGGCGAGGGCCAGCTGATCGTGAACTGGGAGGCGTACCCCGAGGACGTCGCCGCCCTCGTGCACGCCCACCCGACGCAGAACGAGGCGCTCGGCGAGGCCTTCCTGGCCCTGGCCGGCAAGCCGCTGCACGCCCACAACTGACCTGATTCGAAGGAGAGACGAGCGGTCATGTCCGAGAACGTGCAGCTCCCCGCCCTCGGTGAGTCCGTCACCGAGGGGACCGTCACCCGCTGGCTGAAGCAGGTCGGCGACACCGTCGAGGTCGACGAGCCCCTGCTCGAGATCTCGACCGACAAGGTCGACACCGAGATCCCCTCGCCCGTCGCGGGCGTGCTCGAGCAGATCCTCGTCCAGGAGGACGAGACCGTCGAGGTCGGCGCCACGCTGGCCGTGATCGGCTCCGGCGACGGCGCCGGCGCCGGCGACCAGGCGTCCGACGCGGCCCCGCAGCAGTCCGGGCAGCAGGACGAGCCCGCGCAGCAGTCGCAGGTCGAGGAGACCGCGGCGGAGACGTCGGCCGTGCAGAGCGTCGAGGAGCACGAGGACGCCCCGGCGCCGTCGCAGTCCTCGCAGCCCGCCGCCGACGCGCAGCCGTCCGGCGACGCCCCGGCGTCGGGCGGTCAGGGCGGGGGCGAGGAGGTCCGTCTCCCCGCGCTCGGCGAGTCGGTCACCGAGGGCACCGTCACCCGCTGGCTCAAGCAGGTCGGCGACACCGTCGAGGTCGACGAGCCCCTGCTCGAGATCTCGACCGACAAGGTCGACACCGAGATCCCCTCGCCGGTCGCCGGCACGGTCCAGGAGATCCGGGTGCAGGAGGACGAGACCGTCGAGGTCGGTGCCGTGCTCGCGGTCGTCGGGTCCGGTGCGGCCACGCCGTCCGCCCCGGCGCAGTCCGCTCCCGAGCAGCCGCAGCAGGCCCAGCCCCAGCAGGCGCAGCCCGAGCCCAAGCCGGCGGCGACGCCCGAGCCCGCGCAGCAGGAGCCCGCGCAGGCGGAGGCGGCCCCGCAGCCGGGCGGTTACGAGGCCCCGGCGCCCGAGGTCGAGTCGGCGCAGGCGGCCGGGCAGGCCCCGGCCGCGCAGGAGGCCGCGGCCCGGCAGCCGACCTCGCAGCAGGCCCAGACCTCGTCGACCGCGACGGCCGGCGGCTCCTACCTCACGCCGCTCGTGCGCAAGCTCGCGGCCGAGAAGGGCGTCGACGTCGCCACGCTGACCGGCACGGGCGTCGGCGGACGCATCCGCAAGGAGGACGTCCTCGAGGCCGCCCGCAAGGCGGAGGAGGCGCGCAAGGCCGAGGAGGCCGCCAAGGCCGCCCCCGCCCCTGCGGCCGCACCGGCCGCCGCGCCGGCGGCGAAGGCCGCTCCGCCGGCCGTCTCGCCGCTGCGCGGGACGACCGAGAAGGCGAGCCGCCTGCGCCAGATCATCGCCGAGCGGATGGTCGAGGCCCTGCACACGCAGGCCCAGCTGACGACCGTCGTCGAGGTGGACGTCACGAAGATCGCCCGCCTGCGCGCCCGCGCGAAGGCGGACTTCGCCAAGCGCGAGGGCGTCAACCTCACCTTCCTGCCGTTCTTCGTGCAGGCGGCCGTCGAGGCGCTCAAGACCTACCCGAAGGTCAACGGCGTGCTCGAGGGCACGACGATCACGTACCACGGGCAGGAGAACGTGGGCATCGCGGTCGACACCGAGCGCGGCCTCGTCGTGCCGGTGATCCGCGAGGCCGGCGACCTCAACCTCGCCGGGATCGCGCGCAAGATCAACGACCTCGCGACCCGCACGCGGTCGAACAAGATCACGCCGGACGAGCTGAGCGGCGCCACCTTCACGGTGACGAACACCGGCTCGGGCGGGGCGATCATCGACACGCCGATCGTCCCCGGCGGCACGTCGGCGATCCTCGGCACGGGCGCGATCGTCAAGCGCCCGGTCGTCGTCAAGGACGCGGACGGCGAGGAGGTCATCGCCATCCGGTCGATGTGCTACCTCTGCCTGTCCTACGACCACCGCCTGGTCGACGGCGCGGACGCCTCGCGCTACCTCACCGCGGTGAAGAACCGCCTCGAGGAGGGCGCGTTCGAGGCCGAGCTCGGCCTCTGACGCCGGACGACGAGCACGCGCGCGGGCCGCGCACCCCTCGGGGTGCGCGGCCCGCGCCGTACCGGGAGGGTGTGCACGTGAGCGGTGGCATGCGCGTGGTGGTGGCCGGGTCGTCCGGGCTGATCGGGACGGCGCTCGTGCGCCACCTGGTGGACCGGGGCCACGAGGTACGCCGGCTCGTGCGACGCGCGCCCCGCGGCGGCGACGAGATCGGGTGGGACCCGGCGGCGGGCAGGATCGACGCCGACGCCGTCGCGCGCGCCGACGCGGTCGTCGACCTCGCGGGCGTGAACGCCGGGTCCCGGCCGCTCACGCCGGCGCGCAAGGACGCGATCCTGGCGTCGCGCCTGCAGACCGCCGGGCTGCTCGCTCGCACCCTCGCCGAGCGGGCGGACGGCCCGCGCGTGCTGCTGCAGGCGTCCGGGATCGGCGCCTACGGGGACCGCGGGGACACGCTGCTGACCGAGGAGGAGCCGCTCGGGCGCACCTTCTTCGCGGACGTCGTGCGCCAGTGGGAGGCCGAGACGCGGCCCGCGCAGGACGCGGGCGTGCGGGTGGTGCACCTGCGCACGGGCGTCGTCCTCAGCCCCGGCGGGGGCGCGCTGGGGCGGCTGCTGCTGCCGATGCGCGCCGGTGTCGCCACGCGGCTCGGGCACGGGCGGCAGTTCTGGAGCTGGATCAGCCTCGCGGACGAGGTCGCGGCCATCGAGCACCTGCTCACCGCCCCGGTGCACGGCCCGGCCAACCTGGTCGCGCGGGCCGACCGGCACGTCGTCCTGCTGGACGCGCTGCGCCGCGCCTTCGGCGCCCGCGTGACGGTGCCGGTGCCCGCGCCCGCACTGCGCCTCGCGCTCGGCGACTTCTCCTCCGAGGTGCTCGGGTCGATCCGCGCCGACCCGCGGGTGCTGCGCGAGTCGGGCTTCGTGCCGCAGCACGCCACGCCCGACGAGGTGGCCCGGTGGGTCAGGACGGCGCGTCCGGTGCCCTGACGTCCCAGACGCGCCAACCGTCCGGGGTGCTCCTGAGCACCAGCTCGACCGTGCGCTCCTCCCCGGCCGGCACGCTCGTCCGCTCGCCCGACGGTGCCACGCGCGCGTGGGCGCCGACCGAGGAGCGGACGGCGACGACGGTGTCGCCGTCGGTGGTCTCCCCCGCCCGCACCACCTCCGCGACGTGCACGACCAGCCCCTGTGACCGGGCGCCGGCGAGGCGCTCGAGGAGCGCGACATCGCGCGCGAGGGCCGGTGAGCCGGCGACGTGCACGTCCGCGAGACCGGCCGACGACGCGTCGGCGAGCGCCTGCGCGCGTCGACGCGTCAGGTCCACCGCGGCCGCGGCGACGGGGTCCTCGGCGGCACGGTCGGCGGGCTGCGGCGTCGGGGCGCCGCCACCGCGTGCCGGGTCGGTCGGCGTCGGTGCCGCCGCCGTCGGCGCCGCGGACGGGCCGTCGTCCGGGGCGCCGGCCACGCGCGCCGCGGCGAGCGTCCCGCCGGCGGCGAGGACGAGCCCCGCCGTCAGCACGACGACCAGGCGTCCGCGCCGCGCCCGGGGCCGGCGCGCGCGGCGCGAGGGCGGGGTCCGGGCGGACGCGCGCGGCAGCGCCCGACCCGCCGCGAGCGCCACCTGCGCCCCGGCCAGCGCGTCGGGGTCGGGGACCTGGACGGCCTGCGGGTGCGCCGCGGCGAAGGCGGCCTCGACCACGTCCTGCGCCCGGGGTGACGGCCGCCGGGCCACCTCCTCGAGCGCACCGCGCAGCCGGTCGAGCTCGGGGAGGTCGGCGGCGAGCTGGGCCTCGACGGGCGGCAGCACGCCGAGCACGGTCGCGACGAGCCGGCGCACGTCGCCGTCGGGCGTGCCCGACCCGGCGAGCACGCCGCGGACGTCGACCAGGACGGGGAAGCCGTCGGGGCGCACGACGACCCGGTCCGCGGCGACGGCGGCGTGCGTCAGCCCGGCGGCGTGCAGCGCGCCCAGCGCCTGGGCCACGGGCACGGCGACCGTGACGGCCTCGCCGTTGCTCAGCGGCGGCCGGGCGGCACGGAGCGCGGCGAGCGTGGGCCCGGGCACGTGCGCGACGACGACCGCCACGCGTCCGGCGTCGAGCGGGACGACGTCGCGCACGGCCGCGAGGTGGGGGTGCGCGGCGCCGCGCAGCCGGGCCGCGCGCGCCCGCAGGTCGTCGTCGGCCGGCACGCGCACGACCTGCACCTCGAGCGGCTCGCCCGCGCACCCGGCGGCGGGGTGCGCGACCCACCACGCACCGTCGGTACCCACGGCGGCGACGACCGCGAGACCGCGGTCCTCGAGGAGGCGGACGACGTCGTCGGGGACCAGGGCGGGCTGCACCGCGCCATCCAACCGCCGGCACGGGCGTGGCGTCCGGCGTCGTCCACAGCCCTCAGGCGAGGACGACCGGCGTCCCCGTCGCCGCCGCACGCCGGGCCGCGTCGAGGACGCGGGCCGTGACCACGGCGTCCCGCGGGTCCACGGGCACCGGGCCCGCACCGCGCACCCACCGGGCGACGGCGTGGTACAGGTCCTCGTGCCCGCCCGCGGCGCGTGGCACCGGGGTGCGGTCGCCCCCGCGCACCAGCCAGCCCTCGTGCGGCGGCTCCTCGGGTCGTCGGGCCTGCTCGTACGCGTCGTCGAGCGCCGCGAACGGCGTCGGCTCGCCCTCGAAGCTCGTGACGAGGTAGGCGCCCCGGTCGCCGAGCACGCGGGTCCGGGGGCCGGGCGCGCCGACCAGGCCGCCCGCCTGCAGGTGCGAGAGCACGACGTGGCCGTCGGCGTCCGGGACGTGCTCGAGGGCGAGGAAGACGTCGTCGACGGCCGGGGTCGTCAGCGCCCGCAGCTCGGCGTGCACGCGCCGCACCGGACCGAACAGCTGGACGGCGGAGTCGACCAGGTGCGCGCCGAGGTCGAGCAGCAGACCCCCGCCGACCGGGTCCTCCTCCTTCCAGCGCCGCTGCGGCTCCGGCCGGAACCTCTCCCACCGACGCTCGAAGCGGTGCACGCGGCCCAGCTCCCCCACGTCGAGGAGGCCGCGCAGGGTCAGCTGCTCGGGGTCCCAGCGGCGGTTCTGGAACACGGTCAGCCGACCGTCCCGCTCCTGGGCGAGGCGCACGAGCGCGGCCGCCTCCTGCTCGGTCGTCGCCAGCGGCTTGTCGACCAGCACGGGCACGCCGGCCTCGAGCACGGCGCGCACGTGCGCGACGTGCTCACCGGTCGGGCTCGCGACGACCACGAGGTCGAGGTCCTGCGGGCGCTCGAGCAGCGCCGGCAGGTCCGGGACGACGCGCGCGTCGGGCCAGTCCTCGCGGACCGCGTCGCCGCGGTGCCGGGTGACGACGGCGACGACCACGTGCCCGGTGGCGCGCAGCAGCCGGGCGTGGATGCCACGCCCGGCCCCGCCGTAGCCGACCAGTCCGACGCGCAGGGGCTCCATGCGCGTCACTCTAGGCGTCGGAGCGGGGCCGGCCGCGCGTCCGGCCCCGGTGCGCCGGTCACCCGGCGGTGCGTCCCGGTGCGGCGGGCGCCGCCGCGTGCGCCCCGCCCTCGGGGCGACGCGACAGCGCGCTCGGCCACCACGTGCGCGGACCGATGTCGTGCACGAGCCCGGGCACGAGGAGGCTGCGCACCACGAACGTGTCGAGCAGCACCCCGAAGGCGACGATGAACGCGATCTGCGCGAGGAACAGCAGCGGGATCACGACGAGCGCGGCGAACGTGGTCGCGAGGACGAGGCCGGCCGACGTGATGACGCCTCCGGTGACGGCGAGCCCACGCACGACGCCCGCCCGCGTCCCGTGCGCGAGCGACTCCTCCCGCACGCGCGTCATGAGGAAGATCGTGTAGTCGACGCCGAGGGCGACGAGGAAGACGAACCCGTACAGCGGGACCGCGGGGTCGGCGTCGGGCAGGTCGAGCAGGTCGAACACGATCGCCGCGACGCCCAGCGCGGCCGCGAACGACGCGACGTTCGCCGCCATGAGCAGCAGCCCGGCCGCGAGGGAGCGCAGCAGCACGACCAGGATGAGGAGGATCACCAGCAGGACGACGGGGACGATCACGCGCAGGTCCCGCTCGCCGGCGAGCTGCGTGTCGAGCGTCTCGGCCGCGGCGCCGCCGACGAGGGCCTGCGGCGCGACCTCCCGCACCGCGGTCCGGACGTCGGCCGCCACGTCGACGGCCTCCTGGCTGTCGGAGGGCGCCTCCGTCACGACGTCGACGCGTGCCACGCCGTCGGCCACGACAGGGGCCGCGTCCGCCGTCGGCGCACCGGCCGGCGCACCGGTGTAGGGCGCGGCCGCGGCGACACCCGGGACGTCCTCGGCCGCCGCGACCACGTCCTCGACCTGCGCCTCGTCGACGACGACGGTCAGGGGCTGCACGGCGCCGGCGGGGAAGTGCTCGGCCAGGACCTCCTCGCCCGCCACGGAGTCGACGGGCGTGAGGAAGACGTCGGTCTGGCTCGTGCCACCGGCACGCAGGGTCGGCACGAAGGCGGCGAGCCCGAGCAGCGCCACCGCGCTGACGACCCACACGGGTCGCGCGTGCCGGGCGACCCAGCGCGCCCAGCGCGACCACAGGTGCGAGGCGTCCGCCAGGTCCGCGCCCGCGGCGGCGTGGGCACCGTGCGTCGCGGGCACGACCGCGGGCTCGGGACGCGGCACGCGCGGCCAGAACAGCACGCGCGAGCGGCGCCCCGCGACGAGGAGCAGCGCCGGCAGCAGCGTGAGCGCGGACAGCACCGCGGCGCCGATCCCGACCGCGGCGACGGGCCCGAGGCTGCGGTTGGACGCGAGCTCGGAGAGCAGGAGGCAGAGCAGGCCGGCGACCACCGTCCCCGCGCTCGCGAGGATCGGCTCGAGCGAGCGCCGCCAGGCCCGGCGCAGCGCGTCGGCGGGGTGCTCGTGCCGGCGCAGCTCCTCGCGGTGGCGCGCCACGAGCAGCAGCGCGTAGTCCACGCTCGCACCGACGACGAGGATCGAGAGGATGCCCTGCGACTGCCCGTTGAGCACGAGCACGCCGGCGTCGGCGAGGTGGTAGACGACGAGGCCCGCGAGCGCGAGCGCGAAGACCGCGGTGACGATGACGACGAGCGGCAGGAACGGCGAGCGGTAGACGACCACGAGGATGAGCAGGACGGCCCCGAGCGCGACGAGCAGCAGGATCCCGTCGATCCCGGCGAACGCGCCGCTGAGGTCGGTGACGAAGCCCGCGGGACCGGTCACCCACGCCTTCAGCCCGAGCTCGCCGGCGTCGTCGGCGGTGGCCCCGAGGTCGTCGGCCAGGAGCTCGCGCAGGTCCTCGACCAGCAGCGCGGACACGCGCTCCTCGCCGATGCGCTCCTCGCCGCGGTCGGCGTCGAGCGGCACGGCGAGCAGGACCGCCTCGCCGTCCTCGGCCGGCACCGGCACGACGTCGCCGGTCAGCACGTCCGCCCACGTCCCCTCCCCGCCGGGCACCCGTCGGTCGGCAACCGCCGCGGCCACGTCGCGTGCGGCCTCGAGCTGCTCGGGGGTGACGCCTCCCCGGCCGCGGGGGCGAGCACGACGAGCGCGGGTAGGGTCTGGCTGTCGACCAGGTCCCGCGACGCGTCCGCGGCCCGCGTGGACTCGGCCGACGACGGGAGGAACGCCGCCGCGTCGTTCGTCTGCACCTGAGCCAGCCGGCCCTGGGCCATGCCGCCCACGCCGCCGACGGCCAGCCAGACGAGCAGCGCGACGGTCACCGCCAGGGCGCGCGCCCACGCTTTCCTCAGCATGCTGAGCATCATGGGTCGTGGCGCGCGACCCGGCAAGCGGAAGGGCGGGGTTGCGGTGCAGGACGTCACGCGTGGCGAGGTCGACCACTGGCCGGTCGGCCGGCTGCTGTCGGCAGCGGCCCGGCGCATGGAGCGGGAGTGGAACGCCCACCTCGCGGCGTGGGACCTCAACCACGCGAGCCACCCCGTGCTCGTGCACCTGACGACGCGCCCGATGTCCCAGCGCGAGCTGGCCGAGGCGTGCGGCGTGACCGAGCAGACCATGAGCCGCGTCGTCGCCCGCCTCGAGCGCACCGGCTACGTCAGCCGGCGTCCGGACCCCGACGACCGGCGCCGGCACGTCATCGCCATCACCGACGCCGGCACGGCCGCGTTCGTCGCCTCGGCCGACCCCCGACCCGCCCAGGAGCGCGTCCTCGGGGTGCTCGACGAACGCCAGCGCGACCAGCTGCGCGAGCTGCTGCTGCTGGTCGTGCAGCCCGACGACCTCGCCTCGTCGACAGGCGACCCGACCGGCGGCCCGGCCCCCGTCCCGTCGCCCGCGCCGCCGTCGGACGACGCCGCGGCGAGGGCTTAGCCTGGCTCGCATGCGCGTCGAACCGCTCGACCTCGGCACCCGCCTGCAGCCGTACGAGCCGACGTGGGCGCTGCAGCGCGAGCTGCACGCGGCCGTCGAGGCGGGCACCCGTGAGGACGTCGTCCTGCTGCTCGAGCACGAGCCCGTCTACACCGCCGGCAAGCGCACGGCGCGCAGCGACCGCCCCACCGACGGCACACCGGTGGTCGACGTCGACCGCGGCGGCCGGATCACGTGGCACGGGCCCGGCCAGCTGGTCGGGTACCCGATCGTCCGCCTCGCCGAGCCGGTGGACGTCGTGCGCTACGTGCGGGCCCTGGAGGAGGCGCTCATCCGCGCGTGCGCGGACGTCGGCGTGCGCACCGAGCGGGTCGAGGGCCGCAGCGGCGTCTGGCTCCCGGCGGACGAGCCCGGGAGGACCCCCGCCCCGCGGCGCGCCCGCAAGGTCGCCGCGATCGGCGCGCGGGTGGCCCGCGGCGTGACGATGCACGGCTTCGCCCTCAACTGCTGCCCCGACCTGACCTGGTACGAGCGCATCGTGCCCTGCGGGATCGACGACGCGGACGTCACGTCCCTCTCGGCGGAGGCCGGCCGGCACGTCGCCGTCAGCGAGGTCGCCCCGCTCGTCGAGGGGCACCTGCGGGACGTGCTCGGCCCGCTGCTCGCGGCGGGCTCGGCGGCGCGCCCCGCCGCGGTCTGAGCGGCCGCGCGGCGAGCCGACCGGCGTCAGGCGTCGGCGCCGTGCGCGACGAGCGCCTGCGCCACCTCGCGCCCCCACGCACGCACCGCGTCGAGGTCGCGGAAGTCGCCCGCCTCGGCGCGCGTGAGCGCCACGAGGGCACGCTCCGACAGGTCCAGGCCCGTGCGCTCCAGACGGCCGGGGAACATCGCGACGCCCCGGGCCCCGACCGCCGTGGCCAGCGCCGTGACGTCGTCCGGGACGGTGGTCGGCACCGGCGGGTCCCCGATCGGCCCCGACCAGAACAGCCAGGTGGGACGCCCGCGCAGCTGTCCGCCCTGCCGGTCCACGAGGGCCCGCAGGCCCAGCGCGAGCCGTCCGACGTAGACGGCCGAGCCGAGCACGACGGCGTCGTACGCGTCGACACGCTCGACGTCCTCCGGCTCCACCTCGGCCACGTCGTGCCCGGCCGCGCGGAGCTCCTCCGCCACGACCGTCCCCATCTCGCGCGTCGCACCGTGCCGCGACGCGACGCTCACCAGTACCCGCATGTCGCCACCTCGTCCCCTGGGTCCACCGGGGAGGTGCACGTCGTCGGGCCCCCGGCTCCCCTCCAGGGTCCGTCGCCCGCGGTGCGCGGACCTGGGACCGAGGTCCTCGCCGGGGTCGCCGCGGGCGAGGCCGCCGTCACACCCCGGCACCGCTCCCGTCCGGGTGCCCCGGGTTAGTCTGACCACGTGACGATCGCCCCCGAGGGACGCCGGATGCTCCGGGTGGAGGCGCGCAACGCCGCCACCCCCATCGAGAAGAAGCCCGAGTGGATCCGCACGCGCGCCACGACCGGCCCCGAGTACAGCGAGCTCAAGGGCCTGGTCCGCCGCGAGGGCCTGCACACGGTGTGCGAGGAGGCGGGCTGTCCCAACATCTTCGAGTGCTGGGAGGACCGCGAGGCGACGTTCCTCATCGGCGGCGACCAGTGCACGCGCCGGTGCGACTTCTGCCAGATCGACACCGGCAAGCCGGCGGCCTTCGACGCCGACGAGCCGCGGCGCGTCGCGGAGTCCGTGCAGGCGATGGGCCTGAAGTACTCCACGGTGACGGGCGTCGCGCGTGACGACCTGCCCGACGGCGGGGCGTGGCTGTACGCGGAGACGGTCCGCCAGATCCATGCGCTCAACCCGGGCACGGGCGTCGAGCTGCTCATCCCCGACTTCAACGCGGTCCCCGAGCTGCTGGACGTCGTCAACGAGTCCCGCCCGGAGGTCCTCGCGCACAACCTCGAGACCGTGCCGCGCATCTTCAAGCAGATCCGTCCTGGCTTCCGCTACGAGCGGTCCCTGTCCGTGATCACGCGGGCACGCGAGGCGGGCCTGGTGACGAAGTCCAACCTCATCCTCGGCATGGGCGAGACCACGCAGGAGGCGGCCGACGCGCTGCGCGACCTGCACGAGGCCGGGTGCGACCTCGTGACGATCACGCAGTACCTGCGCCCGTCGGTGCGGCACCACCCCGTCGACCGGTGGGTGCGCCCCGAGGAGTTCGTCGAGCTCTCCGCCGAGGCGGAGCGCCTCGGCTTCCTCGGCGTCATGTCCGGCCCGCTGGTCCGCTCGTCGTACCGGGCCGGACGCCTGTGGGGCCAGGCGATGCGGCGCCGCGGCCTGCCGATCCCGGACGCGCTCGCGCACCTGGGCGAGCCGACGACGTCCCGCCAGGAGGCGTCGGCGCTGCTCGCGCGCACGCCGGCCCGCTGAGCCGCCGCCGGCGGGCCGGGTCCACCCCGCCCGCCGGTAGACTCACGGCCCATGGCACGCGAGCGCTCCACCTCCCCGCAGGGCTCCCCCGCCGGCGCCGGCACGGGGACGGGCAAGACGGGCAAGGTCAAGAAGACCCGCTGGTACCACCAGGTGTGGCAGGCCTACACGATGACGCGCCAGGTCGACCCGGCGGTCACCTGGATCGTGCTCGCGGTGTTCGTCGGCGTCATCGCCCTCGGCCTCGTCATCGGCCTGCTGACCGAGAGCGTCGTCTACGTGCTGCTGCTCAGCATCCCGTTCGCGGTGCTCGGCGCGCTGTTCGTGCTGGCACGCCGTGCGGAGACCGCCGCGTACTCGCGCATCGAGGGCCAGCCCGGCGCGGCCCTGGCGGCGCTCGGCACGCTGCGCCGCGGCTGGACGTTCGGCGACGAGCCCGTCGCCGTCGACCCCCGCACGCAGGACATGGTGTTCCGCGGCGTCGGCCGGCCCGGGGTCGTGCTCGTCGGCGAGGGCCCCGCGCACCGCATCGCCAAGCTGCTCGAGTCCGAGCGCAAGCGCACCGCGCGCGTGGTCTCCGGTGCGCCCGTGCACGTCATCCAGGTCGGCAACGGCGAGGGCCAGGTGTCGCTGCGCAAGCTGCCCCGCACGGTGCAGAAGCTCAAGCCCCAGCTGACCAAGCAGGAGGTCGCCGAGGTCCTGCGCCGGCTCACCGCGCTGGGCGGCGCCCGGCTCCCGGTGCCGAAGGGCATCGACCCCACGCGCGCGCGCCCCGACCGCAAGGGCATGCGCGGCCGCTGACCCCGGGGCGCCCCGGTAGCCTCCTCGTCGTGCTGCCCCTGACGGTCCACCGGTACGGCAGTCCCGTCGCTCCCCCGCTCGTGCTCGTGCACGGGCTGACCGACGCGGGCACGGCGTGGCCGGACCTCGTGCGGCACTGGGGCGACCGCTGGGACGTGCACGCCCCGGACCTGCGCGGGCACGGCCGGTCGCCGCGGTTCACCGCCGAGGAGCTGGTCGCCGCCCCGGACGTCCTGCTGGGCGACGTCGTCCGGCTGGTGGGCACCCTGCCCGCGCCGGCCGTCCTCGTCGGCCACTCGCTCGGCGGGCTGCTCGCACTGCGCGCGGCGCTCGCGTGCCCCGACCGCGTCGCGGCGCTCGTGCTGGAGGACCCGGCGCGGCCGTCGGGGGACGTCCCCGACCCGGTGTTCGTCGCCGGGCAGGAGCAGTTCCTGGACTCGCTGGGCGACCTCCCGGCCGCGGTGCGCCGGATGGTGGACGAGGTCCGCTGGAGCCGTGCCGAGGCGGAGGCGTGGGCCGCGTGCAAGCCGCTCGTCGACCGCGCGTACGTGCGGCACGGGCTGTGGCTGGGCGACCCCGCCTGGGAGGAGCTGTTCGAGGCGCTCCGGGTGCCGACCCTGCTCGTCGTGCCACCGGACGCGCCCATGGCTCCCGGCGCCCTCGTGAACGACCTGGTGCGCCGCGTCGTCGTCCCGGGCGCGGGCCATTGCGTGCGCCGCGACCAGTCGGACCTCTACCACGAGGCCGTGGACGCGTTCCTCGCGGAGGTCGCACCGACGCGTGCGTGAGTGCGGTGCGCGCCCCCTCGTCAGCGCCGGACGAGCGCCGTTCCGGCGGCGCGGTCGTGCAGTCCGCGGCCGTCCGCGTCCCACACCGCCGCGGGGATGACGAGGCACAGCAGCACCGACCGCACGAGCCCGCGCAGCAGGCCCGGGACGCCCGCCGCGACGGCCCCTCCCCCGCGGGCGGTGCCGTCGACCGGGACGACGCGCATGCCGAGCAGCCGGTGCCCGAGGGTCGTCCCGAGCGCCCCCACCAGCACGAGGTTCTCCACCGCGAAGACGCCGAGCGTCGCGAGCTGGTGCCCGCGGAGCAGGTACAGGCCGTCGGACGCGACGGGGAACAGCACGGCCGACACGGCGAGGCACGCGACCCAGTCGACCGCGAGCGCGGCGAGGCGCCGCGGCAGACGCGCGAGCGACCCCGGGCCCTCGGCCGGCAGGTCGAGCCCCGTCCCCTCGCGGTCGTCGCCCCCGCCGGGACCGCCGGGCCCGCCGTCGAGCCAGGAGCCCATGGAGTCGCGCGTCGCCATGCCCCCAGCCTAGGTCGCGTCCACGGGTCGGACGCCCGACCAGGAGTTCGACCGATCGTTACACGGCGGCAGCCTGCGTAACGTGACGGAAACAAGCGCGGCACGGCCGGGAAACCCTGCACTCCTAGCCTCGGGGACGCCCGGGCCGACCGGGCACCCCCCACCCGAGGAGCAGCGGATGTTCACCAAGCCAGAGGAAGTCCTGGCGTTCATCAAGAACGAGGACGTCAAGTTCGTCGACGTGCGGTTCTGCGACCTGCCGGGCGTCATGCAGCACTTCAACGTGCCCGCCGCCTCGCTCGACGCCGACTTCTTCACGGACGGCCAGATGTTCGACGGCTCGTCCATCCGCGGCTTCCAGGCCATCCACGAGTCGGACATGAAGCTCGTGCCGGACGTGACGACGGCCTACGTCGACCCGTTCCGCACGGAGAAGACGCTCAACATCAACTTCCACATCGTCGACCCGTACACCGACGAGCCGTACAGCCGCGACCCCCGCCAGGTCGCCGCGAAGGCCGAGGCGTACCTGAAGTCGACGGGCATCGCGGACACCGCGTTCTTCGCGCCCGAGGCCGAGTTCTACATCTTCGACGACGTCCGCTTCGAGACGAAGCAGAACGCGTCGTACTACTACATCGACTCCATCGAGGCCGCCTGGAACACGGGCCGCGTCGAGGAGGGTGGCAACCTCGGCCACAAGACGCCCTACAAGGGCGGCTACTTCCCCGTCCCGCCGGTCGACCACTTCGCCGACCTGCGCGACCAGATCTCGCTGCAGCTCGACGCCCTGGGCCTGCAGGTCGAGCGCGCGCACCACGAGGTCGGCACGGCCGGCCAGGCGGAGATCAACTACCGCTTCGACACGCTCGCCAAGTCGGCCGACAAGGTGCAGCTGTTCAAGTACGTCGTGAAGAACGTCGCGCACGCCAACGGCCGCACGGCGACCTTCATGCCGAAGCCGCTCTTCGGTGACAATGGGTCGGGCATGCACGTGCACCAGTCGCTGTGGAAGGACGGCGAGCCGCTGTTCTTCGACGAGAAGGGCTACGGCGGCCTCTCGGACATCGCCCGCTGGTACATCGGCGGCCTGCTCAAGCACGCGCCGGCGCTGCTCGCGTTCACCAACCCGACGGTGAACTCCTACCACCGCCTGGTCCCCGGGTTCGAGGCCCCGGTCAACCTCGTGTACTCGGCGCGCAACCGCTCCGCGTGCATCCGCATCCCCGTCACGGGCTCGAACCCGAAGGCCAAGCGCATCGAGTTCCGCGTGCCGGACCCGTCGAGCAACCCGTACCTCGCGTTCGCGGCCATGCTCATGGCCGGTCTCGACGGCATCCAGAACCGCATCGAGCCGCCGGAGCCGGTCGACAAGGACCTGTACGAGCTGCCCCCCGAGGAGCACGCGCTCATCCAGCAGGTCCCCGGCACGCTCGCCGAGGTCCTGGACAACCTCGAGGCCGACCACGACTGGCTGACGGCGGGCAACGTGTTCACGCCCGACCTGATCCAGACCTGGATCGACTACAAGCGCTCCGCCGAGGTGGACCCGATCCGTCTGCGGCCCCACCCGCACGAGTTCGAGCTCTACTTCGACGTGTGATCGTCCGCGGTCCCTGGCTGCTCCCAGGGGCCGTGGGCCCGCAGTACCGGCACCCCCGTCGCCCGCGTGGCGGCGGGGGTGCCGTCGTCTCCGGCCGTGGTGCTGCCGGGCAGCCGCCCCCGCTACGCTCGCGCGTGGCCGGGCACCGCCGGCGACCGGACGAGGAGCCGCATGCACGAGGTCGAGACCGTCATCGCACAGGCGTGCGCGTCCCACCTCGCGGCGGGCCGGCTCCGGCTCGTCGAGTCGCACGTCGGCGACCACGGCGTCCCGGCGTGCACGGCGGCGACGGACCGGTTGACGCTCCTGGCGTGGGTCTTCCACGGCGAGCTCGACGGGAACCTGCGCTCGACCGCGCCCGGCACGCAGCCCCTCGACCTCCGCCGGGCGCTGCGCCACCTGGGCGCCGACTGGGGCTCGACGTGGAACCGCGAGGGCATCGCCTCCGCGTTCGCGCAGCACCTCGACCGGCTGGACCACGAGGCGGCGGACGCCGGCCGGTGGGAGGCGTTCCGCGCGGCAGTGCAGACCTGACACGGACCCGCGTCATCCTCCCCGGCGCACCCTCGCCGGGACGCGCCGCACCCGCAGCCGCACGAGGTCGTAGCCCTGGCTGACGTCGTTCCACCGCACGTGCGGCGGGCCGGCGGCGGCGAGGTCGTCGCGCAGCAGCGCGCTGACGAAGATCTCGGACTCCATGAGCGCGAGCGGTGCACCGGGGCACTTGTGGTGCCCGTCGCCGAAGCCGAGCAGCGACGGCGGGACCGCGCGCGGCAGGGGCCGCGCCGGGCAGAGGGCCAGCGGCTGCGCCCCGGCCGTGCGGGCGTCCGCGTTGGCCGCACGGACGTCGATGTCGAGCAGCGTGCCGACCGGCACCTCCACCGGGCCCTGCGGGCCGTCGAGGGTCAGCGGCGCGGTCGTGCGCCGCAGGATGTGCCCGATGACCGGCTCGAGCCGCAGCACCTCGTCGAGCACGGAGACGCGGCCCTCCCGGTCCGCCGCGCGGTAGCGGGCGCGCAGCGCGTCGTCGTCGAGCAGGTGCCACACGGCGACGGAGATGAGCTCGCGCGTGGTCACCATGCCGGCGGCCGCGTACGTCACGCACTCGGTGAGGATGTCGACGTCGCTGTAGCCGTCGTCCAGGAGGCGGCTGATGAGGTCGTCGCGGCGCTGCCGACGCCGCGCCCGGACGGCCGGCTTCACGTCGAGCAGGAAGAACCGCAGCATGGCGGTGCTGCGGTTCAGCGCGCGCCACCGGGCGAGCGGTGTGCGTGCCGTGGACGCGTCGGGCTCGAAGAAGGTGTCGAGACGACGGTGCATCCCGCCCGACGCGGCGCGGTCCAGGCCGATCACGCGCGAGGCGACCTCCATCGCCATCCGCATCGCCAGCCGCGTCAGGTCCGTCCAGCCGTCCGTGCGCACCTGCGCGACCAGCCGCTCGGCGGTCTCCTCCATCCACGGCCGGTAGCCCTCGACCGTGCGCGGGGCGAAGAAGCGGGCCGCGGCCCGGCGCTGCGCGTGGTGCGGGTCGCCCTCGAGGTAGAGGATCGGCGGCCGGATGGCGAGGCCGCCGCCGCTGCCGAAGTCCTCCGCGTTGAACCCGGCCTGGCGGGTCGCGTCGGCGTGGCGCAGCACCGCCCGCGCGAGCTCGAACGAGCGGATGCGCCACCGCTCCCCCGGCCCGTCCACGGGCTCCAGGTCCGGGGTCAGCGCGTCGTCGGGCTGGGCGAGCTTGCGCACGGGGCAGGTGGCGGCAGCCGCCGCGACCGGCGTGGGCCCCTGCGTCTGCGCCGTCACCCGATCGAGCGTAGGTCCGGCCTCCGTGCGGCACCAGCCGGCGGCGTGGTCCGGACAGCAGGACGGCGGGCGACCCCGGAGGGCCGCCCGCCGTCGTACGCGTGGGTCAGGCCTGCCGGCGCCGGACCGTCACCACCAGGCCCGCGCCGAGCGCGAGCAGGAGCACCGCCAGCCCCGCGGGCACGAGCGCGCCCGCGCCCGTCACCGCCAGTGCGGCCCGGACCTCGACCGCCGCCGACAGGACCTCGCTGCGCACACCGTCCGCGTCGCTGACGGCGTACGTGATGCGCACGGTGCCGGTGTAGCCCGGGGCCGCGACGAACGTGAGCCGTCCCGTCGCCGGGTCGATCGTCACGGTCCCCTGCTCGGAGGTGGGCCCGTCGATCACCGTCCACGTGAACGGTGCGCGACCCACGGGCGTCGGGAGCTGCAGCGTGGTGCTCCCGCCGGAGACCACGGTGCCCGTCGTCGGCCCCGGCGTCACCGTCGGGGCGACGTCGATCCGCAGCGTCTGCGGTGCGCTCGGCACCCCCGCGCCGTCGACCACCCGGTACCGCAGCGCGACCTCGCCGCTGAAGCCGGGCGCCGGCACGAAGGTGACCTCACCGGTGCGCGGGTCGATCGTCGCGGTGCCCTGGTCCGACGTCGGGCCGTCCACGAGCTCCCAGGTGAACGGGCCGGTGCCGACCGGGGCCGGCAGCGGCAGCGTCGTCGGCGTGCCCGCACCCGTCCGGGCCGGCGTGCCCGGCGAGCCCGGGGACGTGTCCCCCGTCGGCGCCGCGAGCGGCGCGATGCGGAACGTCACCGTCGCGGGGTCCGACGTCACGCCCCGGGCGTCCGTCGCGGCGTACTCCACGTCGACCTCGCCGCTGAAGCCCGGCGCCGGGTCGAACGTGACGACACCCGTGTCGGGGTCGATCGTCGCGGTGCCCTGCGCGGGCGCGGGCGGCGTGACGATGACGAACCGGAAGGGACCCGTGCCGGACGGCTGCGGGGTCGGACCGGCGACAGGGCGGCCCGTGGTGCCCGGCTGCCGGGCCGGCCCGCCGGTGCCCTCGTCGGGCGCGACCGGGTCGACCGTCACGGCCAGCAGGGCCTCGGCGCTGACCAGGCCGGACCCGTCGGTGACGGTCCAGCGCACGTCGTACGGACCGGAGTACGTCGCCGCCGCCCGGACCGTCGCCACGCCGTCGACGACCTCGACGGTGCACGCCTCGTCCGGGCCGGCCGACGTGACCGTCCACGTGAACGGCCCCGTGCCCGTCGGGACCGGCAGCGGGACGGCCGTCGCCGCGCCGGAGGGGACGTGCGCCGACGAGCCGGCGACCGCGGGACGGACCCGCAGCTCGGCGCGGACCGGTGCGCTCGTCAGACCGGCGGCGTCGACGACGACGTAGGTCGCGGACAGCGTGCCGGAGACACCGGGAGCGGGCGTGATCGCCAGCCCCGTCCCCGCCGCGTCCACGGCGACGGTGCCCAGCGCCGGCGGCAGACCCGTGGCGACGGACAGCGTGAACGGCCCGGTGCCCGTCGGGGCGGCCGGGGTCAGCACCGTGGCCGCGGGCTCCTGCGCGGCGGTCGTCTCGCCGTCGACGGGGACCGCCACGGGGGCGACGACGAACCGCACGACGCGGGTCGCGCTCGGCTCGCCGTCGGCGTCCCGGGCGACGAGCGACACGTCGAACGTCCCGCTGCGACCGCGCGGGTCGAGGGTCACGGCGCCGTCGGGCGCGACGGACACCGACGTCCCGGTGGGCGTGGAGGTCTCCCACGTGACCGGTCCGGTGCCGCGCAGGGCGGGAGCCTGCGACGTGGCCGGGGCGTCCGCGATGCCCGCGACGTCCGGCACGGTCCCCAGGTAGGGACGGATGACGACGTCGACGGTGGCCTCGTCGCTCGTGCCGCTCCCGTCGCTCACGGTGTAGCGGACGGTGCTCGCACCGCTCGCGCCGGTGTCCGCGACGACGGTGAGCGTGCCCGAGGGCGTGAGCGTCGCGCGCGCCCCGCCGAGGTCGCCGTCGCCGACCAGCGTGTACGTCAGCGGGCCCGTGCCGGTGCCGGCGGGCAGCGTCGCGGTGACGGTCGCCTCGCCGTCGGCGTCGAGCACGCCCTCGAGGGCGGCGTCGCCGGCGACGGGGCGGACGAGGACCGTGACGGTCGCGGGTGCGCTCGGCACGCCGGTGGCGTCGAGCACGCGGTAGGTCACGGTCTCCGTGCCGCTCCAGCCCTCCTCCGGCGTGACGACGACGACGGGACGCCCGCTGCCGTCGACCGACACCGACGCCGCCGACAGGTGCGCGCCGCGCGCCACGACCTGCGCGGTGACGGGGCCGGTGCCGACGACGGCGTCGAGGGTCGTCGACGCGTCCCGGCCGGCCGTGGTCGTCGCGGTGCCCGCCGGTGCGACGGGGGCGACCCGCATCGACACGGTGGCCGTGCCGCTCACGCCACCGTCGGCGTCCGTGACCCGGTAGGTGGCGCGCAGGTCGCCGCTCGCGCCCGCCGCGGGGCGCAGGACGAGCCGGCCGTCGACGACCACGACGGTCCCGACCGCGGGGGTCTGGTTCTCCACGACCTCGACCGTGAACGGCGCGGTGCCGACGACGGCGGGCTCGACCACGGCGTCCGCCGGGGTGGCGCTCGCCACCGTCGCGGGCGCCTCGACCGGTGCCACGACCGGGTTCCAGCGCACCTCGGCCGAGGCCGTGTTGTCGAGCGCGAGCTCGGTGTCGTCGGACGCGGCCGAGACCTGCGCGACCACCGTGGAGCGACCGCTCGAGCCGACCGCCGTCCGGGTCAGCGGCACCGTCACGGTCGGCAGCGTCGTGCCGGGGTCGACCGCGGTGGTCGACGTACGGGTGCAGCTGACGCGCGTGGGCGTGCTCGCGGAGCAGTCCCAGCCCGCGCCGGTCGCGGTGCCGTAGGACGTGCCCTCGGGCGCGTCCGCCGTGACCACCACCGGCTCGTTCGCCGGGACGGGCCCGGACGCCGCGTCGGTCCGTGCGGTCAGCGAGACCGTGGCGGTGTCACCGCTCGCGACGGGCGTCGTCGAGGCGGTCAGGGCGAGGTCGGAGCGGATCGGCTGGACCGACTCCACCTGCAGGAAGTTGATCTCGTGGAAGTCGTTCTGGCCGCCCGTGGAGGCGCCCCAGCCGAACTTGAACGTCGGCGCGGTGGCGAGCTCGGCCGGCTGCGGCACGCTCGTCACGAGACGCGTGTTGAGGTAGACGGAGACGCGCGGGTTCGCCGTGCTCGGCGGGTCGACGACGATCCGCACCGTGACGGGCGACGGCCGCGTCGAGCCGCTCCGCGTGGCCAGCTCGGGCGCCGCGACCGCAGGGCCGAGGAGGCAGTAGCGCTGCTTGCCGTTGCCGGGGCCGCGGATCGCGACGGTGTTGGGTTGCAGCACCGAGCTCGTGTGCTGCGTGCCGCAGCGTGCGGTGTCGTTCGTCTCACGCGTGTAGTTGCCGTACACGTCGAGGCCGATGCCCAGCAGTGCGTTCGCGACGCCGTCCGCACCGGTCGTCTGGTGGTGGTAGCCCAGCGACCCGCCGAACGCGCCCGCGCGGCTCAGGGTGTAGCGCCCGTCCGTGAGGAAGAACGTGATGCCGTCGGCGAGCGTGCCGCCCCACTGGTACTGGTTGAACGTGATGTCGAGGCCCGCCTTCGTCGGCAGCGCCTTGTCGTAGAGCAGGAAGCCGGCCTGGTCGTTCACGTTCGCCGTCAGGCGCAGCGCACCCTCGCCGTTGGGGTCCGCCGCGCTGCCGCAGCCGGGGACGGGTCGGCTGGACGTGCTGGTGCCCGCGGTGAGGCAGGGCGTGAAGTTCGTGCCGCCCACGACGTAGCTCGACGCGAGGGTCGTCGCGGAGCGGAAGTCGTCGGTGAGCAGGACCGTGCCGGTACCGGCGGCGACGGCTGCGTCGGGCCGACCGAGCCCGGCCGCGGCCACGGCGACGGCCACGACGGCCGTCACCGCGGCGAGGGCCTGCCAGCGGCGGTCGGGGGCGCCGCGGTGGCGGGCGCGCGGGGCACCTGCCGAGCGGGCCCGCGCACGCAGTGCCTGCGGGAGGAGGGAACGCATACCAGTCCTTGCGTCGGAGGGACGGTAGAGGGCGGCAGAGCCCTCGTCCTCGTCCCATCGCCCGCCCGCCCCCGGTCCTGAACGATCGTCCGGGTGAAGTGCGCCGCACCACGGGTGAAGGTCCCGCGCTCGGTCCCGTCGCCGACCGTCAGCCGTAGAAGACGCGCTCCACGACCGCGCGTGCCCGTCGCGCCGTGCGCAGGTAGTCCTCCTCCAGCGCGCTGCCCGACCCCGCCGGGTAGCCGACGACGCGCGCGACGCCCGCGAGGGCCCGGCGGTCGTGCGGGAGGACGTCCGCGTGCGCGCCCTCCGCACGTCCGGTCCAGAGCACGTTCGCGTCCCGCAGGCGCGAGGCGAGCTCCCACGCCTCGCGCAGGACGCGCGCGTCGTCCTCGGCGAGCAGCCCGGCGGCCGCCGCGGCGTCCAGCGCGCCCAGGGTCGAGGTCGTCCGCAGCGCGGGGACCGCGTGCGCGTGCTGCAGCTGCAGCAGCTGCGCGGTCCACTCGACGTCGGCGATGCCGCCGCGTCCGAGCTTGAGGTGGCGTGTCGGGTCGACCCCGCGCGGCAGCCGCTCGGCCTCGACGCGGGCCTTGATGCGCCGCACCTCGCGCACCACGCCCGCGTCCAGGCCGCCCGCCGGGTAGCGCAGCGGGTCGACCAGCGCCACGAACCGCTCCCCCAGCGCGGGGTCGCCCGCGACGGGCCGGGCCCGCAGCAGCGCCTGGCTCTCCCACGGCGCGGACCAGCGCGCGTAGTACTCGGCGTGCGCCGCGAACGTGCGCGTCAGGGGGCCGTTGCGTCCCTCGGGCCGCAGGTCGGCGTCGACCGCCAGCGCCGGCTCCGGTCCCACCGCGCCGAGCAGCTGGCGCACGCGCGTCGCGGCGGACACGGCGAACTCCTGCGCGAGGCGCGGGTCGGCACCGGGGCACGGGTCGTGCACGAACAGCACGTCGGCGTCGGACGAGTAGCCCATCTCGCGGCCACCGAGGCGGCCCATCGCGACGACGAGCAGGCGGGTGGGCGAGGCGTCGAGACCACGCTCGGCGCGCGCCTCCACCTCCGCGACCCGCAGAGCCCCGGCGAGGAGCGTGTCGGCGGCGTCCGTCAGGCTCTGCGAGGCCCGGATGCCGGTGACGACGCCCAGCACGTCGGCGGCCGCCGTGCGCGCGAGCTCGCGACGGCGCAGCGCGCGCAGCGCGGTCACGGCGGGCACCGGCTCGTCGGCCCGGCGCAGCACCGCGTCCGCCTCGGCCGCCAGCCGTTCGGCGCTGCGCGGCTCGAGCTCGGCGTCGTCGGCGAGCCAGGCGACCGACTCCGGCGAGCGGCTGAGGGCGTCGGCGACGTAGCGCGACGTCGAGAGCACGCGCGCGAGCCGTTGCGCCGCGGTGCCGGAGTCCCGCAGCAGCTTGAGGTACCAGTGCGTGGTGCCCAGCTGGTCCGACAGCCGCCGGAACGCGAGGAGCCCGCCGTCGGGGTCAGCGCCGTCCGCGAACCACCCGAGCATGACCGGCAGCAGCTGACGCTGGATCGCCGCGCGGCGGGTCACCCCGTCCGTGAGCGCCGCGAGGTGCCGCACCGCGCCGGCCGGGTCGCGGTAGCCGATCGCGGCGAGCCGCGCGCGCGCCGCCTCGGGCGCGAGCACCGCCTCCTCCGTCGACAGGCGCGCGGTCGCCGGCAGCAGCGGCCGGTAGAAGAGCTCCTCGTGCAGGCGCCGCACGTCGCGGCGCGTCTGCCGCCAGCGCTCGAGCAGGCCCTCGGGTCCCTCGGCGCGCAGCCCCATGGTGCGGGCCAGCCGCCGCAGGTCCGCCTCGGCGGTCGGGACGAGGTGCGTGCGCTGCAGCCGGTGCAGCTGGATGCGGTGCTCCATCGTCCGCATCCAGCGGTAGCAGACGGCGAGCTGGGCCGCGTGCTCGCGGCCGACGTACCCGCCCGCGGCCAGGGCGGCGAGCGCGGTCAGCGTGTTCCCGCTCCGGATCGACTCGTCCGCGCGGCCGTGCACCAGCTGCAGCAGCTGCACGGTGAACTCGACGTCGCGCAGCCCGCCCACGCCGAGCTTCAGCTGGCGGTCCGCCTCCGCGCGCGGCACGTGCTGCTCGACGCGCCGGCGCATCGCCTGCGAGTCCTCGACGAAGTTCTCGCGCGTGACCGCCTGCCACACCAGCGGGTTCGTCGCCGCGACGTACGCCTCCCCGAGCGCACGGTCCCCGGCGAGCGGGCGGGCCTTGAGCAGCGCCTGGAACTCCCACGTCTTCGCCCAGCGCTCGTAGTACGCGCGGTGGCTCGCGAGCGTGCGCACGAGCGGCCCGTCCTTGCCCTCGGGGCGCAGCGCCGCGTCGACGGGCCACAGCGCCGGCTCCGAGCCGCTCGGGCTCGCGCACGCCCGGGCGAGGCCCGCTGCCAGGCGCGCGCCCGCGGCGAGCGCGGCGTCCTCGTCGGCTCCCTCGACGGGCTCGGCGACGTAGACGACGTCGACGTCGGAGACGTAGTTGAGCTCGCGCCCACCGGCCTTGCCCATCCCGATGACCGCGAGCCGCACGTCGCGGCCGTGGTCGTCGAGGTCGGCGCGCGCGACCGCGAGGGCCGCCTCGAGCGCGGCGCCCGCGAGGTCCGCGAGGGCGGCCGCGACGCCCGGCAACCGGCTGAGGGGGTCCTCGGCGGTGAGGTCGCTCGCCGCCACGCGCAGCAGGCGCGCGCGGTAGGCGCGCCGCAGGGCGTCGGTGGCGTCGCCGCCCGTGAGGCCCGCGACGGGGACGGCGGCGTCGGGGTCGGCGCCCACCGCGCGGAGCAGCTCGGCGCGCACCTGGGCGACGGGCACGGCCGTGCCCGGCGTCGGGTCGGCCACGACGCGCAGCGTGGCCGGGTGCGCCGCGAGCGTGTTCCCGAGCGCGGACGACGCTCCCGTGACCGCCAGGAGCCGGGCGCGTGCGGGACCGTCCTCGGCGAGCACGTCGTGCAGCAGCGCGCGCAGCTCCGGGTCGCGCTGCACCGCGCCCGCGACCTTGGCCAGCGCGAGCAGGGACTCGTCGGGGTCGCCCACGTCGCGCAGGGGCGCGACGAGCGTCTCGGCGGCGTCGGGCGCGACGTCGACGAGGGCCGCGTCCGCCAGCAGCCGCTCCGCGCGCGGCACGTCGTCGACCCCCGCGCGCCGCAGCCGTCCGGCCAGGGACGAGCCCCGCCCCGTCGGCGCGCCGCTCACCACGGTCAGATCAGCGGCAGG
Source organism: Cellulomonas sp. JZ18 (assembly GCF_009720485.1). Taxonomy (NCBI): domain Bacteria; kingdom Bacillati; phylum Actinomycetota; class Actinomycetes; order Micrococcales; family Cellulomonadaceae; genus Cellulomonas; species Cellulomonas sp. JZ18. The sequence goes on along the minus strand of NZ_CP045245.1, from coordinate 1,616,162 downwards.
AACCGCTGCAGCTCGTACGGGGTCACCTGGGCGCGGTACTCCGCCCACTCCTGCCGCTTGTTGCGCAGGAAGTAGTCGAACACGTGCTCCCCGAGCGTCTCCGCGACGAGCTCCGAGCGCTCCATCACCTGGATGGCGGCCTCGAGCGACGTCGGCAGCGGCTCGATGCCGAGCGCGCGCCGCTCCGCGTCCGTGAGCTCCCACACGTCGTCGTCCGCACCCTCGGGGAGCTCGTAGCCCTCCTCGATGCCCTTGAGGCCGGCGGCGAGCACGACCGCGAACGCGAGGTACGGGTTCACGGCGGAGTCGATGGCGCGGTACTCGACGCGGCTCGAGTTGCCCTTGCCCGGCTTGTACATGGGCACCCGCACGAGCGCGGACCGGTTGTTGTGGCCCCAGCAGATGAAGCTGGGCGCCTCGGCACCGCCCCACAGCCGCTTGTAGGAGTTGACGAACTGGTTCGTCACGGCGGTGATCTCCGCCGCGTGGCGCAGCAGGCCCGCGATGAACTGCCGCGCCACCTTCGACAGCTGGAACTCCGCACCCGGCTCGTGGAAGGCGTTGCGGTCACCCTCGAACAGGGACACGTGCGTGTGCATGCCCGAGCCCGGCTGGTCCGCCAGCGGCTTGGGCATGAAGGACGCGAACACGCCCTGCTCGAGCGCGACCTCCTTGACGACCGTGCGGAACGTCATGATGTTGTCGGCGGTCGTGAGCGCGTCGGCGTAGCGCAGGTCGATCTCGTTCTGCCCCGGCCCGGCCTCGTGGTGCGAGAACTCCACCGAGATGCCCATCGACTCGAGCATCGTGATGGCGGCCCGGCGGAAGTCGTGGGCCGTCCCGCGCGGGACGTGGTCGAAGTACCCGCCGTGGTCGACGGGCCGCAGCGGCTGCGCGGGGTCCGCCGGCGCGTCGAACAGGTAGAACTCGACCTCCGGGTGCGTGTAGAAGGTGAAGCCGCGGTCGCTCGCGCGGTTGAGCGCACGCTTGAGCACGTGCCGCGAGTCGGCGAGCGAGGGCTCACCGTCGGGGGTCAGCAGGTCGCAGAACATCCGCGCCGTGCCGTGCCGCTCGCCGCGCCACGGCAGGATCTGGAACGTCGTGGGGTCGGGCTTGGCGATCATGTCCGCCTCGAACACGCGCGTGAGCCCCTCGATGGCGCTGCCGTCGAAGCCGATGCCCTCCGCGAACGCCGACTCGAGCTCGGCCGGCGCGACCGCCACCGACTTGAGGATCCCGAGCACGTCGGTGAACCACAGACGGATGAAGCGGATGTCCCGCTCCTCGACGGTCCGGAGCACGAACTCCTGCTGCCTGTCCATGGCGTACATCCTGCCTGATGACACGTCCGCCGCGGGCGCAGGCGGTGCGTGTGGCGAGGCGCACGTCCCCCGGGCGCGCCGGTCGTCCCGCACTAGGCTCGGCGCATGGCCACGAGCGACCAGCCCGGCGCCGGCACGACCGGCGCACCGACGACCGGGGGCGCCGCGGCGCCGGCACGCCCGTCCCGGGTGCGCGTGCACCACCTGCAGGCCGCGAAGCAGCGCGGCGAGCGGCTGACGATGCTCACCGCGTACGACGCGGTCACGGCCCGGCTGTTCGACGACGCCGGGATCGACATGCTCCTGGTGGGCGACTCGATCGGGAACACGATGCACGGGCACGCCACCACGCTGCCGGTGACGCTCGACGAGCTCGTGGTCGCCGCCCGCGCGGTGGCGGGCGCGGCGCGCCGTGCCTTCGTGGTCGCGGACCTGCCGTTCGGCTCCTACGAGGCAGGGCCGGAGCAGGCGCTCGCGAGCGCGGTGCGGATGATGAAGGAGACGGGCGTCGCGGCGGTGAAGATCGAGGGCGGCCAGCGCGTCGTCCCGCAGATCCGTGCGCTGACCGCGGCCGGCATCCCCGTCGTCGCGCACCTCGGGTACACGCCGCAGTCGGAGAACCTGCTGGGCGGGCCCCGGGTCCAGGGGCGCGGCGACGCGGCGCAGCGGCTCAGCGACGACGCCGTCGCGGTGACGGAGGCCGGTGCGGTCGCGATCGTGCTCGAGATGGTGCCGGCCGAGGTCGCGGCGCGCGTCACCGAGGTCGTGCCCGTCCCCACGATCGGCATCGGCGCCGGTCCCGAGTGTGACGGCCAGGTCCTGGTCTGGGTCGACATGGCGGGCATGGGCGACTGGTCCCCGCGCTTCGCGAAGCGGTTCGGAGAGGTCGGCGCGGCACTCACCGCCGCCGCGCGGGCCTACGCCGACGAGGTGCGGTCCGGCACCTTCCCGACGGCGGCGCACTCGTTCGACGCGTGAGCCGCCGGCCCGCCGCGCCGGTCGGCGTAGCGGTGGCGGTCGGGACCACGGCCGTGCTCGGCGTCGGCGTGCTCACGCTGGTGCCGCTGGGCGCCGGCGCCTGGCCCGTCGCCCAGGTCGTCGCGCTGCGCGGGCTGCTCGCCGCGCTCGCCGCCGCCGCGGCCGCGACGCTGCTCGTGGCGCTGCTGCTCGTGCGCGGCGCACGACGCACCCTGGTCCCGCTCGCGGTGGCCTGCGCGGTGGTCGCGGCGGCGCACGGAGCCGTCCTCGCGGTCCGGTCCGTCCCCACAACGGACGCCGAGGCTGCGGCCGCCGGACCGCAGGGCGGCGGCGGCGACCTCGTCGTGCTCACGTTCAACACGCTCGACGCGGTCCCGGCCTCGACGCTCGCCGACCTGGTGACGGGCGTCGGTGCCGACGTCGTCGCGCTGCCCGAGACCTCGCGGACCACCGCCGGGGCGCTCGCCGACCGGCTCCCGCCCGCGGGGTGGCAGGTGCTGCACGCCCCCAGCCGGGTGCCGCACGTCGCGGGGACGTCCCTCGTCGTCGCCGCGCACGTGGGCACCTACCCCGACGTCGAGCCGCTCGACCACCGGCTCGGCAGCCTGCGGGCGCGGCCCGACGGTGACGGACCGGTGCTCGTCGCCGCCCACCCGCTCGCGCCGACGGGGCGCGCCGTGATGCGCGCGTGGCGCACCGAGGGCGAGGCGGTCGCCGCCGTGTGCCGCTCGACGCCGGGCGTCGTGGTCGCGGGCGACCTCAACGCGACGCTCGACCACCCCGCGCTGCGCGACACCGGCCCCTGCGTCGACGCGGCCCGCGCGGCCGGGGCCGGCGCGCACGGCACGTGGCCGGCGGCGGCGCCGACGCTGCTCGCGGCCCCGATCGACCACGTCCTCGTCGACGAGCGTGCCTGGCGCGTCGTGGACGCGCGGGTGCTCCCCCGCGTCGGTGCGAGCGACCACCGTCCGCTCGTGGCGGTCCTCGCCCGCCGCTGAGGCGACGCGACGGCCGGGCCTCAGCGGTCCTCGGCGTCCTGGGCGTCCCAGGCCTCGGTCCGGCGCCGGGCGCGGTCGAGGGCCTGCTCGGCCTCCTCGCGCGTCTTGTAGGGCCCCATCCGCTGGGACCAGTCGCTGCGCCGGCCCTCCTCGACCTGGCCGGTGCGGATGTTGTACCAGTAGTCGGCCATCGGTCCTCTCCGTCCTGGCGGGGCCCGCCGTCCCCCGGCGGGTGACGGGCCGTACCTTCCGTAGACTGCCAGGCATGCCGCCGGTCCACGCGTCGCGCGCCGCCCTCGTCCCCGGGCAGGTCAGCCCGCGCCGCCCGGTGCCCCCGAGCATCCCGCGCCCCGAGTACGTCGACCGCCCGGCGCCCGCGCCGTGGCGCGGTCCCGACGTGTTCGACGCCGACACCGTGGCCCGCATCCGCGTGGCGGCCCGTCTCGCGGCCCGAGCGCTGGAGGAGATCGGCGCGCACGTGCGCCCCGGTGTGACGACCGACGAGCTCGACGCGATCGGGCACCAGTTCCTCGTCGACCACGGCGCGTACCCGTCGACCCTCGGCTACCGCGGCTTCCCGAAGTCGATCTGCACCTCCCTCAACGAGGTGATCTGCCACGGCATCCCGGACACGACGGTCGTGCAGGACGGCGACATCGTGAACGTCGACGTCACCGCCTACGTCGACGGCGTGCACGGTGACACGAACGCCACCTTCCTCGCCGGCGACGTCGACGAGGAGTCGCGGCTGCTCGTCGAGCGGACCCGCGAGGCGCTCGAGCGCGGGATCCGGGCGGTGAAGCCGGGCCGCGAGATCAACGTGATCGGACGTGTCATCGAGAAGTACGCGGGCCGGTTCGGGTACGGCGTCGTGCGCGACTTCACCGGCCACGGCGTCGGCCCTGCCTTCCACACGGGTCTCGTCGTCCCGCACTACGACGCCGCCCCGGCCTACGACACCGTCATCCAGCCCGGCATGGTCTTCACCATCGAGCCGATGCTCGACCTCGGGACCGCCGACTGGGAGATGTGGGACGACGGCTGGACCGTCGTCACGGCCGACCGCAGCAGGTCGGCCCAGTTCGAGCACACGCTGCTCGTCACCGACGACGGGGCGGAGGTCCTCACGCTGCCATGAGCAAGGACGCGAAGCACAAGAAGCACAAGGTCTCGACCGCGTTCGGCATCGACATCGGCGGGTCCGGCATCAAGGGCGCCCCCGTCGACCTGGCGACGGGGGCGTTCGCCGGTGAGCGTGTGCGCATCCCGACGCCGCGGCCGGCCACCCCGGCCGCCGTCGCCGACACCGTCGCGCAGGTCGTGGACTCGTTCGCGCTCGAGAAGGACGTGCCCATCGGGGTCACGTTCCCGGCCGTGATCCTGCACGGCGTGGCCCAGTCCGCGGCCAACGTCGACAGGTCGTGGATCGGCACCGACGTGGAGACGACGATCGGCGCGACGACGGGGCGGCGCGTGCTCGCCGTCAACGACGCCGACGCCGCGGGGTACGCGGAGGTGCAGTACGGCGCCGCGAAGGGCGTCCCGGGGGTGGTCCTGGTCGTGACGCTCGGGACGGGGATCGGGTCCTGCCTGGTGGTCGACGGCGTGCTCGTGCCCAACACCGAGCTGGGCCACCTGGAGGTCGACGGGCACGACGCCGAGACCCGGGCGTCGGACGCCGCGCGCGACCGCGACGGCCTGACCTTCCCGCAGTGGGCCGAGCGCCTGCAGCGGTACTTCACGGTCGTCGAGAACCTGTTCTGGCCCGACCTCATCGTCGTGGGCGGCGGGGTGAGCAAGAAGCACCAGGAGTTCCTCCCGCTGCTCGAGCTGCGGACACCGATCGTGCCCGCCGCGCTGCGCAACGCCGCCGGCATCGTGGGGGCGGCGCGCCTCGCGGCCCAGGGCGCCCACTGACCCACCTCGCACCCCCACCCGCACGCCCACCCCGCACGCCCGGCGTCCGGGGTGCCGTGCACCGCGTGCACGCGGGACCCCCGCATCACCCGGACGAGGACCGAGCCGTGGGTTAGCCACCAGGTGCGGTCCGGGTTCGCCACGTACTGTGGAGGGCATCCGCGAGTCGAGCGCCCGCTCACCCCCACGGCTGGGAAGTCGAACCGAGCCCTGGAGGTCATGTGGCTCCTGCACCCGTCAGCACCCCGTCCGCACCGCGCGCGACGTCGCCCCGCGAGGCGGCGGCCGGCACCTACCACGAGCTGTCGGCGGAGGTGAAGGCGGCAGGACTGCTCGACAGGACCCTGGGCTTCTACGTGTCGCTGCTCGCCGGCCTGACGACCGGGCTCGTCGCGCTCGTCGTCGCGTTCGTCCTGCTGGGCCACTCGTGGTGGCAGCTGCTGGTCGCGGGTCTGCTCGGCGTGCTGCTCACGCAGTTCGCGTTCGTCGCGCACGAGGCGTCGCACCGGCAGGTGCTGCTGACCGGACCCGCGAACGACCGGCTCGGGCGGGTGCTTGCCAACGGCGTCGTCGGCATCAGCCACCAGTGGTGGATGAGCAAGCACACGCGTCACCACGCGAACCCCAACAGGGTCGGCAAGGACCCGGACATCTCCCCGGACACGATCGTGTTCCTCGAGGAGCACGCCCGCGAGACTCGCGGCTTCGTCCGCCAGATCGTCAAGCGGCAGGGCTGGCTGTTCTTCCCGCTGCTGACGCTCGAGGGCCTGAACCTGCACGTCGTGGCCATCAAGAGCCTCGTGGCCGCGCCTGCCAGCCGGACGCGCACGCTCGAGATGGTCGTCATCGGCCTGCGCCTGTCGCTGTACGTCGCCCTGGTCGTGTGGGCGCTGCCGCTCGGCATGGCCGCCGCGTTCCTCGCGGTGCAGCTCGCCGTGTTCGGCGTGTACATGGGCGCCTCGTTCGCGCCGAACCACAAGGGCATGATGATGGTGCCCGAGAACAGCCGCCTGGACTTCCTCTCGAAGCAGGTGCTGACCTCGCGCAACATCGGCGGCGGCCGGTTCGTCACCGCGCTCATGGGCGGGCTCGACGCGCAGATCGAGCACCACCTCTTCCCGAGCATGCCGCGGCCCCACCTGGCCCGCGCCCGGCAGATCGTGCGGGAGCACTGCGCCCGCACCGGCGTGCCGTACACGGAGACCTCGCTCGTGCGCTCGTACGCGATCGTCGTGCAGTACCTCAACCGGGTCGGCCTCGGCGCCCGCGACCCGTTCGACTGCCCGGTGCGCGCGCAGTACCGCTGACGCCGGCGCCCTGGTATCCAGGGCGCATGGACGCGCTGGGCTGGGTGCTGGTGGTCGTCGCTGCGGCGCTGGTCCTCGTCCTGCTCGACCGGGCGGTCGCCCGCGGGTGGTTCGACCGGTTCCGGCTGTCCGTGCGGTCCGGCACGGGGTCCTCCCCGGGCGGCGGGCTGCTGCCGGACTTCGTCGAGGTCTTCCAGCCCGCGCACAAGCACCTCGTGGCGGAGCAGGAGCGCCAGCGCCTGGACGTGGTCCGCGAGGGCGACGCGGCTCCGCCGTTCGACCTCGACGCCGGCCCGGTCGCGCTCGGACCCACGGCGGACGCGCGGCCCGCCCCTGCCTCCCCTACCGTGGGGCGCATGCCCGTGGTCGTGTCCCAGATCGTCGTCGACGCCGCCGACCCCGCCGCGCTGGCCCGCTGGTGGTCCGAGGTGCTGGGCTGGCCGGTGACGGAGGAGGACGACGGGGAGGTCGTCATCGCGCCCGGGACGGGTCCGCGACCGAGTGGCTCTTCCTCCGGGTCCCCGACGAGCGCCGGGTGAAGAACCGGCTGCACTTCGACATCAGGCCCGCGGACGGCTCGGACCAGGAGACGGAGCTCGCGCGGCTGCTCGAGCTCGGCGCGACGCGGGTCGACCTCGGCCAGGGCGACGTCGCGTGGCACGTGCTCGCGGACCCCGAGGGCAACGAGTTCTGCCTCCTGCGCAGCACGCCGTCCCAGCTCGCCGCCGCGGAGGCGGCGCGGGCCGGCACGGCCGAGCCGGACGCACCGGCCGGCGCGAGCTTCTGACCACAGGACGTCCACGCAACCTGCCCGCGGCCCCCGCCCCGACCGCGCGCGCGACGGGCGGCGGTGGTGCTGAGGTGGGACCGTGCTGCGCCGCCGCTCCCCCGCCCCCGTCGCGTCGCCCGCCGAGCGCGGGTTCACGGGGGTCGAGGAGCGCATCGACCGGCGGGCGCACGCGCGCCTGCGCGCCCTGGGCGCACGCGGCTGGCGGACGGGCGCGCTCGAGCTCGTCGTGTTCGTGCTCAAGCAGGCGTGGGCGTGCCTCTTCGGCGCGCTCATGCTCGCGCTGCTGCTGGCGGCGCGGTTCTGGTACCCGGACGGCGCCGCGCTCGCCCGCGACGACGCGCTCACGCTCGCGGCCGTCGCGCTGCAGGTGCTCATGCTCGCCACGCGGCTGGAGACGGCCCGCGAGATGCGCGTCGTGGGTCTCTTCCACGTCGTGGGCACGGTCATGGAGGTCTTCAAGACGCACGTGGGGTCGTGGGCCTACGCCGCCGACGGCGTCCTGCGCATCGGGGACGTGCCGCTCTACTCCGGCTTCATGTACGCGGCCGTGGGCTCCTACCTCGTGCGCACGTTCCGCATCTTCGACCTGCGGTTCGACCGCTGGCCCCGGCGACACGTGACCGCCGTGCTCGCCACCGCGGTCTACGTCAACTTCTTCACGCACCACTGGGTGCCGGACGCGCGCTGGCTGCTGGTCGCGGCGGTGCTCGTCGTGTTCGGCCGCACCGTCATGCACTACCGGGTGCACGCGCGCACGTGGCGGATGCCCGTGGTCGTCGCGTTCCTCCTCGTGGCCGCCGCCATCTGGGTCGCGGAGAACGTCGCGACGTACGCCGACGCGTGGCTCTACCCGTCCCAGGCCGACGGCTGGCACCTGGTGTCGCTGAGCAAGCTCGGCTCGTGGTTCCTGCTCATGCTCATCTCGGTGGTGCTGGTCGCGTGGGTGTACCCGCCGCAGCCGCCCGAGGCGGGCGGGGCCGGGGTGGTCCCGTCGGCGGGCCTGGTCCCCGCGGCCGGCCTGGTCCCCGGGGTGACGCGCCGGCGGCCGCCGCGCGGGCCGGTAGGCTGTCGGGTGCGGATGAGTCAGCCAGGCGGCCGCGTCGGTCCCTCCCCGGAGGGCCCGCCGAGGAACGTCCGGGCTCCGCAGGGCAGGGTGGTGGGTAACACCCACCCGGGGTGACCCGCGGGACAGTGCCACAGAGAGCAGACCGCCACGCACGACCGGTCCGCCGGACGTGCGGGGTAAGGGTGAAACGGTGGTGCAAGAGACCACCAGCGTGCCGGGTGACCGGTGCGGCTAGGTAAACCCCACCCGGAGCAAGGCCAGACAGGGAGCGTCCGAGGGCTGCCCGCCCGAGCTCCCGGGTAGGCCGCTGGAGGCGTGCGGCAACGTACGTCGTAGATGGATGGCCGCCACCCGCGCGGGGGCAACCGCGCGCGGGGACAGAACCCGGCGTACCGGCTGACTCATCCGCCTCACCCGCGTCCGCGGGGCGCTCCCCTGGGGGCGGCGTGCCGGCCCGGGGCCCGCGCGCGACGGGCTACAGCTCGGCCCCGGGCTTCATCGCGATGATCTGCACGAGGTTGCCGCACGTGTCGTCGAAGACGGCGACGTGGGCGTTGCCGATGTCCGTCGGCGGCTGCGTGAACTGCACGCCGCGCGCGGTGAGCCGCTCGTGCTCGGCGTGCACGTCGTCGACCGCGAGCTGGATCAGCGGGATGCCGTCCTCGACGAGCGCGTCCCGGTACGGCTTCACGGCCGGGTGGCCGGCCGGCTCGAGCAGCAGCTCGGGCCCGTCGGGCCGCTCGGGCGACACGACCGTCAGCCAGGCGGCGTCGCCGAGCGGCACGTCGTGCCGCTTCACGAAGCCCAGGACGTCGGTGTAGAAGGCCAGCGCCGTGCGCTGGTCGTCCACGAACACGCTGGTCAGCTCGATCCTCATGGTGCGCTCCTGGCGTCGGGGGCCACCGCCGGGTGATCTCGGCGAGCGGCTCGGGGCGGAAGTGGTGGAACTTGGACCGGCCGCGGCGCTCCGTCGACACCAGCCCGGCCGCCTCGAGCACCGCGAGGTGCTGGGAGACCGCCTGGCGGCTCATGCTCACGCCGTGCCGTGTCACGAGCGCGGTGCAGATGTCGAACAGCGTCAGCCCGTCCCGCGCGGCCAGCTCGTCGAGCACCAGCCTGCGGGTCTCGTCGTCCAGGGCGCGGAAGATGTCGGCCACGGGCCCACCATAGGCAAGTTCTGGCTTGCCTATCAACCCCGGCGTCAGACGTCGACGCGGTAGTCCAGCGTCAGCTCGTCACCGGCGCGGCCACGGATCCCCCAGTGCGTCGGCGGGGCCTCGAGGACGACCACCTCGAGGTCGTCCGACCCGAGCCCGAGCGCCGGTGCGACGTCGTCGTAGAACGCGGCGATCAGCGCGCGGACGGCCGCCGGGCTGCGGCCGGTGAAGCAGACGACCTCCACCACCAGGTAGCCCTCGCCGCGCGGCGCGACGAGGTCGTCGTCGTCGAGCCAGAGGAAGCGGTGGAACCGCTTCTCCTCCGGCAGGCCCCAGGCGGACGTCACGGCGCCGTGGACGGCGTCGGAGACCTCGTGCCGCCGCCCCGCCCACACCGAGCGCCGGCCGTAGACCTTCACGTGAGCCATCGCACGCCCCTTCTCGTCCCCCGCGGCGCGGTCGCGCGCCTCACCGCACCGTACAGTCGGCCGGTGCTCGTGATGCTCCCGCCCTCGGAGGGCAAGACGCCCGCCGCGACCGGCGCGCCCGTCGACCTGGACGCCCTCGCTCACCCGGACCTCACGCCGCTGCGCGCCCAGGTGCTCGACGCGCTCGTCGAGGTCAGCGCCCGCGCCGACGCCCCCGCGACGCTCGGCGTCTCCCCCGGGCTCGCCGCGGAGGTCGCACGCAACACCACGTTGCGCGAGGCCCCGGCGGCGCCCGCCGCCCGCGTCTACACCGGCGTCCTGTACGCGGCGGCCGGCCTCGCGGACCTCACGCCCGCCGCCCGTACCCGCGCAGCGGCGCACGTGCGCATCGTCTCCGGTCTGTGGGGCGTCGTGACGCCGACCGACCGCATCCCCGCCTACCGCCTGTCGATGGGCACCGACCTGCCGGGCGTCGGGCCCCTCGCCGCGGCGTGGCGGGGACCGCTCGGCGACACCCTCGTTGCGGAGGCCGCCGGCGCACTCGTCGTCGACTGCCGCTCCGCCACCTACCTCGCCGCGTGGACGCCGCCGGCCGACGCCGACTGGGTCACGGTGCGGGTCCTGCGCGAGGTGGACGGCCGCCGCTCCGTCGTCTCGCACCACGCCAAGCACACACGCGGCGTGCTCACCCGCCACCTGCTCACCCGCCGGGGCCGCGCACCCCGCGACGCCGACGAGCTCGCGCACGCCGCGTCCGCCCTCGTCGGGGACGCGCTGCTCGCCGTCGAGCTCGGCGCTCCGCCGCGCCGCGGCGCCCGGACGCTCTCGCTCGTGGTGGCCTGAGATGGGCCGTCCCGTCCGCGGCGCGCTGCACCACGTCGAGCTCTGGCTGCCCGACGACGACGCGGCGTGGACCTCCTTCACGTGGTTGCTGAGCCGGCTCGGGTACGAGCGGACGAGCACCTGGCGCACCGGCTCCGGATGGACTCTGGGCCCCACGTACCTCGTGCTGGAGACGGGCCCGGACGTGGAGCCGGTCCCGCACGAGCGGCGTCGCCCGGGCGTCAACCACCTCGCGTTCCACGCCGGGTCGCGCGCGGACGTCGACGACCTCGTCGCCGACGCGCCGGCGCACGGCTGGTCGCTCCTGTTCGCCGAGGACCACCCGTTCGCGGGCGGCCCGGACCACTACGCCGCCTACCTCGAGAACGCCGCCGGCTTCGAGGTCGAGCTGGTGGCCGCGCAGGACGGGACCACAGCGGCCTGAGCCGGGACGGCGGCGGACCGTCAGGCCCGGCCCCACCCCTCGCTCGGCGCCCCGGCGACCGCGATCTCGTCCCGCTTGTCCGCGTACAGCCGGATGATGCTGACCGCCGCCGGCGCGACGCGCAGCTGGCTCCAGGTGCCGGGGTCGGCGCCCATGGTGACGCCGAGGGCGGCGCGGATCGCGACCGCGTGCGAGACGACGACGACCGTGCGCGGACCGCCGGTCTGCAGCGCGTCCAGCCCCGCCCGCAGCCGCACGCCGACGTCCTCGATCGACTCGCCACCGCCCGGCGGGCGCAGCCGGCCGGACGTGTGCCACGGCTCGAGCTGCCCGGGCCAGCGCTCCTCGATCTCCTCGGCCGTCAGACCCTGCCAGTCGCCGAAGTCCGCCTCCTGGAACGCGGCGTCCGTGCGCACCTGCAGCCCGAGCCGCTCGGCGATCACCGCGGCGGTCTGCTGCGTGCGGACCATCGGCGACGCGACGAGCTCGCTCGGGTAGGCGATGTCGCCCCACAGGTCGCGGCCCACGCGGTCCACGAGCGCTGCCGCGGCGGCCGCCTGCGCCCGCCCGTGCTCGTCGAGCGGGGGCCGGGCTCGGACGAGCCGGAGTACCCGCGCGAGACCGTCATGGTGGTCTGCCCGTGCCGCACGAGCACCACCGTCACCGGCTCGGCGCTGTCGAAGCGCACCGCCGCCCCGAGGGCCGCGCCCGTCGCGCCGGCTCCTGCGCCGCCGCGGTCCCGGTCCCGGCCGGGTCGGTCGTGGTGGCGTGGTCGAGGGCGTCGGCCCCGCTCGTGCCCTCGGGACGCTCCGTCATCGTCAGGCCCCCTCGGTCCCGCGGACGAGGATCCGCCCGCACTCCTCGCAGCGGACGACGGCGTCCGCGGGCTTGGCGCGGATGGCCTCGAGGTCGAGCGGGTTGAGCTCGAGCCGGCAGCCCTCGCAGCGGTTGCCCCGCAGCGGCGCGGCGCCCCGGCCCTGGTGCTGGTTGCGCAGCCGCTCGTACAGGGTGACGAGCCCGGCGTCGATGCCGTCCACGGCCGTCGCCCGGACGGAGCGCAGCCGCTCGACCTCGGCGTCGATCTCCGCGTAGCCGGCGTCGCGCTCGGCGGCGACCTTCTCGTGCTCGGCGACGAGCGCGGCGTGCGCCTGCTCGAGCTCGGCCAGCGTGCTCTCGTGCGCCTCGAGACGCTCCATCATCTCGAGCTCGACCTCCTCGAGGTCGGACTGGCGACGCGCGAGGCTCTCGAGCTCGCTGGACAGCGCCTGCATGTCCTTCGCCGACCCCTGGCCGGCGTCCAGCCGCTGCTGGTTGCGCGCGGCGCGGGAGCGCACCTGCTCGACGTCCGCCTCGGACTTCGCGAGCTCGGCGCGCAGGTCGGACGCCGCGGTGCGGGACGTGACGAGCGCGGTGTCGAGGTCGGCGAGCTGCGCGTCGAGCTCGATGAGGCGGGCCAGGGCCGGCAGCGTGCGCCGCTTGTGCGCGAGCTGGTCGAGGCGGGTGTCGAGCTCCTGGACGTCCAGGAGGCGGCGCTGGTCGACTGCGGGGGCACTCGTCACGGGGTTCCTTCCGGCTGGGTGCTGGCCGTCTGATCCACGCGACCCGTCCACGGGTCGGTGCTCAGCGTGCTCACGCGGGTCTCCACCGTAGTGCCCTGCGCCTGCAGGTCCGCGACCAGGTCGGCCGCCGCCCGCGCCAGCCACGGCCACTCCGAGGCCGAGTGCGCGAGGTCGACGAGCGCGGGGCGGGGTGCACCTCCCGCGGCCTCGAACGCGGCCCGCTCCTGCTGCTCGGAGGCGGGGTGGTGGCGCAGGTCCGCGGTGACGTAGGCGTCGACGTCCGCGGCGCGCACCGCGTCGAACAGCGAGTCGCCGGACCCGCCGAGCACCGCGACGCGCCGGACGGTCATCTGCGGGTCGCCCGCCCAGCGGACCCCCTGCACGGTGGCGGGCACGGCGCGGGCGACGCGGGCCGCGAAGTCGGCGAGGGTCGCCGGCTCGGGCAGGGTCCCCACCCGGCCGAGGCCCGTGGAGCCCGGCTCGGCGGCGAGCTCCAGCACGTCGAACGCGGGCTCCTCGTAGGGGTGGGCGGCGCGCAGCGCGGCGAGCACGCGCGCACGGGCCGACCGGGGGGCGACCATCTCGACGCGGGTCTCGCGCACGTGCTCACGGCGCCCGACCGCACCGATCGCCGGCGCGGCGCCCTCCTGAGGCGTGAACGTCCCCTCCCCGGTCGTCGTCCACGCGCAGCGCTCGTAGTCCCCGAGCGCGCCGGCGCCGGCGTCCGCGAGCGCGTCGACCAGTGCCTCCGCCTGCTCCTCGGGGACGAACACCACGACCTTGTCGAGCGCGGGCGACGGCACGGGCACGAGCGGCACGGTGTCGACGAGGCCGACGGCCTCCGCCAGCGCCTCCGCCACGCCGCCCCGGGCGGCGTCCGCGTTCGTGTGGGCGGCGTAGAGGGCGCACCCGCCGCGCACGAGGCGGTGCACGAGCGCGCCCTTGTAGGTCGTCGCGGCGACCGAGTGCACGCCGCGCAGGAACAGCGGGTGGTGCGTCAGGAGCAGGTCGGCGCCCCACTCCAGCGCCTCGTCCACGACGGCGGCGACGGGGTCGACCGCGAGCAGCACCCGCCGCACCGGCTCGGCCGGGTCGCCCGCGACGAGGCCGACGGCGTCCCACGACTCGGCCGTCCCGGGCGGGTACCGCTTCTCGAGCGCCGCGACGACGTCACGCAGCGTCGGCGCGCTCACGGCAGCACCAGGGACTTCGTCACCGTCCGCTCGTCCATCGCCCGGTACGCGTCGGCCACGTCGTCGAGCGCGAACGTCCCGTCGAACACCAGGCCCGGCTCGATCGTGCCCGCCCACACGTCGGGCAGCAGGCCCTCGACGTACGCGCGGACCGGCGCGACCCCGCCGAGCACGCCGATGTTCGCGCCGAACATCTGCCCGATCGGCAGCTCCGGGCCGCCGGCCGGCACGCCCACGTAGCCGACCCGGCCGCCGGGGCGCACGGTGTCGAGCGACTGCTGCATCGACTCCTTCGTCCCGACGCACTCGAGCACCGCGTCCGGTCCGACGCCCCCGAGCAGGTCGCGCACCGCGGCGGCACCCTCGTCGCCGCGCTCCGCGACCACGTCCGTGGCGCCGAAGCGCACCGCGAGCGCCGCACGCGCCTCGTGCCGGGACAGGGCGACCACGCGCTCGGCACCGAGCCGGCGCGCTGCGATGACGGCGCACAGGCCGACCGCGCCGTCGCCGACGACCGCCACGGTGGAGCCCGCCCGCACGCCGCCCGCGAGCGCGGCGTGGTGGCCGGTCCCCATGACGTCGGTGAGCGTGAGCACGTGCGGCAGCAGCGCCTCGTCCGGGTGCTCAGGGGTGACGACGAGCGTGCCGTCGGCGAACGGCACGCGGACGTACTCGCCCTGGCCGCCGTCGACCATGTCGCCGTGGCGGTCCGGGCCGCCCCAGCCGGCGCCGTTGACGCAGGACGTGTGCACGCCGTTGCGGCAGTGCACGCAGGTGTCGTCGCTGACGACGAACGGCGCGACGACGAAGTCGCCGACCTTCACGCGGGCGACGTCGGCCCCGACCTCCTCGACGACGCCCACGAACTCGTGCCCCATCCGGCGCGGCTCGCGCACCTCGCGCACGCCGCGGTACGGCCACAGGTCGGAGCCGCACACGCAGCTCGCGACGACGCGCACGACGGCATCGGTGGGACGGCGGACCTCGGGGTCGGGCACCTGCTCGACGCGGACGTCGCGGGGCCCGTGCAGGACGGTGGCTCGCACGGGCCGAGCCTACGTCGCCGCTAGGCTGTCGCACGCTCCAGGGGCCTGTAGCTCAGTTGGTCAGAGCGCCGCGCTTACACCGCGGAGGTCGTCGGTTCGAGACCGGCCGGGCCCACCTCGTCGACAGCACCGTCCACGCCCGGACGCCTACCGTGGTCCCGTGCCCGCGTCCCCGCTGCCGCCGTGGCCCGTCGTCGCACCGGCCCACGGGCTCGTCCTGCTGCGCGAGGTGCGTCCGGACGACGCCGCCATGGCCCGCGAGCTGTCGACCGACCCCTACGTCCCGACGATCGGCACGCTGCCGCCGCACGCCGGGTGGGACGAGGCGCAGGCGTGGGTCGAGCGCCAGCGCGCCCGGCACGCGGAGGGAGCGGGCTTCTCGTTCACCGTGGTCGACGCACGCTCCGCCACCGCCGTCGGGCACTGCGGGCTCTGGCTGCGCGACCTCGCGGACGGGCGCGGCACCGCCGGGTACGCCGTCGTGCCCTCGGCGCGACGGCGCGGGTACGCGACCGACGCCCTGGTCGCGCTCACGCGCTTCGGCTGGACCATGCCCGGGCTGCGGCGCATCACGCTCCTCGTCGAGCCCTGGAACGTCGCCTCCGTGCGCACGGCCGAGCGCGCCGGGTACGTGCGGGACGGGCTGCTGCGCGACCACCCGCTCACCGGCGGTGCACGGCGCGACGTCGTCGTGCTGGTCGCGGAGCGCGAGGACCGGCAGCGCGGGGACTAGCGGCCGCGCGCGAGCGCCGCGAGCGCCTCGCGGTACGCCGCGATCGGGCGCGCCTCGCCCCGCGGGTTCACGACCGACCAGCGCACGACCCCCTCGGCGTCGACGAGGAAGCTGCCGCGCAGCGCGAGGCCGTGCTCCTCGTCGAACACGCCGTAGGCGCGCGCCGCGGCGCCGTGCGGCCAGAAGTCGGACAGCAGCTCGAACCCGTGCCGCTCCTGCTCCGACCAGGCACGCAGCGCGAACATCGGGTCGCAGGAGATGCCCAGCAGCGTGACGCCGGCCGCCTCGAACGCGGACAGGTTGTCCCGCAGCTCGCACAGCTCGCCCGAGCAGATGCGCGAGAACGCGAACGGGAAGAAGACGAGCACCACGGGCCCGCCGCGCAGCGCGCGCAGCGAGACGGGGCTGCCGTGGGTGTCCGGCAGCGTGAGGTCCGGTGCGACGTCCCCGACGGCGGGGACGCTCACCGCACGGTCACTTGCCGCGGCCGCGCGTCGCCAGGCGCGTGGCGGACCAGTCGGGCCCGATCGCGAACGTCGTCATCGCGTGCAGGCCGGACGTCGTCGCGGCCTCCTCGATGTCGCTGTGCTTGACGTGCCCGGGACGCCCGGCCTTCGGCGTGAAGACCCAGATCGGACCGTTGTCGTCCAGGACCGTCATCGCGTCGACGAGGAAGTCGGTGAGGTCGCCGTCGTCGTCGCGGAACCAGATGACCGCGCCGTCCGTGACGTCGTCGTAGTCCTCGTCCACGAGCTCGTTGCCCGTGAGCGCCTCGAGCCCCGTGCGGAGGTTCTCGTCGACGTCGTCGTCGTAACCCAGCTCCTGCACGACCTGCCCGGCCACGAAGCCGAGACGAGCGGCCGCCTGCGTCGCGGCGTCGTCCGCGGTGGAAGACACGTCCGGCCCGTTCCCTTCTGCCCGACGGCTGCGACGGGGGCCGGCTGGCCCCCACCGGCGGGCCCTCCTGACGGGTCCGCCTGCCGATGTCGGCACACGTTAGCCCACCCGGGCGCTCCCGTCCCCGGCAACGTCCTGCACGGACGCGTGCGCGCCCGTGTCGCCGACGTCACGGCCACCGGTGTGACTTTCCACCCCGCATCGTCCGAGAATGGTCCGACTACCCGCAGCCGCGACCGCTCGCCACCCGCGCGAGAGCCGACCGCGGGACTGCCAGGCGCACCGGGGCGAACCCGCCGCGGGTGCGCACGAGACGCGAAGGAGCACCCGGTGGCTTCCATCGACGAGACGGGCCCGCTGATCGGCGGCCTGCTCAGCCAGGTCCCCGACATCGACCCGGAGGAGACCGGTGAGTGGGTCGAGTCGCTCGACGGCCTGATCGACGAGAAGGGCGGCCCGCGCGCGCGGTACGTCCTCATGAGCATGCTGCGTCACGCGCGGCAGCGGAACGTGGCGATCCCGGCGTCGCTGAACACCCCGTACGTCAACACCATCGCGGTGCACAACGAGCCCTACTTCCCCGGTGACGAGGTCATGGAGCGGCGCTACCGCTCCTGGATCCGCTGGAACGCCGCCGTCATGGTGACGCGCGCGCAGCGTCCCGGCGTGGCGGTCGGCGGGCACATCTCCTCGTACGCCTCGGTCGCCACCCTCACCGAGGTCGGCCTCAACCACTTCTTCCGGGGCAAGGACCACCCCGGCGGCGGCGACCAGGTCTTCTTCCAGGGGCACGCCTCCCCCGGCGTCTACGCCCGCGCCCTGCTCGAGGGCCGGCTGACCGAGCAGCAGCTCGACGGCTTCCGGCAGGAGGTGTCGCACCCGGGCGGCGGTCTGCCGTCGTACCCGCACCCGCGCCTCGCCCCGGAGCTGTGGGAGTTCCCGACGGTGTCGATGGGCCTGGGCCCGGCCGCCGCGATCTACCAGGCCTGGACGAACAAGTACCTGCACAACCGCGGCATCAAGGACACCAGCCAGCAGGACGTCTGGGCGTTCCTCGGCGACGGCGAGATGGACGAGCCGGAGTCCCGCGGCATGCTGCAGCACGCGGCGCAGCAGGGGCTGGACAACCTCACGTTCGTCGTCAACTGCAACCTGCAGCGCCTCGACGGGCCGGTGCGCGGCAACGGCAAGATCATCCAGGAGCTCGAGGCGCAGTTCCGCGGCGCCGGGTGGAACGTCATCAAGGTCATCTGGGGCCGCGAGTGGGACACCCTGCTCAACGCCGACAAGGACCGCGCGCTCGTGCACCTCATGAACACGACGCCGGACGGGGACTTCCAGACGTTCCGCGCCGAGAACGGCGCGTTCATCCGCGAGCACTTCTTCGGCCGCGACCCGCGCACCAAGGCGCTCGTCGAGAAGATGACGGACGACGAGATCTGGGCGCTCAAGCGCGGCGGCCACGACTACCGCAAGCTCTACGCCGCCTACAAGGCCGCGCGCGAGCACACGGGCCAGCCGACGGTGATCCTCGCGCACACCATCAAGGGCTACGGGCTCGGGTCCGGCTTCGCGGGGCGCAACGCGACGCACCAGATGAAGAAGCTCAAGGTCGACGAGCTCAAGACGCTGCGCGACTCGCTGCACATCCCGATCACGGACGAGCAGCTCGAGGCCGACCCGTACCTGCCGCCGTACTACAACCCCGGCCCGGAGGACCCGGCGATCCAGTACATGCTGGAGCGCCGCCGCCAGCTCGGCGGCTTCGTGCCCGAGCGCCGCTCGAACCCGAACCCGATCAAGCTCCCGGAGCCGAAGCTCTACGAGGGCCTGGCCAAGGGCTCGGGCTCGCAGGAGGTCGCCACGACCATGGCGCTCGTGCGCCTGTTCAAGGACCTGCTGAAGGACAAGGAGTTCGGTCACCGCCTGGTGCCGATCATCCCCGACGAGGCCCGCACCTTCGGTCTCGACTCGATCTTCCCGAGCGCGAAGATCTTCAACACGAACGGCCAGAACTACATGGCCGTCGACCGTGCGCTGATGCTCTCCTACAAGGAGAGCGAGGCCGGCCAGATCATGCACACCGGCATCAACGAGGCCGGGTCGGCGGCAGCCTTCCAGGCCACGGGCACGTCGTACGCGACCCACGGCGAGCCGCTGATCCCGTTCTACTTCTACTACTCGATGTTCGGGTTCCAGCGGACCGGCGACCAGTTCTGGGCCGCCGGCGACCAGATGGCGCGCGGCTTCCTCATCGGCGCCACGGCCGGCCGCACGACGCTGACCGGCGAGGGCCTGCAGCACGCCGACGGCCACTCGCCGCTGCTGGCGGGGACCATGCCGCACGTCGTGCACTACGACCCGGCGTACGGGTACGAGATCCGGCACATCGTGCGCGACGGCATCGAGCGCATGTACGGCGACGGGTCCGACGGCCGTGACCAGAACGTCATCTACTACCTGACGGTCTACAACGAGCCGATGGTCCAGCCGGCCGAGCCGGAGGGCGTGGACGTCGAGGGCATCCTCAAGGGCATCCACCTCATCGCCCCCGCCGAGGGTGACGGGCCGCGTGCCCAGATCCTCGCGTCGGGCGTCGGGGTGCCGTGGGCGCTCGAGGCGCAGAAGCTCCTCGCCGACGACTGGGGCGTGCGCGCCGCGGTGTGGTCCGTGACGAGCTGGAACGAGCTGCGCCGCGACGCGCTCGCCGCCGAGCAGCACGCGTTCCTGCACCCGGGCGAGGAGCCGCGCACGCCGTACCTGACGGCGAAGCTCCAGGGTGCCGAGGG
Source organism: Cellulomonas sp. JZ18 (assembly GCF_009720485.1). NCBI lineage: Bacteria > Bacillati > Actinomycetota > Actinomycetes > Micrococcales > Cellulomonadaceae > Cellulomonas > Cellulomonas sp. JZ18. Next base: position 1,596,715 of record NZ_CP045245.1, on the reverse strand, counting down.
GCCGTTCGTCGCCACGACGGACTACGACCACCTCGTCGCGGACCAGGTGCGCGCCTGGGTGCCCGGCCGCTACGCCACGCTCGGCGCCGACGGCTTCGGCTTCTCCGACACCCGCGCGGCGGCCCGCCGGCACTTCAAGATCGACGGCCCGTCGACCGCGGTGCGCGTGCTGCAGCAGCTCGTGCTCGAGGGCAAGGTCGACCCGTCGCTGCCGGCACAGGCGATCGAGCGGTACCGCCTGCACGACGTCACCGCCGGCACGTCCGGCAACACGGGCGGCGACTCCTGACGGGTCGCGGCACCCGCTGACACGACGAGCGGGCGGCCCCGGGAGACCGGGACCGCCCGCTCGTGGCGTTCGTGGCCGTGGTGCAGGGCCGCGCGGGGCCCTGGCGCTGTCAGGTGCCGGGGATGGACTGCTCCGCCTGGGCGACCTGCCGCGTCAGCTCGGCGCGCAGGTCCGCGATCGCGCGCTGGTCCGGGTACAGGTCGAGCGAGGCGAGGTGCTGCTTGGCGTCCAGCGGGCGGTCGGCCTCGATCGCGGCCCGCACGAGCTGCCGTGCCACCGCCGGGTCGTGCTCACGGGGGCGCCAGTGCCCGACGCCGAGGTTGAGGGCGTCGACCGGCATCCCGGCGTCGCACAGGAGCGCCAGCGCCTCGACGAGCGCGCGGCCGGAGGTGTCGCGCTCCGCGGCCGTGGTGAGGCGGCGGATCGTGCCCTCGTGGTCGTCCCGGACCGACAGCCGGGCGAGCTCGATGAGCGGGTACCAGGCGCGGGGGTTGCCCGAGAGCTCCTCGCCGAGCGACCACACCGCCAGGTCGGCGGCGTGCTGCCGCTCGTGCTCGACGTTCGGCGCCGTCAGCGGGTCCTCCTCCGGCACCTGCTCCGCGGCACGGCGGCGGACGATCTCGGCGAGCGCCTGGAACGCGCGCTCGTTGTTCGGGTCGTCGCTCAGCATCGAGCGCAGCGCGTCCTCGTGGAGGGTGTCCCCACGGCGCGCGGCCGTCGTAGGACGACGCGCCCCGACCCGTGAGGCCGAGGTCGGTCGCCGCATGAGCTGGCGCAGTCGAGGCAGGAGAGCCATGCCGAGACCCTATCCGTTCCGTCCGGTCCGCACCCGTCCGGAGCTGGTCCGCCAGGCGTGAGGACCACCTCGGCCTTTGTCGACTTCCCACAAGCGCCGCCCCTATGCTCGCTCGCATGACGTCCCCTCCCACGGCCGACCGGCCGGGCCCGCCGCCGCCCGGGGCGGTGCCCGACGACGTCGCGGACGGGGCGCACCCGGTCGTCGCGCGGCCGCGGGCCGCGAGCGCGCGGGTGCGCACCGCCCGTCCGCCGTCCGCGGCGCGCACGGGCGACCACGCGGACGCCGGCGGCACCGAGACGCAGCGGCGCGTGCGCGAGGGTGCGGGGCAGCTCGCGGTGGCGGCGATGCGCCGGCTCGACGCCGACCTCGAGTGGTACCGGGCGCTGCCGGCGGAGGACCGGTCGTGGGTCAACCTCGTCGCGCAGGCGGGCATCACGGCGTTCGTCACGTGGTTCGCGGACCCGTCCCGCCCGCCGCACGGCGTCGGCGAGATCTTCGCGGCGGCGCCGCCCGAGCTGACGCGCTCCATCTCGCTGCAGCACACGCTGCAGCTCGTGCGCGTCGTCGTCGACGTCGTCGAGACGCACAGCGACCGCCTGGCCGCTCCCGGCGCCGAGCGCGAGCTGCGCGAGGCCGTGCTGCGGTACTCGCGCGAGGTCGCCTTCTCGGCGGCCGAGGTCTACGCGCGCGCCGCCGAGGTGCGCGGCGGGTGGGACGCCCGCCTGGAGGCGCTGGTCGTGGACGCGCTCGTGCGCGGCGACGCCGACGACGCCCTGCGCTCGCGCGTCGCGGCGATCGGCTGGAGCGGGCGCGGCTCCACGCTCGTCGTCGTCGGGACCACGGCCGCGCACCTGGACGAGGTGCGCGTCGCGGACCTGCGCCGCGCCACGCGGCGGGCCGCCGACGACGCGCTCGTCGGCATCCTCGGCGACCGGCTCGTCGTCTTCCTCGGGGGTGAGGGCGACCTGCGGGCGGCCGCGATGGGCCTGCTGCCGCGGTTCGGGCCCGGTCCCGTCGTGATCGGCCCGCCGGCGCCCGGGCTCGTCGAGAGCACGGCCTCGGCCCGGGCGGCGCTCGCCGGCCTGCAGGCGGCGGCGGGCTGGGAGCAGGTGCCCCGGCCCGTGCTCGCCGACGACCTGCTGCCCGAGCGCGTCCTGGTCGGGGACGCCGACGCCCGCCGCGCCCTCGTGGAGCGGGCGTTCGTCCCGCTCGCGGCGAGCCAGGGCTCGCTGCTCGAGACCCTGTCCGCCTACCTGGGCGCGGGGCGCTCCCTGGAGGCGGCCGCGCGCAGCCTGTACGTGCACCCGAACACGGTGCGCTACCGGCTGCGCCGCGTCGCCGACGTCACGGGCTGGGACCCGCTGGACGCGCGCGAGTCGTACGTCCTGCAGACCGCGCTCGCCGTCGGACGCCTGGACGCCGCACGCCCCTGACCCCGCTCGGCACACGCGCCTTTGTACAGGTGCGACAAGCCTGGCTCACGAGGTTGGTACGAGCCGTGACCGGGTGCCGCACCGGCGGGACGGCACAGTGGTCGGGTGCTCGTCGTCGCCTGCCCCGGTCAGGGTGCCCAGTCCCCCGGCATGCTCGCCCCCTGGCTCGAGGTCGACGGGTTCGCCGACCTCCTCGCGCGTGCGAGCGAGGTGACGGGGGCGGACCTGACGGCCCACGGGACCACGTCCGACGCGGAGACGATCCGCGACACCGCCGTGGCGCAGCCGCTGCTGGTCGCCACCGCCCTCGCCAGCCTGCGGGCGGTCCTCGACGCGCCGCTCGGCACCGACCTCGCGCAGGTCGTGCCCGGGCGGGTCGACGTCGCGGCGGGCCACTCGGTGGGCGAGCTCGCCGCCGCGGCCGTCGCGGGCGTCCTGAGCGACGACGACGCGCTGGCGCTCGTCGCGGTGCGGGGCGCCGCCATGGCGCGTGCCGCCGCCGCGACGCCCACGGGCATGAGCGCGGTCCTCGGCGGCGACCCTGACGAGGTCCTGGCCCGGCTCGCCGCGCTCGGGCTCGTCCCCGCCAACGTCAACGGCGGCGGCCAGGTCGTCGCGGCCGGCACGCTCGACGCCCTCGCGGCGCTCGCCGCGGAGCCGCCGGCGCGCGTGCGGGTCGTGCCGCTGCAGGTCGCGGGCGCGTTCCACACGGAGCACATGGCGCCGGCCGTCGACGAGCTCGCCGCCGCCGCCGCGCGCCTGTCGCCGCGCGAGCCCGTCGTCACGCTGCTCGGCAACGCCGACGGCGCGGTCGTCGCGGACGGCGCCGACGCGCTCGCCCGCCTGGTCGCGCAGGTGGCCCGGCCGGTCCGGTGGGACCTGTGCCAGGCCACGCTGGCGGACCTCGGTGTCACGGCGCTGCTCGAGGTCGCCCCCGGCGGCGTCCTCACCGGCCTCGCCCGGCGTACGCTGCCGGGGGTCGAGACCGTGGCGCTGAAGTCGCCCGCCGACCTCGACGCGGCGCGCGACCTCGTGCGCCGCCACGCCGGCGGCGCGCAGCCGTCCCCCTCGACCACCACGCAGGAGAGCTCGTCGTGACCCGTCCGACCCTGACGCAGGCCACCGGGCCCGCGCACACCCGCATCCTCGGCATCGGCGGCGTCCGCGGCGAGCGCGTCGTGCCCAACGACGACCTCGTCGGTCCCATCGACTCCTCGGACGAGTGGATCCGGCAGCGCACCGGCATCGTGACCCGGCGCCGGGCGGACGCCTCGACCGACGTCCTGGACCTGGCCGAGGGCGCCGCCCGCGCCGCCCTCGAGAACGCCGGCCTGACGGGTGCCGACATCGACGCGGTGATCCTGTCCACGGTCACGTACTTCCACCAGACCCCCGCGGGGGCCGCGATCGTCGCGGACCGCATCGGCGCGACGCCCGCCGCCGCCTTCGACATCTCCGCCGCGTGCGCCGGGTACTGCTACGGCATCGGCCAGGCGGACGCGCTTGTGCGCGCCGGCACCGCCCGCAACGTGCTCGTCATCGGCGCCGAGAAGATGAGCGACTTCGTCGACCCGACGGACCGCACCATCTCCTTCCTGCTCGGCGACGGCGCCGGCGCGGTCGTCGTCGGCCCGTCCGACACGCCGGGCATCGGCCCGACCGTGTGGGGCTCGGACGGCGGCCAGGCGCAGGCGATCCGCCAGACGCACTCGTGGCTCGCGACGCGCGACGAGGGCGCCGGCTGGCCCACGCTGCGCCAGGAGGGGCAGAGCGTCTTCAAGTGGGCCGTGTGGCAGATGGCGCCGGTCGCGCAGAAGGCCATGGACGCCGCGGGCGTCACGGCCGACGACATCGAGGCGTTCATCCCCCACCAGGCGAACATGCGGATCATCGACCAGATGATCAAGCAGCTGAAGCTGCCGGAGTCCGTGGTCGTCGGGCGCGACATCGCCGACACGGGCAACACGTCGGCCGCGTCCATCCCGCTGGCCACCGAGCGGCTGCTGCGCGAGGGGCAGGTGCCCTCGGGCGCGCTCGCGCTGCAGATCGGCTTCGGCGCCGGCCTCGTCTACGCCGCGCAGGTCGTCGTCCTGCCCTGAGCCCGTGCCGCGGCCCGGCGGCGCCGCACGCCCCGGGTACCGTCAGCACGTTTCGTCCGAGCACCACCCGACACGAGGAGACATCCATGGCGTACAGCGAGCAGGAGATCCTGGCCGGCCTGGCCGAGATCGTCAGCGAGGAGACCGGCCTGCCGACCGACTCCGTCCTGCCCGAGAAGTCCTTCACCGACGACCTGGACATCGACTCGCTGTCGATGATGACGATCGTCACCCTCGCCGAGGAGAAGTTCGACGTGCGCATCCCCGACGACGAGGTCAAGAACCTCGCCACGGTGGGCGACGCCGTCAGCTTCATCAACGGCGCCCAGGCGGCCTGACGGCCCCACGCACGCGCGGCGGGGCGACCGCGTCGCCCCGCCGCACCGCACACACCCGAGGAGCACCCATGACCACCGTCCCCGAGGTCGTCGTCACCGGCCTGGGCGCGACCACGCCGCTCGGCGGCGACGTGCCGTCCACGTGGCAGGCAGCCCTGGCGGGCGAGTCGGGTGCGCGCCCCCTCGAGAACGACTGGGCCGAGCGCTACGACATCCCCGTCACGTTCGCCGCCCAGCTGCGCGTCGCACCCGACCAGGTGCTGCCGCGCCCCGAGCTCAAGCGCATGGACCCCTCCGCGCAGTACGCCGTCATCGCGACGCGCGAGGCGTGGAAGGACGCGGGCTCGCCCGAGGTCGACGGCGACCGCCTCGGCGCGGTCGTGTCGTCCGGCATCGGCGGCATCTGGACCACCCTCGACGCGTGGGACACGCTGCGCGAGAAGGGCGGCCGCCGCGTCCTGCCCATGACCGTGCCGATGCTCATGCCGAACTCCCCCGTCGCGTACGTCTCGCTCGAGCTCGGCGCCCGCGCCGGCGCGCACGCGCTGGTCTCGGCCTGCGCGTCCGGCGCCGAGGCGATCGGCTACGCGGTCGACATGATCCGCAGCGGGCGGGCCGACGTCGTCGTCGCCGGCGGCACGGAGGCGGCCATCCACCCGATGCCGGTCGCCGCCTTCGCCGCGTCGCGCACCCTCTCCACCCGCAACGACGACCCCGCGGCGGCCTCGCGGCCCTACGACACGGCCCGCGACGGCTTCGTGCTCGGCGAGGGTGCGGGCATCGTCGTGCTCGAGAGCGCCGAGCACGCCCGCGCCCGCGGCGCCCGGGTGTACGCCCGCATCGCCGGCGTCGGCCTCTCCGCCGACGGGTACCACATCACGTCCCCGGAGCCGTCCGGCGACGGCCAGATCCGGGCCATGCAGGCCGCGCTCGCCGACTCGGGCGTGGCCGCGGCCGACGTGCACCACGTCAACGCGCACGCCACGTCGACCGTGGTGGGCGACCTCATCGAGGCGCGCAGCATCCGCGGCGTCCTCGGCCCCGACGCCGACCACGTCGCGCTGTCGGCGACGAAGTCGATGACCGGGCACCTGCTCGGCGGCGCCGGCGCGCTCGAGACGATCTTCGCCGTCCTGGCCCTGCACGAGCGACAGGCTCCGCCGACGATCAACGTCGAGAACCCCGACCCCGAGCTCGTGCTCGACCTCGTGCGCGACAAGCCCCGTGCGCTGCCCGACGGCCCGGTCGCCGCGATCAACAACTCGTTCGGCTTCGGCGGCCACAACGTGGCGCTGCTCGTCACCTCCGTCTGACCGCCCCGAGGCGGACGCACCGCGGCCCCGGACTCTGCACGGGGTCCGGGGCCGCGGTCGTGCGCCCTGCGGGAACCGGCGACCGGTCGCCTCAGCCGACGCGGTGCAACCAGCGCACGGGCGCGCCGGCACCGGCGTAGCGGAACGGCTCGAGCTCGTCGTCCCACGCCTGCCCCAGCGCCAGGTCGAGCTCGGCGCGCATGCGCACGGGGTCCCCTGCGTGCTCGAGGGCGGCCCGGATGCGGTCCTCGGGCACGACGATGTTGCCGTGCACGTCGGTGGCCGCGTGGAAGATGCCGAGCTCCGGCGTGTGGCTCCAGCGCGAGCCGTCGACGCCGTGGCTGGGCTCCTCCGTCACCTCGTAGCGCAGGTGGGCCCAGCCGCGCAGCGCCGACGCGAGGCGCGCACCGGTGCCGGGCGTGCCCTGCCACGAGTGCTCGGCCCGGTAGAAGCCCGGCCCCGCGGGCTGCGGGGTCCAGTCGAAGCTGACACGGCCGCCCAGCGCGTTGCCGACCGCCCACTCGACGTGGGGGCAGAGCGCGCGCGGTGCGGAGTGCACGAAAAGGACACCGCGGGTGATGGCACCGGCCATTCGGTCCTCCTAGGGCTCGAGGGTCGCCTTCCCCAACGACCTCGTCCCCCAACCGGAAGAACGCATGACGCACGCGGCGTGCACGGCACAGGATGCCCGACGACGGGCTCCGGGTCCAGGCGGAACCGACGACACGCCGTCGGGACCCGCCCGGACGGGCGATCAGAGCTGCTCGCGGATGGCCCGCATCGCCTTCTTGCGCACCGAGCGCTCGAGGCGGTCCAGGTACAGCATGCCGTCGAGGTGGTCGACCTCGTGCTGCAGGCAGCGGGCCATGAGCTCGGTGCCCTCGACCACGACCGGCTTGCCGTCCAGGTCGGTGCCCTCCACGCGCGCGTACCAGGCGCGGTGGGTCGGGAACCACAGGCCGGGCACGGAGAGGCACCCCTCGTCGCCGTCCTGGTACTCGTCCTCGGACAGCTCGACGATCCGCGGGTTCAGCACGTAGCCGATCTCGTCGTCGATGTTCCACGAGAAGGCCCGCAGGGAGACGCCGATCTGGTTCGCAGCGAGGCCGGCGCGGCCCTCCTGGTCGACCGTCTCGAGCAGGTCGTCGACCAGCGCGCGGACGCGGTCGTCGATGCTGGTGATGGGCTCGCACGGGGTGCGCAGGACGGGGTCGCCGACGGTCCGGATCTCACGCAGGGCCATGGTCCGATCCTTTCACGTCGGGGTGGGTGCCGGAGCCCGTGCACCGCCCACTGCCGCGGGGCGACCGGGACGTGCACGGACGCGACGACGCCGGTGGTGACCAGGTCACCACCGGCGTCGTCGGTGTCGTGCGTGCCGCCCCCCGGCGGCCGGGCTCACTCGCTCGCGCGCTGCTGCGGGACGCCCGTCAGGAGCTGACGGACCTCGGCCTCGTGGAAGCGGCGGTGGCCACCGAGCGTGCGGACGGCCGAGAGCTTGCCGGCCTGCGCCCAGCGGGTCACGGTCTTGGGGTCGACGCGGAAGAGGACCGCGACCTCGCCCGGCGTGAGCAGCGTGCCCTGCGAGAGGGGGGCGTCGGTGGTGTGCGTCTGGACGGCCATGTCTGGCTCCTTCGTCGTTCGGTAGCTCGGCTGGCCGCGTGGGCCCCGTGGCTTTGCGTCCCCGCCTTGCGGCGGGTTTGCCGTTTGTCGCTGACGGGGAAGAGCATGCCGGAAACTGGACATCCGTGCAAGAACCACCGGGGGTCGGACATACGCCCGGTGCGGGTGAAATGTCAGAGGCGACCGAACCGGGCCCTGACCAGGCTGTACGCGCCATAGGCGACGAGTCCGAGGGCCACGAGGAGCAGCAGGACCGGACCGGCGGGCGCGTCGCGCAGCGCGTGCAGCGCGCCGTCGAGCCCGGTCGCCTCCCCCGGGTCCGCCTGCACGGCCGCGACGACGAAGAGCACGCCGACCACCGCGAGCGCGGCGCCCTTCCCGACGTAGCCGGCGACACCCGCGCGGCGCGCCCACCGCCCGGTCCGCCCCGCCGGCAGCCGGTGCAGGTCCTCGAGGAAGCGCTGCCGGACCCCCTTGTGCACGTGGTACGCCGCGACGGCCACCACGCCGACCCCGACCGCACCGACGAGCAGGCGCCCCGCGGGCGCCTGCATCAACGCGGCCGTGGCGTCCGACGTCCGCCCGCCGGAACCGGCCGAGCCGCCCCCGCGCGCGAACGTCAGGGCCGTCGCGGCGAGGGCGAGGTACACGACCGCCTTGCCGGCGGCCTTGGCCCGGTCGCCGGCACCGCCGACCGCCCCGCTCAGGGCCGCCGCGGCCTGCCACGCGCCGAGGGCGGCGAGCGCCACCACCGCGAACCAGAGGGCCACCGCCCCGAACGGCGTCTGCGCGACCTGGGCGAAGGCCCCCGACTGGTCCGCCGACCCACCGCCCCCGCCGACGGCCAGCTGCACCGCGAGCACGCCGACGAGCACGTGCAGCAGGCCGCTCGCGGCGTAGCCGGCGCGCGCACCGACCTCCCAGACGTTCCCCGACGACCTCGCGGCGACCGTGGTCATGACACCTCCTCGACGCGGGCTCCCCCGACCTCCGGCGGCTCCGCCGGTGCCCGTGGGCATCGTGGCAGCGGGCGCGTGCGGCGGCGACCGGAGCGGTGCGACGGCGGGGACGGCACGGTCCGCGCCGGCCGCCGGCACCCGCCCGACCAGTGCGGCCGCCGCCAGGCCGACGGGACGCGCTCAGCCGCGCCGCGGACGCCGTCGGCGCAGCCCGCTCGGCGGCCGGGCCATCCCGCCCGCGCGCGAGACGGCCACGACCACCAGCGCGGCCGCCGCCAGCCCCAGGACCTGGACCGACGTGCCCGGCACCTGCCCGGCCTGCTCGCCCACCGCCCGCGACCAGACCGCGACGTCGACCGCCGTGTGCAGGACGACCGGCACGACGAGGCCGCCGCCCACGCGGCGTGCGACGTAGAGCAGGACGCCGGTCGCGGCACCGACGACGGCGCGGGTCGCCGGCGTGCCCGGGCCCGTCAGCACCTCGACCGCACCGGAGAGCAGGACCGTGCCGAGCGCCGCGGCGGGCTCCGGCCAGCGCGCCCGCAGCGCGACGAGCGCGACACCGCGCAGCACGACCTCGGTGTCGAGCGCCGCGAGCACGCAGGCGACGACGAGGGCCGTCGTCAGCCCGGGTGGTGCCCCGGCCAGGGCTCCCCGGTCGGCCGTCGCCACGGCGCCCGCCAGGACGAGCACCGGGACCACCCACCACAGCGGGTGCACGTCACGCGGCTCGCGCCAGACCTCGCGCCAGCGCCCCCACAGGGCGGTCGCGACCAGGGCCGCGACCAGCCCGGCCAGGTGCGGGGCGACGAGGTCCGCACGGACGGTGCGCACGTCCGGCAGGCCGGGCGTGGCGCGCACGACGCCCATGTAGAGCCCCACCAGGCCCGACACCACCAACCACCCGACGAGCACGGCCGCGAGCACCGCCCAGGGCAGCGGCGGACGCCTGCCCGTGTCCGTGCGCGTCATGGTGCGAGTCTCGCCGCACGCCCGGCGCCGCGCCCGCCGTCGCTAGGCTGCACGCACCGGGCCAGTAGCTCAGCCGGTCAGAGCAGCGGACTCATAATCCGTCGGTCGTGGGTTCAAGCCCCACCTGGCCCACCTCCGTCGGGGGTCCGGACGTCCCGGTCCACCCCGCGCCGCGCTGGGTACGGTGGGCGCGTGGCCCTGTTCTCCCGTCGCCGTCGCCTGCCCGATCCCGTCCGCAGACGGCTCGACCTCTCCTCCGGCGACGCCGTGCTCGCGGCGGCACCCCTCGTCGAGGGCAGGTGGGCGGTCGTGAGCCGACGCGCCCTGCACCTCGTCGGCGCGGACGACGACGCGCCGGTGGCACGGACGGCGTGGTCGGCCGTGGACCGGGGGACGCTCGACGCCGAGGCGCGACGCCTCACCGTGCACTGGGTGAGCGGCGCGACGACCGACCTCGTCCTGGCGGACGACGACACGGCGGCGCGCGAGCTCGCGCAGACGTTCCGCGAGCGGGTGCAGCAGTCGGTGGTGCACGTCGAGCACGTGACGCTGCCGTCCGGCGGGCGCGTGCGCGTCGCCCTGCGGCGCGACGAGGACGGCGAGCTGTTCACCCAGACGATCGGCGACGGGCGGGTCGACCTCTCCGGCCCCGACGACGCCCGGGCCGTCGCGGAGGCCGAGGCGCGGGTGCGCGCGGAGGTCGGCCTGGCGCCGTGACGCGCTGCGCGGCGGGAGCGACGCACGTCACGCGCCACGGTCGCGAGTACGTGGTCAACGCGGGCCCCGGCGGCTGCTAGAGTCTCTTCCCGCACGATCCCTCGTAGCTCAATTGGCAGAGCATCCGACTGTTAATCGGACGGTTACTGGTTCGAGTCCAGTCGAGGGAGCGCGAACGAAGGCCTCTGACCGGCGGAGACGCTGGGAGGAGGCCTTCTTGCTGCCTCCGGCGCGCCGGCGCTCGCGCCGGTCGCGGTCGAGCTGCGCGCCGTGCCGACGTCCACGGTCGGCGCGGTCGAGGACGACGTGACGCACGACGACGTCTTCGCCCGGGCACGCCGGCGCCGTGGCCGAGCCGGCGGCCGTGGTCGACGCGGGCACGGGGGCTGTCCGACGCGCTGTGCGAGCACGGGCGGGGGCACGTGCTCGTGCACCTCCGGCACCGCGGCGTCGCGCGCGGAGACCGGCTGGCCGGTGGCCCACGGGCGGCCAGCCGAGCCGCGCCGCCCCACGTGCAGCCCCCTCGGGCGCCCTCAGCCGCGGCGTACCCGGTACCGCAGCCACAGCGTGGCGTTGCGGAACGCGCGCTGCTCGACCAGCTCCATGTCCAGCCGCAGCCCGTCCGGCCAGAACCGCAGCCCTCCCCCGACCGACACGGGGGCGAGGTACGGCTGCACCTCGTCGACGATGCCGGCGCGCAGCGCGTGCGCGGCGAGCGTCGGGCCGTCGATCGTGACGTCGTGGTCGAGCGAGTCGACCCACGCACGGACCGCCACGGGGTCGAAGGTCCGCTCGACGGTCGTCCGGGCCGTCGTCGGGGCCCCGAGCGTCGTCGAGTAGACGACCTTGGTCGCGCGCTGCCACACGTCGGCGTAGGTGCGCACGAAGTCCGGCGCGTCGGGGTCCTCGTGGGCCGTCTCCCAGAAGGACATGACCTCGTACATGCGCCGGCCGTACAGGTACGTGCCGACCGAGCGCGTCCGCTCGGACACGAAGTCGTGCAGCCCAGGGTCCAGAGCCCCGCCCCAGTCGCTGCTGCCGGAGGCGTCCGCGGCGTACCCGTCGAGCGAGGTGAACATCGAGTAGACGAGCCGTCCCATGCACCGACGGTAGGACGACGCCGCACCCTTGACAAGATTTGTTTTCAGGGGGAAGCCTGGCGGCATGCAGGACGTCGAGGTCATCGAGGACGCCGTCGCGGCAGCCGTCGCGCTCGACCCCGTCCGGGCGCGGCTGCTGCGCGAGCTCGCCGTCCCCGCGTCCGCCGCCGGGCTCGCGGCCCGCGTCGGGCTCCCGCGCCAGAAGGTCAACTACCACCTGCGCGCGCTCGAGGCGCACGGCCTGGTGGAGCTGGCCGAGGAACGCCGGCACGGCGGCATCACGGAGCGCGTGCTGCGTGCGTCCGCGGCGTCGTACGTCGTGTCGCCGGCGGCCGTCAGCGCGGGCGCGGCCGACCCCGACGCGACGCCCGACCGCGTGTCCGCGCGCTACCTCGTCGCGGTCGCCGCCCGCGTCGTGCGCGAGGTCGGCGCCCTGGTGCGTCGGGCCGGGACGGGCGGACGCGTCCCGACGCTGACGGTCGACACGCAGATCGGCTTCCGCTCGGCCGCGGACCGTGCCGCCTTCGCCGAGGACCTCACGGCCGCCGTGCTCGACCTGGCGGCGCGCTACCACCACGACGACGGGCGCCCGCACCGGCTCGTCGTCGCCGCCCACCCGATCCCCGAGGAGGACTCATGAGCACGACCACGGACGTCCCGTACCGCCTGGAGTTCAGCGTCGAGGTCCCCGGCACGCCCGAGCAGGTCTGGCAGGCCCTCGCCACCGCGCGCGGCCTGAACGCCTGGTACCTGCCGACGCAGATCGAGGAGCGCGAGGGCGGCGCCCTGCACTTCACCATCGGCCACGACATGGGCTCGCGGGGCCGCGTCACCCGCTGGGACCCGCCGCACCGGTTCGCGTTCGAGGAGGACTGGGCCGCGCTCATGGGCGTCGAGCCGGGCACCCTCAGCCCGCTGACCTCCGAGTTCCTGGTCGAGGCGCGCTCCGGCGGCACGTGCGTCGTGCACGTCACCAGCAGCGGCTTCGGGACCGGCGCGGACTGGGAGCAGGAGTGGTGGGACGGCGTCGCCCCGGGGTGGCTGCCGTTCTTCGACAACCTGCGCCTCTACCTGACGCACTTCACCGGCCAGGAGGCCACGCGGATGGAGGTGACCGCGACCCACCGCGGCGACGCGGGCGCGGTCTGGTCGGTCCTGCGCGACGCGCTCGGCCTGCACGCCGAGGGGGCGAGCGTCGACGCGCGGGGCCTCACGGGCACGGTCGAGCGGCTGGGCGACCGGCAGGCGCTGGTCCGGCTGACGTCCCCCGTGCCGGGGCTGCTCAGCGTCTTCACGTACGGCGAGGACGACGGGACCGCGGCGGCGAGCGTGCAGGCGTACCTCTTCTCCCCGGAGGCGGCGGACTGGGTCCGGCGCGAGGAGCCGGCGTGGCGCGACTGGCTGCAGGACCTCCCCGCGACCCCTGACGCCCCGTGACCCCCGGGCCGCCGGCCGCCCCGAACAGGGCGCCGGCGGCTACCGCCCGGGGCCGGCCTCGGGGACCACGGCCCGCAGCCCCGTGCGGATCTGCGCGTGGCGCAGCAGGAAGGCACGCTCGTCGAGCCGCTTGCGCCGCATCCAGCCCGTGACCTCGGCGTTGCACTTGCTGGCGTTGCACGCACCGCACGCGGGCACGACGTTGTCGAGGGTGTAGCGGCCCCCGCGGGAGATCGGCAGCACGCAGTCGCGCTGCAGCGGGACGTCCCGCGCGCCGCAGTACGCGCACCCGCCCCAGGCCGCCCGCAGCGCGTCCCACTGGCCGGCCTCGAGGTCGTGCTCCACCTGGGCCAGCCGGCGCCGACGCCGGCGGGTGGCGCGCAGCCGACGCGTCGCGTTCGCCATGCGCACGAGCCTACGGACGCGGACGCCGCCGACCCGTGCGGCACGCCCCGACGCGCCGGTCCGCCCTCGTCAGCGCGCCGGGTCGGACGAACGGTGCCGGCGCCACCGCGGACCCGTCCGCCGCCTCGACCGTCCGCACGGCGCGGCGACCGCACGCCTCCCACGCGCCGTCCCGGTGGACCACCGCGGTGTCCTCGTCCACGCCGAGCAGCAACGGCGCCGTCCCGTCCTGCGCGAGGGCGACCAGCACGCCGAGCGTCCCCGCCTGCCCCGGTGCGTCCTGCGCGGAGCGGCGGGGGGTCATCCGCCGGCCCCCGGTGCGTCACCCGGGGCCCCGTCGCCGTGCGGCGGCAGGTCGCCGCGCTCCACCGGCGGCCCGGCGACCTGCACCTCGGAGAACAGGTGCGCCAGCTCGTCCGCCCCCGGCACCCGGACCGCGTCCGCCGCGGCGCGCAGCACCGCCGCCTCCACGCCCTCGCCCTCGAGCACGACGTGCACGTCGCCCCGGGTGAGGGAGCAGCGCAGGACCGGCTCGGAGGAGTCGGGCAGGTCGGCGCACGGGACGGCGGACGCGTCCGGGTACCGGTCCGCCCGCAGCAGCACCGTGCCGACGCCGCCCGTCCCGGTCCCCACCCAGGCCGCCGCCATGCCGTCACCCCCCGACACCCCCACCGACTGCGTGGCGAGGTCGAAGCCGTCCACCGTGGTGACGTGCACGAGCTCGGGCGCGATCCCGGCCGGCTCGGACCAGCGGGCGATCTCGTCGCGCGTCGCCGCCTCCCCCGCCCCGGCCCGCCCGGCGCAGCCCGCGAGCGCGAGGAGGGCCGTCAGGGCGACGATGGCGGTACTCCGGCTGCGGGTCATCCGGGCAACCTAGCGCCACGGCGCGCGGCGCGTCCGGCGGTCGGCGTCGAGGACGGGGCCCCGGGGGCGCCTCGTGCGCCGGACCTGCTCCTCGCGCGCCGGTCCCGTGCGCGCCCGTGCCGACCTCCCAGGACCCGGGTGGTGCGGCGCCGCGACGACGCCGGGGGCGCGCCGCGACGGCGCGCGGGGTCGACGGGTCGTACCGCCGCCGCAGGCGCCTAGGGTGGCCAGGACCGGTCGGCGAGGACGCCCCGCGGGTGCTCGCGCCGACGCCGTCGCCGACCCCGCCCCACCCGGCGGGACGGCCCTGTCCGCTCCGACGCAGAAGAGGCCCCGTGCAGCACACACCCGACCGCTTCACCCTGCTGCGACGCGACGGCGTCGCGCTGGTCGTCCAGCACCTGCCGACCGGTCTGCCGACCGTCCTGCACTGGGGTCGCGACCCGGGACCCGTCGGCGCCGAGGACCTGGGGGCGCTGGCCCTGGCCGCGTCGCGGCAGACCCCACCCGGCACGCTGGACGCCGCCTGGCAGCTCAGCCTGCTGCCCGTCGAGTCCGACGGCTGGGCGGGTCGTCCCGGTCTGCTGCTGCGGCGCGGCACCACCCCGGTGCTCCCCCGGTGGACCGTGACCGGGGTCGACGAGGCGGAGCACGCCGTGCGCGTCTCGGCGCAGGACCCGACGGCGGGCCTGCGGCTGGAGAGCACCCTCGCGCTGACCGCCGGCGGCGTGGTGACCGTCGACCACACCGTCACGGCCACGGGCGACGCGGAGGTCGAGGTCGTCCAGGTGGAGGCGACGCTGCCCGTCCCGCGCACCGCCGACCACCTGACGACGTTCTCCGGACGCTGGACGCGTGAGAAGGCGCCGCTGACCGTGCCGATGCCGCGCGGCGCGACGACCCGGCAGACCCGCCGCGGCCGGTCCGGGCACGACTCGCCGCACGTGACGATCGCGTCCACGGGCGTCCTGCGGGACCGGGCGGGCGAGGTCTGGGCGGTGCACCTCGGCTGGAGCGCCGACGTCACGCACCGGGTCGACCGGATGACGGACGAGGTGACGCTCCTGGGTGCGGGCGAGCTCCTGCGCGCCGGGGAGGTGCGCCTCGCACCGGGAGAGTCCTACGCGACCCCCACCACGTACTTCGCGTGGAGCGACGCCGGGCTGGACGGGCTCTCCGCGCGGTTCCACACGATGCTCCGCGCCCGCCCGCAGCACCCGGCGGGTCCCCGTCCGCTCGTGCTCAACACGTGGGAGGCGGTGTACTTCGACCACGACCCGCAGACCCTGCTGCGCCTCGCGGAGCGCGCCGCCGACGTGGGCGTCGAGCGGTTCGTCCTCGACGACGGCTGGTTCCGCGGCCGCCGCGACGACCGGCGGGGCCTGGGCGACTGGTTCGTCGACCGGACGGTCTGGCCGGACGGGCTCGAACCGCTGGCCCGGCGGGTGCACGAGCTGGGCATGCAGTTCGGCCTGTGGTTCGAGCCGGAGATGGTCAACCTGGACTCCGACCTGGCGCGCGCACACCCCGAGTGGCTCCTGCACGCACCCGACCGCGTCGAGGAGCCCGCAGGGGTCTCCTGGCGCCAGCAGCACGTCCTCGACCTCGCCGAGCCCGCCGCGTACGAGTACGTCCGGGAGTGCATCGGCACGCTCGTGCGCGAGCTCGGGATCGACTTCATCAAGTGGGACCACAACCGCGACCTCGTCGACGCCACGCACCGCGGCCGCCCCGGCACGCACGACCAGACCCGGGCCGCCTACCGGCTCATCGCCCAGCTCAAGCGCGAGCACCCGGGCCTGGAGATCGAGTCCTGCTCCAGCGGCGGCGCCCGCACCGACCTCGGCATCCTCGCGGTCACCGACCGCGTCTGGGCGTCGGACTCCAACGACGCCGTGGAGCGTCAGGACATCCAGCGGTGGACCCAGCTGCTGCTGCCGCCCGAGCTCGTCGGCGGGCACGTCGGCCCGACCGAGTCGCACAGCTCCGGCCGCACGCTGGACCTGTCCTTCCGGGCGGCGACCAGCCTCATGGGCTCCGCCGGGTTCGAGTGGGACCTGCTGTCCTGCACCGACGAGGAGCTCCAGGTCGTGCGCGCGTTCGCGGCGCTGTACAAGGAGGTGCGCCACGTCCTGCACACGGGCACGGCCGTGCACGCCGACGTCGTCGACCCCGCCCTGCGCGTCGTCGGCGCGGTGCTTCCCGACCGGTCCGAGGGCGTGTGGACGGTGGCGACCGTCGCCACGCTGGAGGAGGCGCTCCCCGAGCGGGTCCGGCTCCACGGGCTCGACCCCGACCGTCGCTACCGGGTGCGGGTCCGTACCGAGCTGGGCCTCCCCCGCCACGGGTGGATCACCCCGGGCTGGGTCAGCGCCGGAGAGGTGACGCTGCCCGGCGCCCTGCTGGCGTCCGCCGGCCTGCAGATCCCGACCCTGTGGCCGGCGCAGGCGCTCGTGCTGCACGCCACGGTCCGGTAGCACCCGGACCGGGTCCCGCTGCCCGCTCGCGTCGCTGGGACGCCGGCGGGCGGCGGGCGGTCAGGGCGGGGTGAGCGGGAGCTGTGCGACCTCGTCCGCGGACGCCGCGACGGCCTCGCGCTCACCCGCCGGGAGGTCCGGCACCTGCGCGAGGTCCGTGACGACCCGCGCTGCCTCCCGGGCGCCGGCGAGGTCCCCCAGGCGCACGCGCAGCTCGGCGAGGTAGGCCCAGGCCGCCGCCCGCTCCGGGGCCGGCGCGTCCGGGTGCCGGCGCACGGCGCCGGCCAGCGTCCGCTGCGCCTGCACCTCGTCGCCGTGGGAGTCGGCGGTCACGACGGCGTGCTCGACCGCCCGGGCGAGCGCACCACCGCCGCCCGAGACCCACTCCACCCGGTCGTCGACGGCCTGCGGCACGTGCTCGTCGTCGGGCTGCCGGCTGACGCGGATCCAGTTGCCCGCGGGGTCGACGACGCTGAACCCGCTCAGCCCCGCGTTGTTCGCACGCGCCCGTGGCCGCGTGATCCGCGGGACGCCGGTGAGCGGGACGACGCCGTAGCGCGCGCGCAGGCCCTCGACGAACAGGGCGTACAGGGGGCCGGTGTCCGGCACGACGATCGCGCACGTGGAGTGGCTCAGCTCGGGCCGGACGTCCGGCATGCCGTAGTAGTGCAGGTCGATCCCGTGCCGTCGCAGCGCCACGTACGGGTTCGGGCGGAGCTGCCGGTACGTGACGGTGAGCCCGAGCGCGGTCCAGAACGCCGCCATCTCGTCGACGTCCCCGCACGGCAGCATCGGGATCATGTGGGCGCTCTGCGCCACGTCCACCACCGGACCGATGCTAGCGACCGCGCTCGGCGCGGCACCCCTCAGAGCGCGCCGAGCTCCCGCTCCAGGTCGTCGAGCCCGAGCGAGCCCAGCCCGAGGGCCGCCGTGTGCCACGCCCGCAGGTCGAACGACTCCCCGGCCGCCTCGCGGCGCTCGCGCGCGCGCTGCCGGCCGGAGAGCCACGCCCGCTCGCCGAGCTTGTAGCTGATGGCCTGTCCGGGCCAGCCGAGGTAGCGCTCGATCTCGCTGTGGACGAACGCGGCGGGCGAGCCGCTGCGCGCGCCGAAGAACTCCTCCCCCAGCTCCGCCGTCCACCGCTCGCCGGGGTGGAACGCGTGCGTCGCGGGGATCTCGAGCCCGAGGTGCATGCCGATGTCGATGACGACGCGCACGGCGCGCATGCGCTGCCCGTCGAGGTACCCGAGCCGGGCACCGGGGGTGTCCAGGTACCCGAGCTCGTCCATGAGGCGCTCGGCGTACAGCGCCCAGCCCTCGGTGGTGGCGGGGATCGACCCGACGGACGTCTGGTAGACCGACAGGTCGCCGGCGCGGTACGCCCACTGGCCGAGCTGCAGGTGGTGACCCGGGACGCCCTCGTGGTACCAGGTGCTGATGAGGTCCCAGGTGGGGAACCGGTCGCGGCCGAGGGTCGGCAGCCAGGTGCGGCCCGGCCGGGAGAAGTCGAGCGACGGGCGCGTGTAGTACGGCGCGGCGGCGGCCCCGGGCGGGGCGATCATCGCCTCGACGCGCCTGACGGGATCCGCCACGTCGACGACCGTGCCGTCGAGCTCGGCGATCGCGGTGTCCATCATCCGCTGCAGCCAGACGCGCACCTCCTCCACGCCCTCGACGACCTCGCCGTGCTCGTCCAGGTACGCGAGCGCCTCCTGCGCGGACGCGCCCGGCAGCAGGCGGTCCGCCTCGGCGGCCATGTCCGCCTCGATGCGCGCCAGCTCCTCCCAGCCCCAGGCGTACGCCTCCTGCGGGTCCAGGTCCGCACCCGTGTGCAGGCGCGCGGCGAGCAGGTAGCGCTCGCGCCCCACCGCGTCCGGGACGTCGCCGACGGCGGGCAGGTACTCCTGCGCGATCCACGTGCGCAGCGCGGCGATCCCGCCTGCAGCCGCCTCCGCCGCGGCGTCCAGCCGCGTGCGTAGCGCGTCGGGCAGCGCGGCCGCCTCGGACCCCGCGACGAAGCCGGCGTGCCAGCCGCGCCCGTCCGACGCGTCGAGCCAGTCGCCGAGCTGACCGACCACGGCCTCGGCCTGCCGCGGCGCGCTGCGCACGCCACGGCGCAGACCGTCCTCGAGGGAGGCCCGGAACCCCTCGGCCGCGGCGGGCACCTGCGCCAGGCGGTCCGCGACGACGTCCCAGTCGTGCTCGGTGGCGGTGGGCATCATGAGGAAGACGGACTGCAGGGCGTGCACCGGCGACGCGAGGGGCCGCAGCGCGGCGAGGTGCTCCCCCGCGTCGTGCACCGCGAGCTGTGCGGTCAGGCGCTCGCGCAGGAGGGTCGCGCACCGCCGGTCGTCGTCGTCGAGCACCTGGGCGGCGTCGAGGTCCGCCAGGACGCGCCGAGACGCGGCGGCCTTCTCGTCGGCGCCCGCCGGCGACAGGTCCGGCATCCGCCGGTCGTCCGGCCGGGTCCCGAGGGCCGTCCCGACGACGGGGTCGAGGTCGGCGAGGGTCTCGACCCAGCGGTCGGCGACCTGGCGTGCGGTGGACGTGGCGGGCTGCTCGGGGACCATCGCAGCACGTTAACCCGCCCCGTCGGCGCCTCTCCACGTGAGCAGGAGCGCGCACACGTCGTCGCGCGGACCCCGGTTCCCCTCCGTGGCGGCGTCGACCAGCGCGTCCAGCGGCGCGTCCCCGGCGAGGAGGCCGGCCGCCCGGTCACGCAGCCGGGCGAGGCTGTCGCGCAGGGCGTGGTCCCGGCGCTCGACGAGCCCGTCCGTGCACAGCAGGAGACGGTCGCCCGGCCCCAGCCGCACGGACGCCCCCGGACGCGGACGCCCGCCGGTCAGCCCGAGGGGGCGGACCTGCCGTCCCAGAGGAACCGGGGCTCCCCCTCGGCCGGCAGGTGGAGCGGCGGCAGGTGACCCGCCACGGCGTAGTGCAGGGCCCCCGTCGCGGGGGCGAGCTCCGCGTAGACGAGCGACGCCGCCAGCCCCGAGCCGGTGCGTGCGACGACGCCGTCGAGCCGGTCGAGGACCCGGGAGGCCCCCGCGCCCGGCTCGGCCGCCGCCCGCAGCCCGCTGCGCAGCTCGGCCATCGTGGTCGCGGCAGCCAGCCCGTGGCCGACCACGTCGCCGACGACGACCGCGAGCGTGCCCTCGTCGTCGAGCGTCACGACGTCGTACCAGTCGCCGCCGACCTCCAGCCCGTCGGCGGCCGGGCGGTAGGCGGTCGCGACGTCCACGCGCGGGTCACGCAGCTGCGGCGTCGTGAGCAGCGCACGCTGCAGCGTGTGCGCCACCGACGTGCGCTGGTCGAACAGGCGTGCCCGCTCGAGCGCGACGCCCGCCTGCCGCCCCACGGCCGCCAGCACGTCCGGCTCCCAGGGGTCGGCACCCGGGGCCGCCGAGGGCCGCAGCGACCACACGCCCTGCAGCTCCACGCGCCCGGGCAGCGCGACCAGCACGTCGCCGGCGGGAGTGCGGTGCACCGGGTCGGCGCCCAGCTGCTCGACGGACGGCTCGGGCAGGTCGGTCCCGTCCGACCCCGCACCGCCGTGCCGCACGAGCCGGCCGTGGCCCTCCGTGGTCCACACCGCCACGCCGGACGCGCCCAGCCCGCGCAGCGCCGTACGCCGCAGGACCTGCACGACGTCGTCGACGCCCGCGGCCGACGACAGCCCCGCGGTCGTCTCCGCCAGCACCCGCACCTGCTCGGCGGCCCGTTCCGCCGCACGCCGTGCCGCCAGCAGCTCACCCTCGTACCGGGCCCGGTCGCGCGCGCTGCTCAGCGCGACCTCGACGACGGGTGTCCCGTCCGCGTCGGCGTCGAGCACACGCGCCGACATCAGCACCGGCAGGCGCTCGTCGGCCCCGACGAGCTCGAGGGCGAGCTCGTCGACCCGACGCTGCATCCGCAGGAGCGGACCGACGTGGGTCTCCCAGTAGATGCGGCCGCCGACGCTGAGCAGGTCGGCCAGGCGCACGCGGCCCAGCACCTCGTCGGCGCTCCGCCCGACCCACCCGAGCAACGTGGCGTTCGCGTCGAGCACCCTGCCGTCCGCGTCGAGGCGCAGCAGCGCGACCGGTGCGCGCGACCAGGCCACGGAGCGGGCGACGTCGGGCACGGCCTCAGTGGTCCAGGTAGCGGCGCATCGCCGCGACCAGCTCCTCCGGCGCGCTGAGGTTCGGGCAGTGGCCCACCGTGTCGAGCACGACCAGCTCGCTGCCGGGCAGGTGCTCGTGCACCCAGCGCCCCACCTCCGGCGGGGCGATGACGTCCTCGCGCGACTGCACGACCAGCGCGGGGGTCCGCACGCGCTGCAGGTCCGCCCGGTTGTCGGACAGGAAGGTCGTGCGGGCGAACCGGCGTGCGATCGCCGGGTCGGTCCGGCAGAAGGAGTTCGCGAGCTCCTGCCCGAGCTCCGGCCGGTCGGGACGGCCGACGATGACGGGGGCGAGGAACTGCGCCCACCCGAGGTAGTTGGCGTCCATGGTGGCGAGGAGCTCCTCGATCTCCGCCGCCGCGAAGCCCCCGCGGTACCCGTCGTCGTCGACGTAGCGCGGGCTCGGCCCGACCAGCACGAGCCGCTCGAACAGGTCAGGTCGGCCTGCGGCCGCCAGCACGCCGATCATCGCGCTGACGGAGTGCCCGACGAACGTCACCGGCCCGAGGCCGAGCGCCTCGACGAGCTCGACCATGTCGTCGGCGTAGCCGTCCAGCCGGGAGTGCCGCTGCGGGTCGTAGGCGGCCAGGTCCGACTCCCCCGCGCCGACGTGGTCGAGGACGACGACGCGGTGCGTCTCCTCGAAGGCGGGGGCGACGAACCGCCACATGCTCTGGTCGCACCCGAACCCGTGCGCGAACACCAGCGGGTGCCCGGTCGTCGGGCCGCTGATCCGTACGGCGTGCCGGGCGAGGACCTGGTCGGGGGCGAGGACGGCCATGGCGGTGACCCTAACCCCCCGGCCCCCGGTGCGGTCGACCCCTCGCCGTTCGCCGGGCGGGTCCCCGGCACCGCGCCTACGTTGTGGCGATGACCATCGCCGCCGCCCTCGTCGACAGCGCCATCCGCGGCTACCAGCGGAACCTCTCCCCCCGCAAGGGCTGGAGCTGCGCGCACCGTGTGGCCCACGGCGGGCCCTCGTGCTCCGCCGCCGTCCGGCACCTGGTGGCCACGCGGGGGGTCGTGCGCGCGGTCGTGCCGACCGTCGCGCAGTTCGTCGCCTGCTACCAGGCCGCCCTGCTGCTCGCCCAGGCGGACGTGCGCGGGGTGTGCTGCTGCGGCGGCATCCCCATCCCGTTCCGGTTCTGACGCGCCCGCGGGCTCC
The DNA here is from genome assembly GCF_009720485.1 of Cellulomonas sp. JZ18. NCBI lineage: Bacteria > Bacillati > Actinomycetota > Actinomycetes > Micrococcales > Cellulomonadaceae > Cellulomonas > Cellulomonas sp. JZ18. The sequence continues at coordinate 1,574,563 of NZ_CP045245.1, read as the reverse complement.
CGCGGGTCACCGCCCTGCGGCGGCCCCCGGCGGCAGGTGGTGCAGCACGACGTCCTCGACGGCGCCCGCCCGCAGCGTGAACGTGAGCCACGTGTGGTCGGGCTGGCGGCGCCGGTCCGTCGGGGACCCCGGGTTGAGCAGCCGCAGCCCCGCGGGCGTCGTCGTGTCCCAGGGGATGTGGCTGTGCCCGAACACGAGCAGGTCGACGTCCGGGAAGGCGGCGTCGCAACGTCGTTCCCGCCCCTGTGCCGCTCCCGTCTCGTGGACGACGGCCACGCGGAGACCGGCGACGTCGAGCCGCGCCACCTCGGGCAGGCGGGCCCGCAGGTCGGCGCCGTCGTTGTTGCCGTAGCAGGCGAGCAGCCGCGCCGAGCGTGCCTCGAGCCGGTCGAGCAGGTCGACGTGCACCCAGTCCCCCGCGTGCACCACGAGGTCCGCCGCGTCGACGGCCTCCCACAAGGGTGCCGGCAGGTCCCGGGCACGCGGCGGCACGTGGGTGTCCGACATGGCGAGCACGCGCACGGCCCCGGGCCCGCCGGCCGTCGGTGCCGTCACGGCCGACGCGGGACGGACCGCCGGTCCCGCCCCTCGCGCGGCCGCAGCGCGGCGCGGCACCGGGAGCACACGTGCCGCACCTCGTCGGCGTGCGCGCCCGTCTCCGGCTGGGCGTCCTCCCAGCGCACGTGCGGGAAGCGCGCGAGCGACGCGCGGCTCAGCGGGAGCCCGCACACCGTCTGGTTGGTGCCCTCGAGCCAGCCGTGCACCTCACCGCCGGGCATGCGCACGCCGTCCGGGTCCGTCCACGTGCTCGACGCCGCCACGCGCGCGCCGGTCGGCCGCCGTGCCATCTCCCCACCGCCTCCCGGACCGGTGCGCGTGCCGGCCACGCGCGGTCCGGCCAGCCTCACACGGGTCGGTGGGGCGCGCCACGCACGCGCGCAGCGCACCTCCGGACGGGCGGTGTCAGCGCTGCCGGGGCCGCAGACGCACGTTCGGCAGCTCGGGCGCCGGCAGGGCCGCACCGTCGTACCCGGTGACGACGCCGAACCGGTCGATCCCGGCCGGGTCGCCCGCGAGCGCGGCCTGCCACTGCGCGCGCGCCTCGACGACCTCGTCGTGCGTGCGGCCGACGAAGTTCCACCACATGAGCACCTGCTCGTCGAACGGCGTGCCGCCGACGAGCACGGCGCGCAGCGGCCGGTCCCCCACCTCGAGCACGAGCGCGTCCCGCCCGGGTGCGACGTAGCCGAGCCAGGCCGGCGGCACGGGGGTCCCGGCGAGGCGGACGTCGCCGGCGTCGACGATCAGGGCGTGCTCGAAGGCGGGGTCGACGGGCAGGTGCACCGTCGCGCCGGCGGGGGCGTCGACCTGGGCGGCGACGAGCGGCGAGTACGCGCGCGCCGGGGAGGTCGCGCCCGCGAGCGACCCGAGGAAGACCTGGACGCGGGCGGCACCGACGTCGACGGCCGGGACGTGCGCGACGTGCTCGAAGTCGCGGGGTCCGTCGCGGTGGGCGTCGGGCAGCGCGGTCCAGAGCTGGACGCCGTGCAGGCGCCCCGACGGACCGAGCAGCGCCGGCGTGCCCTCCTCGGAGTGACAGACGCCGCGGCCGGCCGTCATGAGGTTGAGCTGCCCGGGCACGATCGTCTGCTCGCTGCCGAGCGCGTCGCGGTGCAGCACCTGGCCCTCGAACAGCCACGTGACGGTCTGCAGGCCGGTGTGCGGGTGCGGCGGGACGTCCATGCCGCCGGTGGCGACGACGTCGTCCGGGCCGTAGTGGTCGGCGAAGCAGAACGGGCCGACGAGCGAGCGCTCGCGGGACGGCAGCGTGCGCCGCACGGTCATCGCGCGCGGTCCGCCGAGCGGGACGTCGCGCGGCTCGACGAGCTCGACGTCGGCGAGCCCGCCGGCGGCGCCGTGGACCGTCGGGTCGCTCGTGCAGACCTGCTCGCGCGGTGCCGCCTCGAGGTTCGTCACGCACCCAGCGTACGACCGCGGCGCGCCGGCCCCCGCGGGCCCCCGGACACGCCCGCTGACCTGCGACGACACCGGGTCGGCAGCACGGGCTGGACGGCGGCCTCCCGGAGCCCCACACTTGCCTCACCGCCGCCCGCCGGCGGTTCCCCCGCACGACCCCCGGCCCTCCCCTGCCCTCCCTCCGGACGTCCCCGCGCACCGCTGCCGGGCTCGCGTCCGGGCCTGCTCGACCCCTCGCTCCGCCCCGCCGTACCCGCGCCGTACCCCTGCCGTCCCCCTCTTGCTGCCCCCTCGTGTCGTCCGGCCCGTGCGCCGGGGAAGGATGCGTCGACCGTGCTGCGCTCCGTGGCCGCCCACCTCTCGCTCGACGTGCACCAGCCGCTCGAGATGCTCCTCGCGGTGGCCGTGGCGGAAGGGCCCTTCGACCGCAGCGAACGGCTGCTCGTGCGCACCGACGACACCGTGCTCGACGTCGAGGAGATCAAGCTGCCGCACGGCGGGCGCATGCACCGCGTGCTCGCGCCGGCGGGCCGCGTCGTCGTCGACTACCAGGCGGACGTCACCGGGTGGGCCGAGCCGGCACCGGTCGAGGACGTCGACCTCGTCGAGTACCGCCGTCCGAGCCGGTACGCCGAGTCGGACCGGCTGCTGGCGTTCTCGCGCGACCAGTTCGCGGGCCTGGCGGGCGCGGCGCTGCTCGACGCGGTGGTCGCGTGGGTGAGCCAGCACGTGCGGTACGTGTCGGGCTCGAGCCTGCCGACCGACGGCGCCACGGACACCCTGCTCAAGCGGCGCGGCGTGTGCCGCGACTTCGCGCACCTGGTCGTCGCACTGCTGCGGGCGTGCGACGTGCCCGCACGGCTCGCCGCGGTGTACGCCCCCGGCCTGCGCCCGATGGACTTCCACGCCGTGGCCGAGGCGTACGTCGAGGGCGCCTGGCACGTCGTCGACGCGACCCGGCTCGCACCGCGCCCCACGATGCTGCGCATCGCGACGGGCCGCGACGCCACCGACACGGCGTTCCTCTCGTACTACGGCGGCAGCCTGCGGCTGCGGTCGATGACGGTGACCGCGGTGACCGACGAGCCGGCCGAGGACGACGGCACCGGGCTGGTCGCGCTGCGCTGACGGGGCCCAGCGGGAGCCGGGCCGCCGACGGACGACGCGCCGGCGAGCCGGGCGGCCCTCAGGCGCTCTCGCGCAGCGCCCGCCGCCGGCCCTCGAGCTCGAGCAGCTCGGCGAGCAGGGCCCGCGACGCAGCCGGGTCGGCGTCCGCACCCATGCGCTGCAGCCGTCCGCGCACGTCCGCGATCTGCCGCGTGAAGCCGATGTCCACCAGCCGCGTGACGACGCCCCGCACGTAGGCCGGCAGCGCCTCCTCGCGGTCCTCCGGCAGCGGCGCCACGGACAGCTCGGTCACCAGCGCGCGGACGGGCTCGGCGGCCTCCTCGAGGACGGCGCCCACCCAGAGGGTCGACGCGCCCCCGGCCCGCTCGACGTGCCCCCGCGCGGCCTCGACACCGCCGGCCGCGCGCACGGCCTCGTGCACCGCGCGGTACGCGGGCGCCGCGAACGTGTCGGCGGCGAGGGCGTCGAAGTCCGCGGGCACGAGCAGGGGGGCCTGGAGCACCACCTCCAGGGCGGTGCGCTCCACCTGGGCGACCGGGTCGCGCCGGTCCGGCACGGGCATCCGTGCGACGCGCACCGGCTCGGGCGCGGCGTCGCGGCGCTCCCCCGGCCGTCCGTGGTCGGGACGGCCGCGGTCCGCGCGCCCGTCCCCGCCGCGGCCGGCCGCACCGCGCGCCGCCCCACGGCGGACGGCGTCCTGCACGGCCCGCCGCACGGTCTCCTGGTCGTCCATGCCCAGCCACCCGGCGAGCAGGCGGACGTACTCGGGACGCAGGGCGGTGTCCCGGATCCCCGCGACCACGGGTGCGGTCGCGCGCAGGGCGTGCACGCGCCCCTCGGCCGTCGACAGGTCGTGCGCCGCGAGCGTGGAGCGGATGACGAACTCGAACAGCGGCTGCCGCGCCTGCACGAGAGCACGCACCGCGTCGGGGCCCTTCGCCTGGCGCAGGTCGCACGGGTCCATGCCGGACGGCTCGACCGCGACGAACGTCTGCGCGGTGAAGGACTGGTCCTCGCCGAAGGCGCGCAGCGCCGCCTTCTGCCCGGCCGCGTCGCCGTCGAACGTGAACACCACGGCCCCGCCGACCGACCCGCCCCCGACCAGCTGCACGCCACCCGCGCCGCCGCTGTCGCCCAGCAGCCGGCGCACGATCCGCGCGTGGTCGCCGCCGAACGCGGTGCCGCACGTCGCGACGGCGGTGCGCACCCCGGACAGGTGCATGGCCATGACGTCCGTGTAGCCCTCGACGACGACCACCTGCTTCTCGCGCGCGATCTCGCGCTTCGCCAGGTCGATGCCGTAGAGGACGTGCGACTTGCGGTAGAGCGCCGTCTCCGGGGTGTTGAGGTACTTCGGCCCCTGGTCCTCGTCCAGGAGGCGGCGCGCGCCGAAGCCGACGGTCTCCCCCGTGACCTCGCGGATGGGCCACACGAGCCGCCCGCGGAACCGGTCGTAGATCCCGCGCTGCCCCTGGCTCACCAGGCCCGACGCCGTCAGCTCGGCCTCGGTGAAGCCCCGCCCGCGCAGGTGTCGCAGCAGCCCGTCCCACCCCTGCGGCGCGAAGCCGACGCCGAACTCCTCGGCCGCCGCGCGGTCGAACCCGCGCTCGGCGAGGAACGCGCGGCCCGGCGCCGCCGCCGGTGTCAGCAGCTGCTCGCGGTAGAACTCCTCGGCGACGCGGTGCGCGTCCAGCAGGCGCCGACGCCGACCCGGCTCCTCGCCCGGACGCGTCGGCCCGCCGTCCTCGTACCGGACCTGGATCCCCACGCGCGAGGCCAGGTGCTCGACGGCGTCGGTGAAGCCCAGCCCGTCGACCTTCTGCACGAACGCGATGACGTCGCCGCCCTCGCCGCAGCCGAAGCAGTGGTAGCGCCCCACCTGGGGCCGCACGTGGAACGACGGCGTGCGCTCGTCGTGGAACGGGCACAGGCCCTTCAGCGAGCCGACCCCGGCGGGCCGCAGCGCGACGTGCGCACCGACGACGTCCTCGATCCGGACGCGCTCGCGGACCGCCTCCACGTCCTCCCGCCGGATGCGTCCCGCCACGGGCGTGAGTCTAGGCGCGGTGCGGGCGGCCACCGCCCACCGGGCGGGTGCGCGGACGGGCGTGCCCACCACCCCGCGGTGGTGGGCACGCCCGTCGTCGGTCCCGGCGGGCCGGGTCTGGTCTCAGCCGCGCGCGCGGTGGCGACGCACCAGCACGAGAGCCGCGCCGAGCACCAGGAGCGCGAGCGCGAGCGCCGACGTGGTCAGCGCCTGCGTGCCGGTGGCGGACAGCGCCGCCGGCGCCGCGTCCGCGGACGTCGGGGCGGCCGGCGTCGGGTCGGCCGACGCGGCGAGCACCTCGCCGCCGAGCACGACGTCGGTGCTGCCGACCGCGTTGGTCGCCGTGATCGTGGCCGACCACGAGCCGGACTGCGTCGGCGTGCCGGAGACCACGCCCGTCGCCGCGTCCAGCGTCAGGCCCGCGGGGAGCGCGCCGGCGCTGACGACGAAGGCCGGCGCGGGGCGCCCCGAGGCCGGCGCGGGCACGGTGACGGCCTCGCCCACGACGAGCCGCGGGACGACGGCCCCGGTCGCGACCGGCGCCGCGGCGACGTCACCGGTGAGCACGACGCTGTCCGTGCCGTTCTCGTTGGTGGCCGTCACGGTCGCCGACCACGGGCCGGCGGTCGTCGGCGTGCCGGTGACCTCGCCGGTCTCCTCGTCCAGCGTCAGGCCCGCGGGCAGGGCGCCCGCGGTGACGGCGAACGTCGGCGCCGGCGTGCCGACGGCGCGCACGGCCACGGCGGCCGGGCGGCCGACGACGAGGACGCCGAGGTCGGTGGTGCTGATCTCCGGCGCGCTCGTGACGACGACGGTGAACTGCGCGTCGGCGGTGCCCGAGGTCACGGTCAGGACGTCCTCGCCGAGCTCCGTGGGGGTGTAGCAGAGCGAGGCGCGGCCGTCCGCGTCGGTGTTGCGGGTGTCCGTCGCACCCGCGTTCGCGCCGGCCACGGCCAGGTCGACGCGCACGCCCGCGACCGGCTCGCCGTCGGCGTCCTGCACGACCACCGGGACGCAGACCTCCTCGTCCGGGCGGCCCGACGTCGGCACGGCGTCCGGGTCCACGGGCGCGACCCGCGCGACGCGGCCGACCGGCGTCAGGCCGGCGCCGCCCGCGTAGGCGTAGGAGTTGAAGTTGTTCGCGCCGTAGGCGAACGCGCCGAACGGGGCGTCGGCGCTCACCGTGTGGGTGCCGTCCGCGACGAGCAGCTGCGCGGCCGAGAACGTCGTGCCCGCGACGGGCGCGAACTGCGCCGCGTCGACCGGGGCGCCGTCGAGCCGGAACGACCCGAGCTGCGCGGTCGGGACCACGACGTTGATCGCGTTGAAGGAGAAGCGGCCGGCGGGCGTGGAGAACGTGTAGCGGTCGAGGAACTGCTGGTACGGCGGGACGAGCATCGTGGCCGGGTCGCCCGACGTGGTCCGGCCGTCCTGCACGTACTGCCCGCTGACCATCTGCTGGCTCACGAGCACCGGCTGGTCGGCCGTCACGACGGCCGCGGAGTTGCCCCCGGCCGTCATGAGGGTGCCGTCCCAGATCTCGCCGGCGTCGAGGGTCGCGACGACCGCACCGTCGACCCGCAGCTCCGTGCCGTCGCGGTCGGCGAGCACGCGCACCGGGTTGCCGCCGCTCTCGGAGCGGAAGCGGGACAGGATGAAGGACGTGCCCCACTGGTCGACCGGCCACATCTGCTCGGTCACCAGGTCGCACGCGCCCAGGCCGATGTTCACGCAGTCGGCGCCCGCGAACACCGCGACCGGCGCGGACGCCGAGACGGTGGTGCCGCTGACGTCGTCGCCGCTGCGCGTGCCCGCCAGCGAGTACACCTGGCCCGCGTCGAGGGTGACGGTGTACGGGGTGCCGGCCGTCCGGTCGGCGAGCGCGCTCGCCGGGACGACGGTGACCTCGGTGTCGTCCTGCGTGCCGACCACCGTGACCCGGGAGCCGTAGTCGCCGATGGTCGTGGGGACCGAGAGCACGCGGTAGTCGGTGCCGAGGGCCGGCACGGGCGAGGCCACGAAGCCGTCCGACGACGAGCCGCCGTAGTTCAGCCCGTACACCGTCACCGGCGCCTCGGTCTGCACGTGCACGCCGGTCGCGAAGGTGCCGTCGGAGCCCATCGCCTGGATCGCCGCGGCGTAGCCGGCCGGCGCGTCGAGGACCGTGACCTGGCCCTCGGTCGTCGTGAACGGCGCCGGCGCGGCGCCGGGCCACGTCACCGTGCCCGTGGTCGTCGCGCCGGTGACGAAGACCTGGACCGTCGGGGGGTTGGCGTTCCGGCTGAACGTCACCCAGAAGTCGGTGCCGGCGGTCGAGAGCACCGAGGCGCCGGGGGCCGGCGCGGCGACCGTCGGGGTCGCGGCGGCGCCGAGGCCCACGACCGCGAGGGCACCGGCGAGGGCGAGGGACAACCTGCGGTACTGCGGGTGGCGACGTGGCACGAGAACTCCTGGAATGGCACGGGATCGGGCCCCCGCAGGCTTTCGCCTGGTGCTCGGGGCGCGCCGAACATATAGGCACTCCCGGCGGACGCGTGGGTGCTAGCACCCACGCGAAGAAATGCACCCGCGCACGTCACGCCCCATGTCGGAACGAAATGGACGAAAGTGCGTCGGCGTCCCGCCACCTCGCCGCCCGCGGCGCCGAGACCCACGTCACAGGCGCTGCGACCTGCACCTTCGCGCTCCCCCACCCTGTCGCAGACCCGCCCTGACTGCCACGGTCACCACCACGCCCTCCCCGTCGCCCATTCCCGACAGAATGCGCCGGGCAGACCAGCACAATTCGGCGTGACGCGCGGCACAGGGCGATTTCTCGCGCGCCGGGCCCGGCGTCGCCTTTGTCCCCGACGACCGCGACGCACGTGCCCACGCCGACGACGCCCCGCGCAGCGCCCGCGTCGGCCGGGCGCGGGGCAGGACCGCGCCGCGGGAGCGCAGGTGCGCCGCGCCCGGCGCCCGGTGTCGAATGCGGGGGCGGCCGCACGTCGTGGCTGCGTCCGGGCCGACAGGGCCCGGCGCCGACCAGGAGGACACCGTGGAGTACATGCTCTTCATCTGCACCGACCCCGAGGGCGAGCCGCCGCAGCCCGGTGACGTGGACATCGAGGCGTGGGGCGCGGACGTCGACGCGCGTGGCGTGTGGAAGCACGGCGACCGCCTGCGTCCCGTGGAGGCCGCGACGACCGTGCGTCGCCGGGGCGACGAGCTGCTCGTCACCGACGGGCCGTTCGCCGAGACGCGGGAGACGATCGCCGGGTACGACGTGATCGAGTGCGCCGACCTGGACGAGGCGATCGCGGTCGCGGCCGCCCACCCGATGGCGCGGGCGGGGCGGATCGAGGTGCGGCCCGTGTGGCCCCTGGGTGCGGCCGACTGACGGACGACCCGTCCCGTCCGCCCCGGTGCGTCAGTGCCGGGGCGGGCGGACGAGCCGCGCGTGCAGCGCCAGCGCGGACACGTCCGTCAGCGACGCCACCTGGTCCACGACGACCCGCAGGCGCTCCGCGTCGCCCGACGCCGCCTCCCAGTCCGCGGCGAACGTCGGCTCCAGCGCGTTCGGCGCCCGGTCCGCCAGGACCTCGACCAGGTCGGCCAGCACCTCCCGCTGCCGCTGGTACAGCGGCTCCAGCTCGCGCGGCGCCATGACGTACGCGACGGCCAGGCCCTTGAGCACGAGGATCTCGGCGACCGTCTCGACCGGCACGACGAGCTCGGCGGCGTACCGCGTGAGCGGGCCCGGCCCGTAGCGCTCGCGCGTCGTGCGCTGCGCCGCCTTCGCGAACCGGCCGATGAGCTGGCTCGTCGCGTCCTTCAGCCCCGCGAGCGCTCCCCGCGACCCGTCGAAGCCGGGCTCCCACAGGCGCGCGGCGACGAGCCGGTCCATGGCGCCCTCGAGGCCGGCGGCGTCGACCTGGTCGCCGTACCAGGTCTCGACGGCCTCGACGATGCGCGCCCGCTCGTCGGGGACGGTGAGCACGTCGAGGTCGAACCGGCCGCCCACCACCGCGTCCTCGACGTCGTGCACGGAGTAGGAGATGTCGTCCGCGAGGTCCATCACCTGCGCCTCGAGGCACTTGCGGCGGTCCGGGGCGTCGCGCCGCAGCCACGCGAAGACCGGCAGGTCGTCCGCGTAGACGCCGAACTTGTGCGTCGGCCGGCCCGTCGCCGCGCTCACGGGGCCCTCGCCGTGCCCCCACGGGTACTTGACGGAGGCGTCCAGGCTCGCGCGCGTCAGGTTCAGGCCGACCGAGCGCCCGTCCGGTCCGACGACCTTCGGCTCGAGCCGCGTCAGCAGGCGCAGCGTCTGGGCGTTGCCCTCGAAACCGCCGATGCCGCGCGCCAGGCCCGCGAGCGCACGCTCGCCGTTGTGGCCGAACGGGGGGTGCCCCAGGTCGTGCGCCAGGCACGCGGTGTCGACGACGTCGGGGTCGCAGCCCAGCGCCTTGGCGATCTCACGCCCGACCTGCGCCACCTCGAGCGTGTGCGTCAGGCGCGTGCGGACGAAGTCGTCGGAGGACGGCCCGAGCACCTGCGTCTTGGCGCCGAGCCGGCGCAGCGCCGAGGAGTGCACGAGGCGGGCGCGGTCCCGCTCGAACGGCGTCCGCTCGGCGTTCTTCGCGCCCTCGGGCACCCAGCGCTCGCGGTCGGCGTCGACGTAGCCGTCGCCGTCCGCGCGCAGGCGGGCGAGGTCGTCGAGCGTGGTCACGCCGCCCAGCGTAGTTCGGGGCGCCGACGCGGGCGTGAGGCGGCGGTCGTGCCCCGCCGCCTCACGCCAGTCGCCACACGTGCACGCCGGGGCCGTCCCCGGGCACGTGCAGTCCGTCGGGACGCAGGTCGATCGTCCCGCTCCCGTGCAGGACCTCGGGCCGCGCGCCGGGTGCGAGCAGCCGCCCGGGCAGCACGGTCCCGGCCCACGGCGCCCGGGCGGCGACGACGAGCACGCGCTCGTCGTGCGTCTCGCGCAGGTAGCCGACCGCGTCGTCGTCCGCGAACGCCCACCGCAGCCCGCCCTCGCGCAGCGCCCGCGAGGAGCGGCGCAGCGCGATGAGGCGCCGGTACAGGTCGAACGTCGCGGCGTCCCAGCGCGGACCGCCGCCGGCGTCCACGTCCTGCCACGGCATGGGCACGCGCGCGTGCTCGCCGGTCGTGCCGGTGACTCCGCCCTCGTCGCCCGCGAAGACCACCGGCGTCCCCGGGTAGGTGAACAGGACCCCGGCCGCGACCTCCTGCAGCTCGGCGGACCCCACGACCGTGCGGATCCGCGCGGTGTCGTGCGACCCGAGCATGTTCCACTGGTGCGCCGTCACCGCCCACGGGACCGCCGCGTCGAACTCGCGCATGGTGGCGACCGTGGCCGCTCCCCCGCGCCGCGGCAGCGGCACGCCGAGGCCGAGGGTCGTCAGCCCGGAGGACGGGTCGCCGAGCCACGTCCACAGCGGGCGGCTGAACGCGGAGTAGTTCATGTTCGCGTGCCAGCCGCCGACCGACATGTCGCCGCCCGCGTCGTGGAAGTGCTCGGAGACGAGCACGGCGTCAGGGTTCTCGGCCCGCATCGTCGTGCGCGCCATCCGCGCGACGTCGTGCGTGTAGTCGTCGGCGGCGTACCGGCCGGTCATGTTCGCGACGTCGATGCGCCAGCCGTCCAGCGCGAACGGGGGCCGCAGCCACCGGGCGACGACGGAGTCGGGGCCGTCGACGAGCCGCTGCGCGAGCCCGGGCGCGCCGTAGTTCAGCTTCGGCAGGGACGCGTGCCCGAGCCACCCGACGTACCCGGGCTCCTCGTCCGTCCAGTAGTAGAAGCGGGCCTCCTCGCTCGACCGGTCGGCGCGGGCCCGCGCGAACCACTCGTGGCCGTCCCCCGTGTGGTTCGTCGTGAGGTCGCCGACGATGCGCATGCCGCGCGCGTGCAGCGCCGCGGACAGGGACGCGAGCGCGTCGTCGCCGCCGAGGATCGGGTCGACCCGGTCGAAGCTCGTCGCGTCGTAGCGGTGGTTGGAGCGCGCCGGGAAGACGGGCGTCAGGTACAGCGTGTCGACGCCGAGGCGCTGCAGGTGGTCGAGCCGCTGCTCGATGCCGCGCAGGTCGCCGCCGGCGAGCTGGCGGCCGGTGTCGCCGGTCGCCACGGGCTCGTCGGTCCACGCCATCGGCGTGGCCCAGCCCGGGACGTCGTCGGGCGCGCCGACGCCGCCGGACGAGCGGGCGAACCGGTCCGGGAACACCTGGTAGACGACCGCGTCGTGCATCCACGCCGGTGCCTCGTCGTGCACCGAGAGGCGGAAGTCGGCCGCGTCGGTGACGTCGCGCCGCCACGTGCCGCGACCGTTCAGCCAGCGGTACCCGCCGGGCTCGTCGAGGAGCACGCGGTACCCGGTGACCGGGTTGTGCACGCGGACGTCGGCGACGTACCAGCGCTCCCCGTCCGCCGTCCGGTCGATCCGCGCCGGGACCATCGTCGGCTCGCCGTCCCGCACGACCCGTACCCAGACCGCCCGCTCCGGCGCGCCCTCCGGCACCCGGACCCGGACCGGCACGTCGTCCCCGAGGGACGGCGTGCCCGCCGGCACGTACAGCTCGGACCCGTCGTGGTGGGCGTCGTCGAGCAGGTGCGGGACCGGCTGCGCCCCGTGGTGCGACGCGCTCATCCCTTGACCGAGCCGGCCGTCAGGCCGCCGACGATGTACTTCTGCAGGAACAGGAAGAGCAGCAGCACCGGCAGCGCGGAGATGACCGCACCGGCGGCGAACAGGCCCCAGTTCGCCTCGAGCAGCGACGACACCCAGCCGTACAGGCCGACCGCGACGGTCCAGTTGCGCTCCGACTGCAGCACCAGGCGGGCGATGATGAACTCGCCGAACGTGCTGATGAACGACAGCAGCGCGACGACCGCGAGGATCGGCGTGACGAGCCGCAGGATGATCGTCCAGTAGATCTGCGCGTGCGTGGCGCCGTCGAGCTTCGCCGCCTCGTCGAGCTCGCGCGGGACGGTGTTGAAGAACCCGTACATGAGGAACGTGTTCACGCCCAGCGCGCCGCCGAGGTACACGGCGATGAGCGCGAGCTTGCTGTTCAGGCCGAGCACGGGCATGACGTTGCCGAGGCCGATGAGCAGCAGGAAGATCGCGACGAACGCGAGCATCTGCGGGAACATCTGGATCACGAGCAGGGCCGTCAGGCCGGCCCGGCGGCCGCGGAAGCGGAACCGCGAGAACGCGTACGCCGCGGCGGCACCCATGAGCACCGTGCCGACGCCGGTGGCGATCGCGATCTGCAGCGTGTTGCCGAGCCACGTCCAGAACAGCGAGTCGCCGAGCGCGGAGAAGTTCGAGCCCGACACCTCCCCGAAGAGGCGGTTGGACCCGGTCAGCGTGCCGCCCTCGGACAGCGCCGCCGAGACGACGTACACGATGGGGAACATCGCGAAGACCACGGCGACGACGCCGACGAGGTGGCGCCAGCCGAGCTCGGAGAACCACCGGCGCGGCGACATGCGCGGCTGCCCGGTGCGCGCGGCGGACGGCCGGACGCGCGGTGCGGCGGACGTGGTGGCCATCAGCTGATCTCCTCGAACTGCTTCGTGCGCTTGAAGGTGATCGCCGAGATCGTCGCGACGATCGCGAAGATGACGATCGACAGGGCGCTGGCCAGGCCGTAGTTCTTGGCGGCCGTGCCGTCGAGGCCGGACACGGAGTACACCATCGAGATGAGGATGTCCGTGTGCCCCAGCGGCACCGACGCGTCCGCGAAGCGCGGCCCGCCGTTGGTGAGCATGTAGATGAGCGTGAAGTTGTTGAAGTTGAAGGCGAACGACGAGATGAGCAGCGGCGTCGTCGCGACGAGCAGCAGCGGGAGCGTCACCGAGCGCCACGTGCGCCAGCGGCCCGCGCCGTCGACCTTCGCCGCCTCCATCACGTCACCGGGCAGCGACTGCAGGGCGCCCGTGCAGATGAGGAACATGTACGGGAAGCCCAGCCACAGGTTCACCAGCAGGACCGACAGCTTGGCCAGCCACGGGTCGGTGAGCCACGGCACGTCCGCACCGCCGAGCAGCACCTGGTTGACGAACCCGAACGACCGGTTGAGCATCCCGGACCACAGCAGCGCCGCGAGGAAGCCGGGGATCGCGTACGGGAAGATCAGCAGGGTCCGGTAGATCCGGCGCCCGCCGAGGCGCGTGTCGTTGAACGTGATCGCCAGGAACAGCCCCAGCAGGAACGTCGTGACGACCGACAGGATCGCGAACGCGAACGTCCACGCGAGGACCTTGAGGAACGGGCCCGCGTACCGGCTGTCGCCGAACGCCGTCGAGAAGTTGTCGAACCCGACCGCGACCCGCCAGCCGACGTTGAGCCGCTCCCCGCCCGGGGAGACGAACCAGCCGTCGTCGCTCGGCGAGTACACCGTGCCGGTCGTGACGTCGGTCATCGTGTCGGCCTCGGCGTCGTACTCGAGCGTCGAGGTGGACACGTAGCCGGTGCGCGCGTCCTGCGTGCGGATCGAGCCGTCCTCCGGGTCGTCCGAGAACGGGACGCGCAGGGTGGTGACCTCGTCCTGGCGCTCGAGCACCTGGCGCCGGTCGAGCAGCTCGGCACCGGGCACCGCGGTCACGGCGTCGCCGTCGAGCGTCGCGCCGTCGACGGGCGCCAGCGGCTCCTCCGCCGTGCCGACCCGGACGTCACCGTCCTCGTCGACCACCGCGAAGCCCAGCTCGCCGTCGCGCTCGAGGACCGTGATCGGGTAGGTCGCGGAGCCCTCCACGCGGCGCTCGTTCTGCACGAGCAGCGCCTCGATCGCGTGCTCCTTGGTCGAGTTGTGGCCGTCGCCGTAGTTCGTGAAGGCGACCCAGCCGGTGTACGCGACCACGTACACCTGGAAGACGAGCAGGAAGGCGAGCCCCGGCAGCACGTACTTCAGCGGCAGGGTGCGCCGGGAGAAGTAGACCCAGTCGGCCGCGACGAGCAGGGCGACCATCGCCGCGAGGATCCCGTAGGACCCTTCGTTCCAGGCCGCGAGGATCGCGAACACCCCGAAGGCGTTGACGACCGCCATGAGCACGAGCTTGGCGACGAGGCCGCCGGTCGTGCCCGACGCGTGCGGGACGCCCGGTGACCGCAGGCGCCGCCGCGGCCGGCCCGGCGCGTCGCCGTCGCCGGCGGCGGTCGAGGTGTCGTCGAGGGTGGACTGGGTGGACATCGGGCCTCCGTACGCAGTGGCGGGCGCGTCCTCACGCCCCGGGGACGGGCGGCGCCACCGGGGAGGCGGTGCGCGCGCCCGCGGCGGACGCGCCGCACGGTGCGGGACCGTGCGGCGCGCTGCCGTGGTGCGAGGTCAGGAGCCCATGGCGCCCTGGATGTCGGCGATCATCTTGTCCCAGGCGGCGACCGGCTCGGCCGCACCGGAGAGGATGTTCGCCTCGGTGACGCCCCAGAAGGCCCACACGGAGCCCATCTCGGGGATCGACGGCATCGGCACGGCCTCGGCGCCGACGGCGGCGAAGCCGGCGGTGACCGGGTCCTCCGACGCGGTCTCGGCGGCCGACGTCAGGGCCGGCGGGCGGTTGCCCGCCTCGTACAGCGCGAGCTGCGCCTCGTCCGTGGCGATGAAGTTCACGAGGAAGTCGTTGGCGAGCAGCGCGTTCTCGCTCTGCGCGGAGACGTAGAAGCCCTGGACGCCGACGAACGGCTGCGCGGGCTGGCCACCGGCCGACGGGATCGGGTCGATCGACAGGTCCAGGCCCTCGAACTGCTCGAGCATCCACGGGCCGCCGATGATGAAGGGCGACTCGCCGTTCTTGAACGCCTCGACCGCGATGTCGTACGTGATGTCGGTCTTCAGGACACCGGCCTGGCCCTGCGCCTGCAGCCACTGCGCGAACGCCTGCCCGGGCGCGCCGCCCATCGCGAGCTCCGGCGAGTACGAGCCGTCCTCGTTCTGCGCGAACACGGGCGCACCGAACGACGTCTGCAGCGGGTAGTACGTGTACGGGTCGCCCTCGGTGCCGGTCTGGATGAGGACCGGGTACGGCGTGCCGGCGGCGCGGCCCGCGGCGACGGCCTCGTCCCACGTGGCGGGTGCGGCGGGCGCGAGCGCGGTGTTGCGGATGAGCGCGATGTTCTCGATCGCGTACGGCAGGCCGTAGACCTGACCGTCCTGCGTGAACGCCTCGACCGCGACCTGCTCGAAGTCGGCGGTGCGGTCGCCCAGCTCGATCGGCGCGACGACGCCGTTCTGCGTCAGCTCACCCAGCCAGTCGTGCGCGCCGACGGTGATGTCGGGCCCCTCGCCGGTGGGCACCTGGGCGAGGAAGTCCGTCCGGATGTCCTCGAAGTTCTTGAGGACGACCTCGACCGTGACGTCGTTCTCCTCCTCGAACGCCGAGGCGGCCTCCTCGACGGCCGCCTGGCGGGTCTCGTCGACCCAGACGACGAGGTCGCTGCTGCCGCCACCGCCGGCGGTGGCCGACGTCGTGGCCTCGGGGCCGGCCGAACCGCCGCCGCTGCACGCGGCGAGGGTGAGCGCGAGGCCGAGCGTGGCCGCCACGGCCGGGATGCTCCGTCGCATCGTTCATCTCCTGGTTGATCGGGTGCCGTCGCCATGCGGCGGCGGTGCCGACGCTGGCCTGGTGCCCGGAACGTACGACGTTTGCGACTGGTGCTGCAACTCGTTACGGTAACTTTCAGGCATCACTTTCAAGGGCAGCCGTCGCGCGACCGCCGTGCGGAGGACGAGGAGGTCCCGTGTCCCCTACTACGCTGCCGCCTGTGCGTACCCGGCTGACCGACCTCGCCGAGCAGGCGGGGGTGAGCACCGCGACCGTGTCGCGCGTGCTCAACGGCAAGCACGGCGTGTCCGCACAGGCGCGGCAGGCGGTGCTCGCGGCCCTCGACGTGCTCGGCTACGAGCGCCCCGAGAAGCTGCGCATGCGCTCGGCCGGCCTCGTCGGCCTGGTCGTGCCGGAGCTCAGCAACCCCGTGTTCCCCGCCTTCGCGCAGGTCATCGAGACGATGCTCACCGACCGCGGCTACACCCCGCTGCTGTGCACGCAGTCCCCCGGCGGCACCACGGAGGACCAGTACGTCGAGCTGCTGCTCGAGCACGGCGTCGACGGCATCGTCTTCGTGTCCGGCCTGCACGCCGACACCACCGCCAGCAAGGACCGCTACCACCGCCTGCGCGGACGCGGCGTCCCGGTCGTGCTCGTCAACGGCTTCGCCGAGGGCGTCGACGCGCCGGCCGTCTCCACCGACGACTCCGCCGCCATGGACCAGGCGTTCCGGCACCTGTGGTCGCTCGGCCACCGCAGCATCGGCCTGGCCATCGGGCCGACCCGGTTCGTGCCGTCCCAGCGCAAGCGCGACGCGTTCGTCGACCTGCTCGCCCGGCACGCCGGCGTGGACGACCCCGAGCCGCACGTCGTCTCGACGCTGTTCACGGTCGAGGGCGGGCACGCCGCCGCCACCCAGCTGCTGCGCTCGGGCCACACGGCCGTCATCTGCGGCTCGGACATGATGGCGCTGGGCGCCGTCCGCGCGGCCCGCACCCTGGGGCTGTCCGTGCCCGACGACGTCTCCGTGGTCGGCTTCGACGACTCGCCGCTCATCGCGTTCACCGACCCGCCCCTGACGACCGTGCGCCAGCCCGTCGCCGCCATGGGGCACGCCGCGGTCTCGGCGCTCGTCGGCGAGATCAAGGGCACGCTCGCCGAACGTGCCGAGCTGCTCTTCCACCCCGAGCTCGTCGTGCGCGGGTCCACCGGCTCGGCGCCCGCCGAGCGGTCGGCGGCGCCTGCCGACGCGGCAGCCGCGGCCCTCTGACGCGCGCGGCCCCGCCGCACCCCTCCCCGTCCGGAGCGCACCCGTGCGCGTCCGGCCCCCGAGCGGACGACGTCCGTCCCCCTGCACCGCACCCACCACTGGAAGGTCGACCTGTGACCATCGACGCCCTCCCCGACGCCGCGCTCGCGCACCGCGCCGAGGACCCCGCCGGCCCCTGGTGGCGCCACGCCGTCATCTACCAGGTGTACCCCCGCTCGTTCGCCGACGCCTCGGGCGACGGCGTGGGCGACCTGCCGGGCATCACCGCGCGCCTGGACCACCTCGCCGAGCTCGGCGTGGACGCCGTCTGGCTCTCGCCGTTCTACCGCTCCCCCCAGGCGGACGCCGGCTACGACGTCGCGGACTACCGCGACGTGGACCCGCTGTTCGGCACGCTCGCCGACGCGGACGCGCTCATCGCCCGCGCCCACGAGCTCGGGCTGCGCGTGGTCGTCGACCTCGTGCCCAACCACACCAGCGACGAGCACGTGTGGTTCCAGGCGGCCCTCGCGGCCGGCCCCGGTTCCCCCGAGCGCGACCGCTACGTCTTCCGGGACGGGCGCGGCGAGCACGGCGAGCTGCCCCCGAACAACTGGGACTCCATCTTCGGCGGGCCCGCCTGGACCCGCACGACCGACCCGGACGGCACGCCCGGGCAGTGGTACCTGCACCTGTTCGACAGCAAGCAGCCCGACCTGAACTGGGAGAACCCCGAGGTCCGCGCCGAGTTCGAGCAGATCCTGCGGTTCTGGCTCGACCGCGGCGTGGACGGCTTCCGCGTCGACGTCGCGCACGGCATGGTCAAGCAGGCGGGCCTGCCCGACTGGGACGGCCACGTCTCGATGATCGAGGGCACCGACGACGAGGACGCCGTCAGCGGCTCCGGCAACCACGGCCCGATGTTCGACCAGGACGGCGTCCACGAGATCTACCGCGCGTGGCGCAGCGTCCTCGACGAGTACGACGGCGACCGCGCCATGGTCGCCGAGGCGTGGGTCGAGCCCCTGTCGCGCCTGGCCCGCTACGTGCGCCCCGACGAGATGCACCAGGCGTTCAACTTCGCGTTCCTGGCCGCCGGCTGGGACGGTCCCGCCCTGCGCCGCGTCATCGGCGCGTCCTTCGCGGCGAACGACGCCGTCGGTGCACCCACCACGTGGGTGCTGTCCAACCACGACGTCGTGCGGCACGCGTCCCGCATGGGCCTGAGCGACCCCACGCACCGCCCCAACGGCATCGGCCACGGCGACGAGCAGCCGGACGCCGAGCTCGGGCTGCGCCGGGCGCGCGCGGCCTCGCTGCTCATGCTCGGCCTGCCCGGGTCGGCGTACGTCTACCAGGGCGAGGAGCTCGGCCTGCCCGACCACACCGCGCTCGAGGACCACCTGCGCCAGGACCCCGCGTTCTTCCGCACGGGCGGCGTCGAGCGCGGCCGCGACGGCTGCCGCGTCCCGCTGCCGTGGGAGGGCGACGCACCCGCGCTCGGCTTCTCGCCCACGGGGGCCGCCTGGCTGCCCCAGCCGGCCGAGTGGGCCGCGCTCGCGGCCGACCGTCAGCGCGGCCGCGCCGGGTCGACCTACGAGATGTACCGCGCCGCGCTCGCGCTGCGCCGCGCCGAGCAGCTCGGCACGGGCGACCTGCGCTGGCTCGACGAGGACCCGCACGTGCTGCGGTTCGCGAACCGGGACGTCGTCGTCGTGGCGAACCTCGGCGACGACGAGGTGGCCCTGCCCGGGGGCACCGAGGTCCTGCTCGCCTCGGGCCCGCTCGGCGGCACCGCGCAGGCGCCGACCGTGCCGGCCGCGACGACCGTCTGGACCCGCGCGCAGGCCTGAGTCACCGCGGTGGCGGCGACGGCGGAGGAGCCGTGCTCACTCCGCCGTCGCCGCCACCGCGCCGTCCACCACCGCGCGCAGGCCGCCCGCACGGCACCAGGCGCGCTGCTGCACCGCACCGGTCCCGCGGACCCACAGGGCGTCGAGGAGCTCCTCGACCCGCGCGGTGTCGCCCGCCTCGTCGAGCGCGGGCCGCACGTGGTCCAGCAGCGCCCGGACGACCTCGCGGGCCGGCGCGGGCGTGAACGCCGGCGGCGCCACGAGGTCGCCCGACAGGCCCGACCGACCGGCGCGCCACGTCGCCGCGCGCAGCCGCTCGACGCGGTCGACGAGCGGGGGCACGCCGTCCGCCGCCTCGCGCGCGGCCGTCTCGACCAGCCCGCGGGCGAGTGCCGCGACGAGCACCGCGTCGTCGGCGCGCAGGCACACGTCCGCGACGCGGATCTCGACCGTCGGGTACCGGTGCGACAGGCGGGCGTCGAAGTAGAGCATCCCGTGGTCGAGCGCCGCGCCCGTCGCCAGCAGCTCCTCCACCACCCGGCGGTAGCCGGCGGCGTCGCCGAACGGCGCCGTCGGGCCCGCGGTCGGCCAGCGGTTCCACACCTGCGAGCGGAAGCTCGCGTACCCGGAGTCCTCGCCCC